>NZ_JAVRQA010000431.1:0-26198 GCF_032161845.1 Mycobacterium sp.
CGAATCCAGCATCGAACCCCAGATGTCGTGCTGCATCTGGTCATAGGCGCCGTTGCCGATGCGCACCGGCCGGGAGTTGTCATAGCCCGAGAGGTGGTTGAGTTCGTCCTCGACGAGGCTGCGCTCACCGCCGACGCCGTACATCACCTGAAGCGGATGGCGCTCACCGTTGTTGGCGCCCGACACATCGGCGATGAAGGAAAAGAAGTCGTCGGCCTCACGGTCGAGACCCAAGGTGTACAGCCCCCACAGCGCGAACGTGGAGTCGCGGATCCACGAATAGCGATAGTCCCAGTTGCGTTCGCCCTGAGGCGTTTCCGGCAGCGACGTGGTACTGGCCGCCAGTAGCGCGCCGGTCGGGGAGTACGTCAGGCCCTTGAGCGTCAACGCGCTGCGCTGCAAGTACGACCGCCACGGATGATCGGGGAAGTCGCCGATGTTGATCCACTGGCGCCACGACTCGCTGGTCTTCCACATCTTGTCGGAGGCCTCTTCGAAGGTCTGCGGCGCCGGGTGGCCGGACCAACTCAGTGCGACGAACACGTTGTCGCCCTCGTTGAGCCGGGTCCGCGCCCGCGCCTCGTGCCCCTCGAGCCCGATGCGCAGATTCGTCGTCAGCCGCAGCGTCGGGTGCGCCTCGGGGTTCTTGCTGGCGCGGGCGATCGCCTCGCCGTAGGCCGACGCCGAGTACTCCCAGGTGGCTGACTCGCGGTGGTAGTCGAACGCGGGCTCGCAGCTCATCACCAACTCCACCACGCCACTGACGCAGCGCACGGTGCGCAGCAGGATGTGCTCGGCATCCCAGTCCATCGGGGTGCGGCGGTGCGTCCGGGACCTGGTGTCGAGGTCATGCCACGGTCCCATCACCAGGGCATCGCGCACGATCAGCCAGCCGGTGTGGGTCTGCCAGGTGGTCTCCATGATCAGTGAGCCGGGCAGGTAGCGCCGCGCGGACGGCACCGTCACCCCGTAGGGCGCGAGGCGGAAGTGGCCAGCCCCCCGGTCCAGGATCGCGCCGAACACGCTCGGAGAGTCCGGCCGGGGCACGCACATCCACTCCACGGAGCCCGCCGACGAGATCAGACAGGTGTTCTCACAGTCCGAGAGGAAGGCGTAGTCCGCAATCGGCGGAAAGGGGTTCCGCAGCGGGCCGCCCGGCGCGTACGGAACCGGGGCCGTGACGGTGTACGGCGCCTCGGGCACGTGTTCGCCATCGCTGGTTTGATCGTCGCGCTCGGTGTGCTGCAGAACCATCTCGACATCATCGACTGCCCAGGTACCCGGCGTCTACTCGTGCGGGGCCTTTCGTTGCTCGTATGGTGGACCCGGTGAGCGGCATCCTGAGTTGGTGGGACGGCGTCGAACTGTGGCTGTCCGGCCTCGGTTTCGTCGCCCAAACAGTTGTCGTGATGCCCGTCGTGCTGATGTTGGCCTACGCCATCGCCGTGGTGCTCGACGGGGCGCTTGGCAACGGCATCCGCCTGATCCAGCGGGCGAGGCACACCGACGAGGACCCGTCGTGACGGGAATGCCGCGCTCACGGGTGACATTAGTGCTGGTCGCACTGGTCGCACTCGTCGTCGTGATGTGGCTGTTCGCCCGCTAACGCGCCGTTCGGCCGTTCTGTTACGCTTCGCGCCATGCACGCAGCGGCCGGCAGTAACGAGAGCCATGTCCTGGCTCTCATTGCCGTGGGCAATTGCGCTGTCGCCGATGTGCACTGTTGTCGCTGACCCCATTCCGTTGCGCGGTTTGGTGTCGGTAGCGGCAGTCTTCGTGCCCAAGAACTGATACGCCTCCTTGCCGCCGTGACGGATTCACCTCTTCATCCGTCACCCGCAAGGAAGGCTCCACACATGCCCCTCTCGAAGCCGAAGTCGATCCGGTCGCTGACCGCCGTCGGCGTCATCGCCGTCACGGCCTCCTTGCTCGCGGCGTGCGGCGGAGGCGCCAGTGACGTTGCCGGTGGCGGCGACCAGCCCAAGGCCGACACCACGCTGACCCTGGTCGCCTATGCCGTGCCGGAACCAGGCTGGAGCAAGATCATCCCGGCGTTCGCCGCCACCCCCGAGGGCAAGGGGGTGGCCGTGACGACGTCCTACGGCGCCTCGGGCGACCAGTCGCGCGGTGTCGTCGACGGCAAGCCCGCCGACATCGTCAACTTCTCCGTCGAGCCCGACGTCACCCGACTCGTCAAGGCGGACAAGGTCGCCAAGGACTGGAACACCGACGCGACCAACGGCGTTCCCTTCGGTTCGGTGGTGACTCTGGTGGTGCGCAAGGGAAACCCGAAGAACATCAAGGATTGGGACGACCTGCTGCAGCCCGGCCTCGAAGTGATCAGCCCCAGCCCGTTGAGCTCCGGCTCGGCGAAGTGGAATCTGTTGGCGCCGTACGCCGCCAAGAGTGATGGTGGCAAGAACCCGCAGGCAGGCCTTGACTTCATCAACAAGCTCGTCAGCGAGCACATCAAGACGCGCCCGGGTTCGGGCCGGGAGGCCACCGACGTGTTCCTCCAGGGCAGCGGTGACGTGTTGATCAGCTACGAGAACGAGGCGATCAACACCGAGCGTCAGGGCAAGCCGGTCGAGCACGTCACCCCGCCGCAGACGTTCAAGATCGAGAATCCGGTGGCCGTCGTGTCGACCAGCGCGCATCTCGCGCAGGCCACGGCGCTGAAGAACTTCCTCTACACCCCCGAGGGGCAGAAGCTCTGGGCCGAGGCCGGTTTCCGTCCGGTCGACCCCAAGGTGGCCGAGGACTTCGCCACTGACTTCCCGACCCCGCAGAAGCTGTGGAGCATCGCCGACCTCGGTGGCTGGAGTCAGGTCGATCCGTCGCTGTTCGACAAGGACAACGGCTCGATCACCAAGATCTACAAGCAGGCGACTGGATGACGGCAACGCTCGACGCCCCGTCCCGAGGACCTCGAAAGGTCCTTGGGACGACGGGGCTGCGGGTGGGCACGGCGGCGACGTGGCTGTCGGTCATCGTTCTGCTGCCCCTGGCGGCGATCCTCTGGCAGGCCGCAGGCGGTGGCTGGAACGCCTTCTGGGCGGCCGTGACGTCCAATGCCGCGATCGAGTCCTTTCGCGTCACGCTGACGGTGTCCATCGGTGTGACGGCGATCAACCTGGTCTTCGGCCTGCTGGTCGCATGGGTTCTGACCCGTGACGATTTTCCCGGCAAGCGGTTCGTGGACGCCGTCATCGACCTGCCGTTCGCCCTGCCGACCATCGTCGCCAGCCTGGTGATGCTGGCGCTGTACGGCCCGAATAGTCCTGTCGGACTTCACCTTCAACACACCAAGTGGGGCATCGGCATCGCCCTGCTGTTCGTGACGCTGCCCTTCGTGGTGCGTTCGGTGCAGCCCGTGTTGCTCGAACTCGACCGCGAGGTCGAGGAGGCGGCCGCCTCACTGGGAGCCAACAACACCGCGATCTTCATCACGGTCGTCCTCCCGGCGTTGCTGCCGTCCCTGCTGTCCGGGGCGGGGCTGGCATTCTCACGGGCGATCGGCGAGTTCGGCTCGGTGGTACTGATCGGTGGCGCCGTGCCCGGGGAGACCGAGGTCTCCTCGCAGTGGATCCGGACCTTGATCGAGAACGACGACCGCACCGGAGCGGCGGCGATCTCGATCGTGCTGCTGGTGATCTCGTTCCTCGTGTTGTTCGTCCTTCGGCTGGTCGGCTCTCGGGCCGCCAAGCGTGAGGAGCTGGCGCGATGAATCCCTCACCCGCGGTGCGCTACCTGCTGAGATACGTCGCGCTCGGCTACGTCTTGATCCTGGTGGTCGTGCCCGTCGGACTCATCCTCTGGCGCACTTTCGAGCCGGGGTTCGGGGAGTTCGTCGCGTCGATCACGACACCAGCCGCGATCTCGGCGCTGCAGTTGTCACTGCTCGTCGTGGTGATCGTGGTTCCGCTCAACGTCATCTTTGGCATCCCCACCGCACTCGTCCTGGCGCGCAATCGCTTTCGTGGGAAGAGCGTCCTGCAAGCCGTCATCGATCTGCCGTTCGCCGTGTCGCCGGTGGTCGTCGGCGTCGCCCTGATTCTGTTGTGGGGTTCGGCGGGAGCGCTCGGCTTCGTCGAGAACGACCTGGGCATCAAGATCATCTTCGGTCTGCCCGGCATCGTGCTGGCCAGCATCTTCGTCACGGTGCCCTTCGTGATCCGGGAAGTCGAGCCGGTGCTGCACGAACTCGGCACCGACCAGGAGGAAGCCGCGTCCACCCTCGGCGCGACCTGGTGGCAGACGTTCTGGAAGATCACCCTCCCGTCGATCAGGTGGGGCCTCACCTACGGCATCGTGCTGACCGTCGCGCGCACCCTGGGTGAGTTCGGCGCCGTCATCATGGTGTCGTCCAACCTGCCGGGCACGTCGCAGACGCTCACCTTGCTGGTAGCCGACCGCTACAGCCGCGGTCAGGAGTACGGCGCCTACGCCGTCTCGACGCTGCTGATGGCCGTCGCCGTGTTCGTGCTGGTGGCTCAAGTGATCCTCGACGCCCGGCGTGCCCGGGCGGCGAAATAGGCTTCGAAGACAAGGACCCCGACATGACCTCCCCCAATGCGATCACCGTGCGTGGCGCGAACAAGCGCTACGGGGACTTCGTCGCGCTGGACAACATCGACTTCGACGTCCCTGAGGGGTCGCTCACCGCACTGCTCGGCCCCAGCGGCTCGGGGAAGTCGACGCTGTTGCGCGCCATCGCCGGCCTCGACCAGCCCGACACGGGCACGGTCACCATCAAGGGTCAGGACGTCACGCGGGTACCGCCGCAGCGACGCGGCATCGGCTTCGTATTCCAGCACTATGCGGCGTTCAAGCATCTGACCGTCCGGGAGAACGTCGCGTTCGGGCTGAAGATCCGCAAGCGACCCAAGGACGAGATCAAGGACAAGGTCGACAACCTCCTCGAGATCGTCGGGCTCGCGGGGTTTCAGACCCGCTACCCGAATCAGCTCTCCGGTGGACAGCGGCAGCGGATGGCGCTCGCGCGTGCCTTGGCGGTCGACCCTCAGGTGCTGCTGCTCGACGAACCGTTCGGGGCGCTCGACGCCAAGGTCCGCGAGGATCTGCGGGCGTGGTTGCGCAGGCTGCACGACGAGGTGCACGTGACCACCGTGCTGGTGACGCACGACCAGGCCGAGGCCCTCGACGTCGCCGACCGCATCGCGGTGCTCAACAAGGGGCGCATTGAGCAAGTCGGTTCTCCCACAGAGGTTTACGACAGCCCCGCGAATGGCTTCGTGATGTCGTTCCTCGGTGCCGTTTCATCGCTCAACGGCACGTTGGTCCGCCCCCACGACATTCGCGTCGGCCGCAATCCCGACATGGCCCTTGCGCAGACCGACGGCAGCGTGTCGGCAACCGGTGTCATCCGCGCGGTCATCCACCGAATCGTGGTGCTCGGCTTCGAGGTTCGCGTCGAGCTCACCAGCGCAGCGGACCATTCGTCGTTCACCGCGCAGATCACCCGCGGTGACGCCGAAGCGCTCGGGCTGAAGGAGGGCGACACCGTGTACGTCAGGGCCACCCGGGTGCCACCGATTCCCGGCCATGCCCAGTTGCCCACCGTCGGCGATGAACTCAGCGAGGCGGGTCTCCACGCCACATGAAGCTGTTGACGTACTTCGCCATGTCCAGCGCCAGGAAGAAGTTGGCCCCAGAAGGGTGACCGGAGCCGAATTCCGGGCTGAACTCCCGGAATGGACCGGCCGCCGCGGCGATCAACGCGAAGTCGTGTTTCACCGCGACCATGATCAGCACGCGATTTCGCCCGTCATCGCCGATGGCGTCGGCGGGGTAGTCGTCGGCGACCTCGCCGTACCCGAGTTGGTATCCGACGAAGGCGTTGGGGATCTCATAGGCGAAGGTCGCGTCCGGGTAGTGCTCTCTGAGTAGGTCGTTCGCGATCTGGCGCGGCGTCTGACCGTTCGCGGGCTGGCCGAACAGCCGAAGCGTGCCGCCGTCCCCGGCGCGTAGGTCCAGCACCACACCGTTCGATTCGAAGGTGGCGTCGTACGCCGTCTGCTCGCCGGGGTAGGACACCGAGAACTCGCCGCCGCTGGGGGTGAAGCGGGGATTGATCGCAACGGGCTTGCTGATCGGCGGGTGCCCGCAGTCGGGCGGGCAGACGACCTGTGCCTTCGACGGCGTGCGCCACACCGAGAGCCCGACCGATCCCGCCATGACCAACGCCACGACGACGGCGACGAACGACAGCAGCCGGGCGGGCGACGTGGTCCGCACCGCGGCCGACGTCCGCGTGGCGGCTCGCCCGGCGATCCCACACCGAGGACAGAACGCCAGATCGGGGACGACGTGCTCGCACTCCGGGCAGTTGACGAGTTCGTCTGGACGCTGTTCGTCGGGTCGTTCGTGGAGCAACGTGGAGTGCACGACGATCCGTAGCGCATAGAGGGCGAGCACCGCGAGAAAGGCGTAGACGGCCGTCCCGACGTCGTCGGGAGGCATGACGAAGTCGAGCAGTCCCAATCCGAGGTAGGTGGCCAACCCGAACGCGATCGCGGGGGCGGGTGAGGTCAGCGCGTACCACGGCGGCTTTCGTCGGGAATCCGCTCGCGGCACGAACCAGAGGGTCGCGCCGATCGCGCCGCCAACGGCGACCGCCGTCAGCGGCACCGCCACACCCTGGATGAGACCGGCTATGACGAGGTGAACCGGCGAGCGGCCGTCGTGGTCTACCGGGCCGTTGGCGAACTGGGGCGCCAGCCGGGTCAGGCTGCCCGCGCTGACGAAGAAGAGCGCTCCGAGTGATCCGATCGTGAACCCGTTCAACGACTCTCGGCTTCCGGGGCGCCACACCCGCACGATGATCATCGGCGCGAGGAGTAGGACGAGGAAACCCAACGGAATGGCGAAGCCGGTGAGGAGAATTCTGAGCGTGCTGACCGGCAGACCCAGTGCATCGTCGTCGGTGCGTGCCGCGGCGGCGTCCGTGGCGAGTCCCCATCCGATGCCGAACGCGACTGCCAGCGCCGCGGTCGTCAACAGGGTGCCTGTCGTGAGATCGGCGAAGGCGTCGGTCTGCTTGAGGTAGGCGAGGAATAGAAGGGGCAGCCCGAAACCGATCAGTCCGATCAGCGCCGCCTGCCACATCGGCAGTGCGGTGCCCACCAACAGCGCGACCACGCCGACGAGCGCGAGTCGGAACGCCATCCTGGAGCCGCGCGGCAGGGACGGGTAGATCGTGCTCGTCACCGAGGGGCGCAGCACGTGCTCGCGCGGTGCCGCCGCGTAGGCCGACAAGCGCAGCCAAGGAGGCCCGTCGCCACGTCGCCGGGATGCCGGCGCACCGCAATTCCCGCAGAATTCGCCCGTTGGCACGATGACGTCGCAGCTGCGACACGTCATCGTCGTCATCGCGGCGCGAGTCCCTTCTGGATGTCGAGGAAGTCGCGGGCCAGCAGTTCGACGTTGGGACTGCCGAGCCCGGTGACGAGGTCGTAGCCGGGATTGGCGACGTCGACCGCGTTGCCGCCGAGGCCGACATCGCGGAACCCGGGGGCGTTGGCGCCCGCGGCCACCCGATAGAGCAGCGGGTTCAGGTCACCCAATCGCTGCCCTCCATTCGCCAGCAGGTACTGGTTCATCAGCGCCGTCAGGCCTGCCCAAATCGGCGCCGCCTGCGACGTGCCTGCACCAACCAAATCCTGCTCGTCGAACCTGATCCGTACGCCCGTGAACGGGTCGGCGAGTGCCGAGACGTCTGGGGTCAGGCGTCGCTGTCGCTTTCCCGAATCCCGCTCGATGACGAACCTGCGCTGCCACGCCGGTCGGGGGAAGAGCTTCGACACCCCACCGCTGGTGCCCTGGGACAACGGCGAGTCGATCCAGGCCTGCTCCGCCAGCCATTGACCGTGCTCATCGGTGGAGAGCGTGGTGCCGCCCACCGACGTCATGCCGGGGAGCGACGAGATCGCGTCCAGCCCAATGTCGTCGGGGCCAGGAGGCGACGACCAATCGGGGCCGCCCTTGCATTCCAAACCGCCGGTGTCCCCGCTGGCATCGAAGGCCGACGTCCCGTTGGCGTGCGCACGTTCCAACGCCGACTGCACGGGTTTGAGGTCCGTCGCGGTGATCAGCTCGTCACACCCCCACCCGATGGACAGGCTCCACACCGCGCCGGGGAACTGCTTGTTGGCCGCGTCGAACATCTCCGCGATCCGCTCGTAGGTTCGGCCGCCCTCCAGGGTGGGACGGGCGTTGACCACCACCATTCGAGCGTCGGGTGCAATCGCATGCGCGACTTCGAGATCCATCACGGTCTCGGCGCGCGATTCGCTGGGCTGTCCGCCGACGAGAATCGGTTTCAGCGGTGGCAGATTCGACATTTGAGCGAAGTCGTCGAGATCGCCCTGGTCGTATCCGCTGAACGCGAAGAAGACGATGGTTTGTCCTTTGCCCGTGATGCCCGCTGCCGCAAGCGGACTCGCGTTGTAGGCGGTCAACAGAGCGCTCGGCGTCAACCCCTGGCCGGGGACGTCGAGGGGAATCATGTCCGGGCGCGCCTCGCGGTGTGGGGTGTACCCGAGGATGCGGCCGAGGTCACTCACCGTATTGCGTACGGCCGCAGGCACTTCGGGCTGCAAGGCGGAGGCGTAGAACACCTGCCCCTGCATGCCGCGGTAGTCGTGCACCGGAACGTCGAAGGCCTCGGCGACGGCGGGCGGGGCGCCTTCGACGATCGCCCACTCTTCGCCGGGCTGCCAACGAACCGCGAGACCCTTGCTCCGCGCCCACTGCAGCAGCGGGTCCGGACGTGCCGAGCCGCGAAGTCCGACGGTGAGCTGCGCGCGGTCGAGTTGGGACGGTCCGAGATCTGTTGAGCTGGCAAGGAGATTCGCGTACGGACCACCGATGGCCGCCGCGTGCGATGAAGGCTCGGAATGGTGCTCGGAGACGACGACGGCCACGCCGGCGACCATCGACAACGTGAGCGAGCACCCGAGCAGGCGCATGGCTGCGCGTCGACAGGACATTTCAGACTCCCGAGGCTTAGGTCCACGAAGACCGACTCTGCAGGGACGCCACCGCGGTGACGTCCCTGCAGAAGTGAGAACTGACCTCGTCCGGTCGGACCTAGGACCCGCTGCCGCTGCGGTGGGTGCCAGGCTCGCCGGTGGGTGCCGGTGGTGCCTTCACGGGCGGGGAGAAGCTGTTGGGCCCACCGGGAGTGAGACTCTTCTCCGTCGGCGTCACCGACGACGTCGTGGTGGTCGTCGTGCTGGAGGGAGCGGGTGTTTCGTTGCTGCTACAGCCAGCGGTGAGGGCGCCCATGGTGATGATCGCGCCGCCACCGATGACAAGCGCCAACCGGCGAGTCAAACGATTTGTGTTCATGTCCTATCCCAATCCAATCCCCGAATTGCGATCCAGCGACCGTTTTCGGGGTCGTGGGTGGCCAAACGCCAACGTCAATATGATGCCATAGATTGGGCAAAGCGTGGGGCAAATCCTCCATTCGGCGTTCCCGCAGACGCTGAGCTGCGAATCCGTCGAAACGTGTGGGCCAGATCCGGTGGGTGGCAAACATGCCTTCGTGGGCAGCAACCCGGCTACGCGGCGACGAGCACCGAGCGCGTCTCGTCGAATCGATCGAGCAGGGTGGCCGCCACCAGGTTGTGCGACCCGAGGGGTTCTGCCATCGGAACGCCAAGGTCGGCAGCGGCTGCAACGACCCGGTCCGTGATGCGCCCGTGCGCCAGGAACCACGGTGCGACGATCAGCCGGCGAGCCCCGCGACTCCGCAAGCGGATCGCCGCCTCGGTGACGGTCGGGTGAGGTCCGGTGGCGAAGGCCACTTCCACACCCGCCCAACGCGTTCGGAGTGCCAACTCGGGTACCAACGTGGCCGTCCGCGCGTTGGCCGCGTCATTCGACGAGCCCACCGCCACCACGATGACCCCGACGTCCCGCTGATCCGCCGACACCCCCGCCGCTGCCAGGCGCTGCCCGAGCAGCGTGATGAGTGCCGGGTCCTCGCCGAGGACTTCGGACTGCCTGACGTCGGCGCCGGACTGCGCGATCACGGTCGGCAGGTCCACTCTGGCGTGGTGGGCATCGGCCAACAGCATCGGCACCACCACGGCCGAATCACCGCGACGGGCGACGTCGGCGAGCACGTCACCGACATACGGCGCCGACTTCTCCAGGAATGCCGCGTGCACGTCCAGCCCAGGCCGCAGCCGGCGGATCCGCCCGGCGAGGGCTTGCGCGACCGCCGACGAACGGGGATCGACGCTGCCGTGGGCCGCGAGGATCAGGCTCTCCGTCACGACGCGTGGAGCCCGCATTCCGTCTTCGATAGGCCGGCCCAACGGCCGCTGCGGGGATCGGCACCCTCGATCGGTTTGGCCGTGCATGGGGCGCAGCCGATGGACGGGTAACCCTCGAAGACGAGTGGGTTGACGAGGATGTCGTTGGCGTCGACGTAGGCCTGCATGTCGTCGTCGGACCACGCCGCGATCGGATTGATCTTCACCAGGCCGAAGGCCTTGTCGAAGCTGATCAGCGGGGCGTTCGCCCGCGTCGGCGCCTCGACGCGCCGGATGCCGGTCACCCACGCCGAATAGCCCTTGAGCGCCTTGCCAAGCGGCTCGACCTTGCGCATCCGGCAGCACTCCGCAGGGTCACGCGCGAAGAGGTCCTTGCCGAGCAGCTCATCCTGGCGGGCGACGCTGTTCTCCGGCGTCACGTTGACGACGTTGACGCCGTAGACGGCCTCCACCGCGTCGCGGGTGCCGATGGTCTCCGCGAAGTGGTAGCCGGTGTCGAGGAACAGGACGTCCACGCCGGGCCGCACCTTGGCAGCCATCGCGACGAGGACGGCGTCCTGCATGTTCGATGCCACCACGTATCCGGATGTCGCCGGCAGCCCGGCTCCGGACTCGGCGCCGAAGTGCTCGTCGGTCCAGCGCAGCAGTTCCTCTGCGTTGGCGCCTTCCAGCTCGGCGGCCCCGCGTTCGGCCAGTTGCACCAGTTCGGTTTCTGTCATCACGTCGGTCATCGATTACCTCAAGTCCGCTTCGTCGGCCCGTACGGCCCACACTGCGAAACGCTCGCCGTCGTCCCTTTGTTTCACGAAGTTCCGCACGACCCGCTCGATGTAGTCGCCGAGTTCGGCGCTCGTCACCTTGTGCTGGCGCAGCTTGCGGCCGAACGCGCTATCGAGACCGAGGCTGCCGCCGAGGTGTACCTGGAAGCCCTCGACGGGACCGTCACCGTCGTCGACCATCTGGCCCTTGAACCCGATGTCGGCGACCTGGATGCGCGCGCACGAGTTCGGGCACCCGTTGATGTTGATGGTGACCGGCACGTCGAGTTGGGCGTTGAGATCCTCGAGGCGCTTCTCGAGCTCGGGGGCCAGGAGCTGAGAACGGCTCCGCGTCTCGGCGAACGAGAGCTTGCAGTACTCAATTCCCGTGCAGGCCATCAGGTTCCGCCGCCAATGCGACGGCTTCGACGGCAGTCCCAGCGCGTCCAACCCGTCGCGGAGCGCGTCGAGCTCGTCGTCGGGCACGTCGAGGATGACCAGCTTCTGGTACGGCGTGAATCGGATCCGGTCCGAACCGGCAGCCTCGGCGAGGTCGGCGACCTTGCTCAGGATGGTGCCCGACACCCGGCCCGCGATCGGGGCGACGCCGACGGCGTTGAGTCCGTTCTTGAGCTTCTGCACGCCGACGTGGTCGATCGGGCGGGGGGCAGGCGTCGGCGCGGGGCCGTCGATGAGCGGACGCTTCAGGTATTCCGTTTCGAGAACTTCGCGGAACTTTTCGATGCCCCAGTCCTTGATCAGGAACTTCAGCCGGGCCTTCGCGCGGAGCCTGCGGTAGCCGTAGTCACGGAACACGCTGACGACGCCCTCCCAGACGTCGGGTACCTCGTCGAGCGGAATCCACGCGCCGACCCGCTGGGCGAGCATCGGGTTGGTGGACAGCCCGCCGCCGACCCACAGGTCGAAGCCGGGCCCGTGCTCGGGATGCTCGACGCCGACGAACGCGACGTCGTTGATCTCGTGCACCACGTCCTGCAGGCCCGAGATCGCGGTCTTGAACTTGCGTGGCAGGTTCGAGTACTCGGGCTTGCCGATGTAGCGCTTGGTGATTTCGTCGATCGCCGGTGTGCCGTCGATCACCTCGTCGAGGGATTCACCTGCCAGCGGCGAGCCAAGCACGACACGGGGGCAGTCGCCGCAGGCCTCGGTGGTCTGCAGTCCGACGGCGTCCAGTCGCTGCCAGATCTCCGGCATGTCCTCGACCCGGATCCAGTGGTACTGGATGTTCTGCCGGTCGGAGATGTCGGCCGTGTCGCGGCCGAACTCGGTGGAAATCTCGCCGAGGGTGCGCAGCCCCGCCGCGGAGAGGGCACCGCCGTCGCACCGGACTCGCAGCATGAAGAACTCGTCTTCGAGCATGTCGGTGTTGTCGTCACCGGTCCAGGTGCCGTCGTAGCCGGGCTTGCGTTGGGTGTAGAGCCCCCACCAGCGGAAACGGCCGCGAAGGTCGCCCTTGTCGATACTCTCGAAGCCACCCTTGGCGTAGATGTTCTCGATGCGTGCCCGCACGTTGAGCGGGTTGTCGTCCTTCTTGGCCTGCTCGTTGGCGTTCAGCGGTTCGCGGTAGCCGAGCGCCCACTGGCCCTCGCCCTTTGGCCGCTTCGCGGGCTTTGCAGTAGACATGGAGTGTGGCCCCTTCTCGAGGGAGCCGGCTTGTGAATCGCGCGTTGTCACCGGTGGCTGTCCGGCGGCGCAGATCCGGCGGCCAGCTGCAAATACAGGTGGACAGGTCTACGGCGTCAAGGCAGACAGCAACAGGTGCATACGCGCTTGAAGTCGACATGCCGCCGGACCACCAGCGCAACGCGGATGGTCGAGGTCTGGGCAGCGGTCACGCCCGACATTCTGCCACGACAGGCAGCACCCGCCCTAACCGGCTGAATTTTGCGCTCATCACGAGCAAAAGTCCGCTCTGGAAGACTGTGGGGATGACTGCCGGACTCCGCACTGCGCCGTTCGGCATCTACGTTCACGTGCCGTTCTGCGCCACCCGGTGCGGGTACTGCGACTTCAACACCTACACACCCGGCGAACTCGGCGGCGCGAATCCCGACGGCTGGCTCGACGCGCTGCGGATCGAGCTGGAATTGGCAGCGATTCAGCTGGCGGCGCGAGGGTCGGTTCCCGAGTCACTCCCCGGGTCGCTTCGCTCCAGCCCGCCGGTGGTGTCCACGGTGTTCATCGGCGGCGGCACCCCGTCGATGCTCGGCGGCGAACGGCTCGCCGCGGTAATGGCTGCGGTTCGCGCGAACTTCACCTTGGCCGCGGACGCCGAGGTGACGACCGAGGCCAACCCGGAGTCGACCACGCCCGTGCTGTTGGACCAGCTGCGCAACGCTGGCTTCAATCGACTGTCGCTCGGCATGCAGTCGGTGGCTCCGCACGTGCTTGCGGCGTTGGATCGGGTGCACTCACCCGGCCGAGCCCTCGCCGCGGCCGCCGATGCACGCGCGGCGGGCTTCCAACACGTCAACCTCGACCTCATCTATGGCACCCCGGGGGAGACCGACGACGACCTGACCCGCTCGGTCGACGCCGCGATCGGTGCCGGCGTCGACCACGTGTCGGCGTACGCGCTGGTCGTCGAGGACGGCACCGCGCTGGCGAGGCGAGTGCGTCGCGGCGAGTTGCCCGCGCCCGACGACGACGTGCTTGCCACGCGGTACGAACTGCTCGACGCGCGACTGTCCGCGGCCGGTTTCGACTGGTACGAGGTGTCCAATTGGAGCCTTCCCGGCGGGGAGTGCCGGCACAACCTCGGGTATTGGGACGGTGGCGAGTGGTGGGGGGCGGGCCCGGGAGCGCACGGTTACACCGACGACACGCGATGGTGGAACGTCAAGCACCCCAACGCCTATGCCCAATCGCTCGCCGAGGGTCGACTGCCGGTCGCCGACTCCGAGATCCTGGACGACGTGGCCCGTCACACCGAGGACGTGATGTTGCGGGTGCGCCTCCGCGACGGCCTACCGGTCGCACTCCTCGGTGCCGAGGAACGTTCGCGAGCCGAAACCCTTTGCGGCGATGGGTTGTTGCTCAGGCATGACGACTCGCTGGTGCTGACGGATCGGGGCAGGCTGCTCGCCGACGCGGTGGTGCGGGAGCTCTTGGCGTGAGCCCTAGGTCTGCTGGTCCAGGGGAAGGTCCATCTCATAGACCCTGGCGTGCAGTACCGGCCGGTTGCGTAAGGCCGCCCGGACCGCTTGATGCACGCCGTCCTCGAGGTAGATGACGCCCTCCCAGCGGACGGCGTGTGGGAACAGGTCGCCGTAGAACGTCGAATCCTCGGAGAGCAGGCGGTCGAGCGCCAGCACCGTCGTGGTGGTCACCAACTCGTCGAGGCGGATCTGCCGCGGCGGGATCTGAGCCCACTGCCGGTACGACAGGCCGTGCTCCGGGTACGGCTTGCCATCGCGCACACCCTTGAAGATCATCGGCTGGTCCGCTCGAGCATGAAATGAGGTTATCTGCAGGCCCCGCGATGCGTCGCGGGACGTCGATGCTGCTCGTCAACGTAAAATGAATTGAACTTGGAGGTGAACCTTGGGTACTGCCGATGACCGTCGCTTCGAGGTGCTTCGCGCGATCGTCGCCGATTTCGTGTCCACCAAGGAGCCGATCGGCTCGAAGAGCCTCGTGGAACGCCACAGCCTTGGCGTGTCGAGTGCGACCGTGCGCAACGACATGGCCGTCCTCGAGGCCGAGGGCTACATCGCGCAGCCTCACACCAGCTCGGGCCGGGTGCCCACCGAGAAGGGGTACCGCGAGTTCGTCGACCGGTTGGACGACGTCAAGCCGATGTCCTCGAGCGAGCGTCGCGCCATCCTCACGTTCCTGGAGTCCGGCGTCGACCTTGACGACGTCCTGCGTCGGGCGGTGAAACTGCTCGCGCAGCTCACCCGGCAGGTCGCCATCGTGCAGTACCCGACGCTGACCACCTCCACGGTTCGACACCTCGAAGTCGTTGCGCTGACACCCGCCCGGCTGCTTCTGGTGCTCATCACCGACTCGGGCCGCGTCGATCAGCGGATCGTCGAGCTTGGCGACGCCATCGACGACGTGCAGCTGGCGACCCTGCGCGAGCGACTCGGCCACGCACTCGAGGGCAAGCCCATCACCACCGCCTCGATCGCGGTCTCTGACCTGGCCTCGCAGCTGGTCGGTCACGGCCGCCTCGGCGATGCCGTTGGGCGGTCGGCGACCGTGCTCGTCGAAACCCTCGTCGAACACACCGAGGAACGTTTGCTCCTCGGGGGGACCGCCAACCTGACACACAACACCGCTGACTTCGGTGGTTCCCTGCGGTCGGTGCTCGAGGCGCTGGAGGAGCAGGTGGTCGTCTTGCGGTTGCTGGCCGTCCAACAGGAAGCCGGTAAGGTAACCGTGCGCATCGGGCACGAGACCGAGGCCGAGCAGATGGCCGGGACGTCGGTGGTGAGCACCACGTACGGCAGTTCGGGCAAGGTGTTCGGCGGCATGGGTGTGGTGGGTCCCACTCGGATGGACTATCCGGGAACCATCGCCAACGTCGCCGCGGTTGCTATGTACATAGGCGAGGTCTTGGGCGGCCGTTAGGGCGTCGACAAAGACCGCAAGTGCGGCTCGAAGAGGGTTAAGAAGGGTTTTGGCGTGGCACGCGATTATTACGGCCTGCTCGGGGTGAGCAAGGGCGCGAGCGACTCGGAGATCAAGCGTGCGTACCGCAAGCTTGCACGCGAGTTGCATCCCGACGTCAACCCCGACGAAGCGGCACAAGCCCAGTTCAGGGAGATCAGCGTCGCCTACGAGGTGCTGAGCGATCCCGAGAAGCGCCGCATCGTCGACCTCGGTGGCGATCCGATGGAGAGCGCGGGCGCCGGCAACGGGTTCGGCGGCGGGTTCAGCGGTTTCGGTGGGCTCGGTGACGTCTTCGAGGCGTTCTTCGGTGGCGGCGGAGGCACGCGCGGGCCGGTCGGTCGGGTGCGCCCGGGTTCGGACTCGCTGCTGCGGATGCGGCTCGACCTCTCTGAGTGCGCGACCGGCGTCACCAAGCACGTCACCGTGGACACCGCGATCCTCTGTGACGTATGCCAGGGCAAGGGCACTCACGGCAACTCCACGCCGGTCACCTGTGACACCTGCCACGGCCATGGCGAGGTCCAGTCCGTGCAGCGCTCCCTCCTTGGCCAGGTGATGACGTCGCGCCCGTGTCCGGTGTGTGCGGGCGTCGGCGAGGTCATCCCCGATCCATGTCATCGCTGCGGAGGCGACGGGCGCGTGCGGGCGCGACGGGAGATCAGCGTCAAGATCCCGCCGGGTGTCGGCGAAGGCATGCGGGTGCGTCTGGCGGCTCAGGGCGAAGTTGGTCCCGGCGGCGGCCCCGCGGGCGACCTGCACGTCGAGGTGCACGAACAGCCGCACGACGTCTTCATCCGCGACGGAGACGACCTGCACTTCAGCGTGTCGGTGCCGATGGTCGACGCAGCGCTGGGCACCAAGGTCACCGTCGATGCGATCCTCGACGGGGAGACCGACATCGTCGTCGCGGCGGGCACTCAGCCGGGCGCCGTCACGACGTTGCGCGGCCATGGGATGCCCAACGTGAGGTCCGGCGCCCGCGGCAACCTGCACGCCCACATCGACGTGGTGGTGCCGTCTCGCCTCGACCAGCAGGACACCGAACTGCTGAAGACGTTCAAGGAGCATCGCGTTCGCGACGTGGCCGAGGTCAAGTCGACGCACGCGGCGCCCGCAGGCGGCGGCCTGTTCAGCCGGTTGCGCGAGTCGTTCACCGGCCGGTAGGGCGGCTCGCGCACCATGAGTCGCGCGCTGTTCTACGTCGACGACGTGCCCGACGTCGGTGAGCTCGCCGTCGTCGACGGCGACGAGGGCTTTCACGCCGCTTCCGTACGTCGCATCCGAGTCGGGGAAGAACTCGATCTCGGCGACGGCGCTGGCACGGTCGCACACGTCGTCGTCGACGGCGTCGGCAAGGGCACCTTGACCACCCGCGTGCTGAGCAGGCGAACCATTGCGCCACTGTTTCCCGCGGTCACCGTGGTGCAGGCATTGCCGAAGTCCGATCGGTCCGAGTTGGCAATCGAGCTCGCCACCGAAGCCGGTGCCGACGGTTTCGTGGCGTGGCAGTCCGACCGCTGCGTGGCCCGATGGGAGGGCGCGACGAAGGTGGAGAAGGGGCTGCGCCGGTGGCAGGCGGTGGCGCGCTCGGCTGCCAGACAATCCCGCAGACCGTACGTCCCGACGGTCACGTCGCTGGTGTCCACCAGGGAGTTGGCCGCCCGCGTCCGTGCGGTCGCGGAGGGATCGGTGGTGCTGGTGCTGCACGAATCCGCCACGGTCCCGCTGACCGCGGTCGGGCTCGACGAGGCCGAGTCGCTGATGCTCCTGGTCGGACCCGAGGGCGGCATCGGAGACGACGAGTTGGCGGTCCTGACGGGCGCGGGTGCCACGGCCGTCCGCCTTGGTCCAAGTGTGCTGCGGACCACATCGTCGGCCGCAGTAGCGCTTGGAGCACTCGGCGTACTCACCCCGCGCTGGCGCATCTGACCTTGATCCTGCCAATTGGCAACCAATTACTGCCACCGGAATTAAACCCCTGAGCAGTGCGTTTGATCTGTCAGACCGGATGGAAGGCTCTACCGCCGGTCGACGGACAACACAGAGGGCACGAAAGAAGAGATGAAGAAAATGAAGAAGTTCGGATTTGCCGCCATCGTTGCCAGCGGGCTCACCGCCGGGATCCTCGGTGTTGCGGCTCCGATCCTGGCAACCGCATCAGCCGAGGTGCTACCCGCAGCGGAGCTCACCGGCGTCGACCACAACCAATGGGTCAACACGACCCACCAGGCCGTCAAGGTCCCGCTGGTCGACACGACTGTTCATCAGAGCCGCTGACACCGCTCGAATTCGGAGAAGGGGCGCCCCGCTGACGATCCAGTGGGCGCCCCTTCTTCTTTGGGTTGCGGTGGTGACCAGCGGTAAGCTGACCGAAGTACACCGCAACGACCAGAGCACGGAAAGCAGGCACTGAACACCACGTGACGCCCCGCGAGACGACCGCCGCGTCCCACGGCACAGCCTCGGACAACGCCGTGCGAAGCAACATAAGTGTTCCGCCCGACCTCGTGGTGGGCCTGCTCGGTTCGGCTGACGAAAATCTGCGCGCCCTGGAACGCGTGCTGACCGCCGACATCCACGTGCGCGGCAACGCAGTG
Source organism: Mycobacterium sp. (assembly GCF_032161845.1). Classification (GTDB taxonomy): domain Bacteria; phylum Actinomycetota; class Actinomycetes; order Mycobacteriales; family Mycobacteriaceae; genus Mycobacterium. Next base: position 18,301 of record NZ_JAVRQA010000431.1, read on the forward strand.
ACCCTGTCCGGCGAGCCCGCCGACGTGGCAGTGGCCGAGCGAGTGATGACCGAACTCATCGCCGTGGTTGCAGGCGGGCAGACGCTGACACCCGAGTCCGTGCGCCACAGCGTCGGCATCCTGACCGGCACCGGCGACGAGTCACCCGCCGAGGTGCTGACGTTGGACATCTTGTCCAGGCGCGGCAAGACGATTCGGCCCAAGACGCTGAACCAGAAGCGCTACGTCGACGCCATCGACGCGCACACCATCGTGTTCGGCGTCGGTCCAGCCGGTACCGGCAAGACCTATCTGGCGATGGCCAAGGCCGTCAATGCACTACAGACCAAACAGGTTTCGCGGATCATCCTGACCCGCCCCGCGGTGGAGGCCGGTGAACGCCTCGGCTTCCTGCCCGGCACGCTGAGCGAGAAGATCGATCCCTACCTGCGTCCGTTGTACGACGCGCTGCACGACATGATGGATCCGGAGCTGATCCCAAAACTGATGAGCGCCGGGGTCATTGAGGTTGCGCCGCTGGCATACATGCGTGGTAGATCGCTCAATGACGCGTTCATCATCCTCGACGAAGCCCAGAACACCACTCCCGAGCAGATGAAGATGTTCCTGACGCGGTTGGGATTCGGGTCGAAGATCGTCGTCACCGGTGACTCCACGCAAGTCGACCTGCATGGCGCGAGGTCGGGACTGCAGGCCGCGATGGAAATCCTCGATCACATCGACGACATCCACTTCTCGGAGCTCACCAGTGCCGACGTCGTGCGCCACCGGCTGGTGTCCGAGATCGTCGACGCATACGCCAGATCCGAAGCGCCGTCGGGCAACCGGGCCGAGCGGCGATCCGGCACGGGTAGGCCGCGCCGGTGAGCATCGAGGTCTCCAACGAGTCGGGCATCGACGTGTCCGAGAACGAACTGATCAGCGTCGCGCGGTTCGTCATCGCGAAGATGGACGTCAACCCCGGCGCTGAACTGTCCATGGTGCTGCTCGACACCCCGGCGATGGCCGACCTGCACATGCGGTGGATGGACCTGCCGGGACCGACGGACGTGATGAGCTTTCCGATGGACGAGCTCGAGCCAGGAGGCCGTCCCGATGCGCCGGAGCCGGGCCCGTCCATGCTCGGGGATATCGTGCTGTGCCCCGAGTTCGCGGCGAAACAGGCTGAGAAGGCCGGGCATTCGCTGGGCCACGAGCTCGCGCTGCTGACGGTGCACGGCGTGCTGCACCTCCTGGGCTACGACCACGCCGAGCCGGACGAGGAAAAGGAGATGTTCGCGCTGCAGCGCGAACTGCTCGAGGAGTGGGTCGCCGACCAGGTCGCCGCCTACCACCAGGACCGGCAGAGCGAGAAGGATCGCAGACTGTTGGACAAGTCCCAGTACTTCGACGAACCGTGACGGGAATCGCTTCTCTGTTGGGCGCGGTCGCGCTCATCGCGCTCGGTGGCGTGTTCGCGGCGGTCGACGCCGCCATCAGTACGGTCTCGATCGCCAGGGTCGACGAGTTGGTTCGCGACGAGCGCCCCGGCGCCGCGCGGCTGGCCCGCCTGATCGACGACCGGCCGCGCTACATCAATCTCATCGTGTTGCTGCGCATCACGTGTGAAACGGCCGCGACCGTCCTGCTGGTCGCCTTCCTGTACGAGGACCTCGGCCTGAAGTGGGGTCTACTCGCCGCGGCAGCCATCATGGTGGTGGTCAGCTTCGTCGCGATAGGCGTCGGTCCGCGCACCCTCGGTAGGCAGCACGCGTACACCATCGCCTTGGGGGCAGTGCTTCCGCTGCAGGCGATCTCGGTGCTGCTGACCCCCATCAGCCGGCTGCTGGTGCTGCTCGGCAACGCGTTGACACCCGGTCGCGGCTTTCGCAACGGCCCGTTCGCGTCGGAGATCGAACTGCGTGAGGTCGTCGATCTCGCCCAGCAACGCGGAATCGTCGCCGACGACGAACGCAGAATGATCCAGTCGGTGTTCGACCTCGGCGATACCATCGCCCGAGAGGTGATGGTGCCGCGCACCGAGATGGTGTGGATCGAATCCGACAAGACGGCCGGGCAAGCGACGTCACTTGCGGTGCGCAGCGGGCACTCCCGGCTGCCGGTGGTTGGTGAGAACGTCGACGACATCGTTGGCGTCGTCTACCTCAAGGACCTCGTCCAACAAACGTATTACAGCAACGGTGGCATCGACACCAGGGTCGGCGAGGTGATGCGTCCGCCGGTGTTCGTGCCGGACTCCAAGCCGCTCGACGCGCTGCTGCGTGAGATGCAGCGGGACCGCAACCACATGGCGCTGCTCGTCGACGAATACGGGGCGATCGCCGGCCTCGTCACCATCGAGGACGTGCTCGAGGAGATTGTCGGCGAGATCGCCGACGAATACGACACCGACGAAGTGGCGCCCGTAGAAGATCTGGGCGACAAGAACTTTCGGGTGTCACCGCGGCTTCCTCTCGAGGATCTTGCCGAACTCTACGAGCTGGAACTCGACGATGATCTGGACGTCGACACCGTCGGCGGGCTGTTGGCCCACGAATTGGGCCGCGTGCCGCTGCCCGGCGCCGAGGTGACGTGGGATGCGTTGCAGCTGCGTGCCGAGGGGGGCCGCGACCACCGCGGCCGCGTGCGCATCGGCACCGTGCTCGTCAAACCCACCGAGCAGGAAGAAGACGACGAATGAGCCTCGATACGGAGGACGCCAAGTTGGTCACGCTCGCCCGCGGCGCGATGGGACGTGCCGAAGCGGCCAGCGGCGCCGCCGTGCGCGACGTGGACGGCCGGACGTACGCAGGCGCCCCGGTGGCACTCGATTCGCTGACGTTGACCGCCCTGCAGGCGGCGGTGGCGGCCGCCGTGTCGAGCGGTGCGTCGGGCCTGGAAGCCGCTGTCCTGGTAGCGGGTTCGGCGGACGACGCGGGCGTCGCCGCGGTGCGGGAACTGACCGCCGATGCCGCCGTCATCGTCACCGATCGGGCGGGAAATCCCATCCCATGAGCACCGAGGCAACCGAGTTCCACTCCGGCTTCGTCTGCTTCGTCGGCAGACCGAACACCGGCAAGTCGACGCTGACCAATGCTCTCGTCGGCGCCAAGGTGGCGATCACGTCGAATCGTCCGCAGACCACCCGCCACACCATCCGCGGCATCGTGCACCGCGAGGACTTCCAGATCATCCTCGTCGACACCCCGGGTTTGCACCGGCCGAGGACCCTGCTCGGGGAGCGGCTCAACGAATTGGTCAAGGCCACCTACTCCGAGGTCGACGTCATCGGGCTCTGCATTCCCGCCGACGAGACCATTGGACCCGGCGACAGGTGGATCTACGAGCAGATCCGGACCGTCGCGCCGCGGACCACGCTGATCGTCGTCGTGACCAAGACCGACAAGGTCTCAAGGGAGAAGGTCGCCGCGCAGCTCATCGCCGTCAGCGAATTGACCGGTGGCAGCGCCGAGATCGTGCCCGTGTCGGCGACGACGGGGGAGCAGGTGGAATTGCTCACCGGTGTGCTGGCCGGACTGCTACCACCCGGTCCGGCGTTCTATCCCGACGGGGAGCTGACCGACGAGCCGGAGGAAGTCCTGATGGCCGAGCTGATCCGCGAGGCCGCGCTCGAGGGGGTTCGCGACGAGCTGCCGCACTCGCTGGCCGTCGTGATCGACGAGGTGGCGCCCCGGGAAGGGCGTGACGACCTGATCGACGTGCACGCCATCCTGTACGTCGAACGGGATTCGCAGAAGGGCATCGTGATCGGCAAGGGCGGCGCCCGACTTCGTGAGGTCGGCACTGCGGCACGGCATCAGATCGAGAAGCTGCTCGGCACCAAGGTGTACCTGGAGCTGCGGGTCAAGATCGCGAAGAATTGGCAGCGCGACCCCAAACAGCTTGGCAGACTGGGTTTTTAGGGTGTGCCCCACCAGACGGTGGGCTCCACGGCCTGCCAGGCGCCGATGGCTTCCAGGGCGGCCGCCAGCGACACCAGCAGCGGCTCGCTGTCGGCGGGCCCCATCAACTGGACACCGATCGGTAGTCCGTCCGAGGTGAATCCGGCCGGAACGTTGATCGACGGCCAGCCGAGAAGGTTCCAGGGCCACGTCACCGGGCACGCGCGGATCATCGCGCGGTCCGTGGCAAGTCCGCCAAGCCGATCGAAGTCGTGAACTCGTGGCGGCGGCAGCGCCGTCGTCGGAGCGAGCACGACGTCGGCGAGGTTGAAGATCCAGCCGATGCGACGCTGGGATTCGGCCTCGCGGCGGCGGGCGTCGCGAAGGATCTTCTCGGACAGCACCCGTCCCATCCGCATGTTGCTGGTGGTGCGCTTGTCGAACGTCACCCCCGGCCCGAGCCGGTGCGCCCAATCCAACAGCCCGGACGTCGAGCGGGACAAGAAGTTCCAGGAAGTGCGCAGCCCGTAGTCGGGGTCGGCGGCGCGCACGGTGTGCCCGAGCTCCTCGAGGTGCCCGGCCATCGTCTTCATGGCGGCCAGGATCTCGGGATGAAGTTTGGCGCCGAAGCCCGTGAAGGGAAACTTGGTCGACATTGCCACGGTCAGCGGACCCGGTGCCTGGCTGACGTACTCGGAGGCCTCGACGGGTGGCGGCTTGTGCAAATCTCCTTCGGCATTGCCTGCGGCCGCATCGAGCACCAGTGCGGCGTCGGCGACGGTGCGGGCCAGTACGCCGTTGACCGTGATTCCGTTGAAGGCCTCGGGCAGCGGCCAGGTGGAGATGCGGCCGCGCTGCGGCTTGATGCCGACGAGATGGGTCCAGGCCGCCGGGATGCGGACGCTGCCCGCACCGTCGGAGCCGATGGCCGCGGTCACCAAACCGGCGGCCACCGCAGCGGCGCTGCCGCCCGACGAGCCGCCGGGGGTGTGGTCGGCTGACCACGGATTGCGGGTGTGTCCGAATGCGGGCCCGCTGGTGAACGGCCACTGGCCAAGCTCGCAGGTATTCGTCTTTCCGACGATCACCGCGCCGGCCACCCGCAGCCTGCGCACGACCTCGGCGTCGGCGCTCGCCGGCGCAACGTCACCCGACGTGCCGAACCTGGTCGGGACGCCTGCGACGTCGACGTCGTCCTTGACTGCGATCGGGATGCCAAGGAGCGGGAGACGTTGTCCCGCTGCACGTTTGCGATCGGCCTCGGCGGCGTCGGCGAGCGCCTGTTGGGTCAGCACGACCCGGAAGGCGTTGAGCGTGGACTGGCTGGCTTCGATTGCCCGAAGCGAGCGGCTGGTCAGTTCGGTGGACGTGGTCTTGCCGCTGGCCAGTCGGTACTGCAGCTGGGTCAGAGTGGGTAGGTGGGTGCCGGGGGGTCGCGTGCTCGACCCATTGGATGAGGTGTCTGCCATTTGAGTCGAGAATATCCGGACGTGCCTTCCCGGCGTGGTCGGTAGAGGTGGTCGGTCCGAGATGAAACACTGTTGAGATGCGGTTGTACCGGGATCGAGCTGTCGTGCTGCGCCAGCACAAGCTCGGTGAGGCCGACCGGATCGTGACCCTGCTCACCCTCGAGAACGGGTTGGTCCGTGCCGTGGCCAAGGGTGTGCGCCGTACCCGGAGCAAGTTCGGGGCCAGGCTCGAGCCATTCGCACACATCGACGTGCAGCTGTACCCGGGTCGAAATCTCGACATCGTCACGCAGGTGCAGGCCATCGATTCGTTCGCCAGCGACATCGTCAGCGAATACGGCCGCTACACCTGCGGGTGCGCGGTGCTGGAGACGGCCGAGCGGCTGGCGGGCGAGGAGCGCGCCCCGTCGCCCGCCCTGCACCGGCTCACCGTCGCGGCGTTGCGGGCCGTGGCCGACGGCATTCGACCGCGTGAGCTCGTCCTCGATTCATACCTGTTGCGGGCCATGGGAATCGCGGGGTGGGCCCCCGCGCTCACCGAATGTGCGCGGTGCGCGGCACCAGGGCCGCACCGGGCGTTCCACGTCGCCGCGGGCGGAAGTGTGTGCATGCATTGCAGGCCGTCCGGTTCGGTGACCCCGCCCCAGGGCGTGCTGGACCTGATGATCGCCCTGCACGACGGGGACTGGCCCGCCGCCGAGGCGTCCACGTCGTCGTACCGTAGCCAGGCCAGCGGCCTGGTGGCTGCGCATCTGCAATGGCATCTCGAGCGCCAGCTGCGGACGTTGCCGCTGGTCGAGCGCGCCTACCGGATCGATCGTACGGTCGCTGAACGACGAGTCGCGCTGTTCGGGCAGGATGAGGCACATGGCTACGACGCGGGGCAGGGGCAAGAAGGAGAGTTACCCGCAGCTGCCTCCGGCGCCTGAGGACTATCCGACCTTTCCGGACAAGTCGACGTGGCCCGTGGTCTTCCCCGAGCTGCCACCCCATACCAACGGCAGGTTCTCCCGCCCGCCGCAGCACACGTCCAAGGAATCGGCACCGCTGATTCCGGCGGGTCAGGTGCCCAACCACGTCGCGGTCGTGATGGACGGCAACGGCCGATGGGCTACCCAGCGCGGGCTCGGGCGCACCGACGGCCACAAGATGGGCGAAGCGGTGCTGATCGACATCACCTGCGGTGCGATCGAAATCGGCATCAAGCACCTCACCGTGTACGCGTTCTCCACCGAGAACTGGAAGCGCAGCGCCGAAGAGGTGCGGTTCCTGATGGGTTTCAACCGCGAGGTGGTGCGCCGCCGCCGCGAGAACCTCAACGCGATGGGTGTGCGCATGCGGTGGGTCGGGTCGCGGCCCCGCATGTGGAGCAGCGTCATCAAGGAATTCGACATCGCCGAGAAGATGACCGTCGGCAACGACGTCATCACCATCAACTACTGCGTCAACTACGGGGGGCGCACCGAGATCATCGAGGCAGCGCAGGAACTGGCCCAACTGGCTGCCGACGGAAAGATCAAGCCGAACCGGATCACCGAGGCCTCGTTCGCGAAACACCTGCACCGCGACGACATTCCCGACGTCGACCTGTTCATCAGGACGTCGGGGGAGCAGCGGGCGAGCAACTTCCTGCTGTGGCAGGCGGCCTACGCCGAGTTCGTCTTCCAGGACACGCTGTGGCCCGACTACGATCGCCGCGACCTGTGGGCGGCGTGCGTGGAGTACGTCAACCGCAACCGTCGCTTCGGGAGGGCCTGATGTCCACCCCCGGCGGGCAGGAGCCGAGCGACCCGGGGACGGCACTCGTGGCGCGGCTGATCTCGGCGCTCGGGGAGGTGACGACGCTCGTCGAGGAGTCGGACGGCGCCCTGACGGTCACGGTGGACGGTCTGGTGGCTTCGTTGCGGGTCGTCACCATCGCCGAGGGCCTTGAGATGGTGTCGCTCACCCAGCCGTTGGCGTGGGATCTGCCGCTGACCAACAAGACTCGCCAACGCGTCGCCGAACAGGCGGGTCGGACGATGCTCGGCACGGTGGCGCTCGTCGAGAAGGCCGTCGACGGCCCACCCGCGCGGGCGAACGGATCGTCGGCCAAGAAGGTCGCGGACGTGATGCTGCGCTACAACTTTCCCGCTGCAGGTCTGACCGAGGACGCGCTGCGGACCCTGATTCTGCTGGTGCTCACCACGGGTGCCGACGTCCGCCACGCTCTGGTGTCGTGAGCCGTTGTCCGGCAACGTGATTCGCATCGTGGCGGCGGTCATCCTCGACGACCGCGACCACGTACTCGTCGTCAGGAAGCGTGGCACGTCGTCGTTCATGCAACCGGGCGGCAAGATCGAGCCGGGTGAGGAGCCGCTTGAGGCGCTCGTCCGCGAGGTCTACGAGGAGTTGGGCACCAGCATCGACGGATCCTCCGCGCGTGCGCTCGGCCGCTACACGGCGGCGGCGGCCAACGAGCCGGGCCACGTCGTCGACGCCGATCTCTTCCTGGTCACCCTCGAAGGTGAGCCGGGGCCTGCCGCGGAGATCGACGAGATCGCCTGGG
>NZ_JAVRQA010000432.1:0-5535 GCF_032161845.1 Mycobacterium sp.
TCAGGCGTCCACTCAGGCGCCCCCATCGGCCCTCACGCGTGGTCAGGCTCCGGTAGACGTCGTCGCCGCCGACGAGCCCGACGGGCACGATCGGATAGTCGTTCTCCACTGCCAGGCGCGCGAATCCGGCGCGTCCTTGCCAGCGCAGGATGTACTCCTCGCCCTTGAACTTGACGATCTCGCGTCCACCGCCGGGAAACACCAGGATGGGTTCGTCGTGGCGCATCAATTCGCGGGCGGTCTCCGGCGCCCCAACGACGGCGCCGCAGGCGGCGAAGATATCGCCGTTGAGACCGCGCATTGAGCCCATCCTCCTGTCGGTCAGCGGCCGCACCCGGATGCCGATCTCACGGCGCACGAGATAGGCGATCAGAGGTCCCTCCGAGCTGATCTGGGTGTGGTTGCCTACCAACAGGAATCGGCCATCGCGGGGCAGACCGTGCAGCCCATCGACGTAGGGGCGGTATAGATCGACCAACGGTGTGATCCCGTCTGCGATGGTCTCGACGACACGACGCCACGCGCGGACCCGCTGGGGTTGATCGATGATCGCGTCGATGTTGACTGGTTTAGTCATCGGCGTCGGGAATCCTTCGAGTCCAGCGCGGCCGGGCCGCCGCGCGGCATCGCCGCAATCGACGGCTCCACGAAACTCTCCACACTCATCACGAACTCCCTAGCTGTCGCCATTTCCTTCTATCCGCCACCACCCTAACAAACGAACTAGTTCGTTTGAGTATGATTCTCCTGTGAGAACCACCATCGAGCTGCGCGATGAGATCTTGGCTGCGGCCCGAGCCGAGTTCGCTCAATGCGGACTGGCGGGCGCGCGGATCGACCGCATCGCGCGGTCGGCCCAGGCGAGCAAGGAACGCCTCTACGCCCACTTCGGCGACAAGGAATCGCTGTTTCGCGAAGTGGTGGCCGCCGATTTCGCCGCGTTCTTCGACGGGGTCGCATTGCGTCCCGATGACGTGCCCGACTTCGTCGGCGGCGTCTACGACCTCGCCCGCAGTCAACCCGAGCACCTTCGCATGATCACCTGGGCGAGATTGGAGGGCTTCACCCTCGACGAACCTCGAACCGACGATGGCCAGCCGATCTTCGGGCACGCCATCGCTGCGATCGAGGCCGCCCAAGCCAGTGGCCATGTCGACCGCTCTTGGCAACCCATCGACCTACTCCCCCTACTGTTCGGCGTCGGCCTCGCGTGGGCGACCATGCCACACCCCGAGGCCGGGACCGACGACCCCGCGCTCGTCGCGCGCCATCGTGCCGCCGCCGTCGAGGCCGCCACCCGGATCATCGCCGCACGCTCCTAGGGCTTGATCGCTCCCCCTTTCTGCTTAACCGGGCGCCCTGCCGACCTCCGGCCGCCGTGACCAGTAGTCAGCCCACATAACGGTTCATTGCGAAGAAACTCATGCTTGAGGATTTCGTCAGATGCCTTGACTGAGCGCTACGTCGTATGTGACGATTTCGTCAGCAATGGTTGAGGGGATGGAATGAACACAACCGTCGGCGCCCATAGCGACCTGCACAGCGAGCAGGGCGCACGACCCGGCGAGCACCCCGGGCGATCGCGCAACCCGGTGATCAAGGTCCATGACATCGCCTGGCTGGAGTTCGAGAAGCCCGACTTGGCTCGCGCGGAGACGTTCGCGCACGCGTTCGGCTTCGGCACGGTCTTGCGGACGCCCGATGAGCTACAACTGCGGGGAACCGATCCCGGTACGCCGTGCCTCATCCTGCGACGAGGCCCTCGCTCGCGGTTCATCGGAACGGCGTTCAAAGCGGCCGACGACGCCGATCTGCTTCGACTGGCCGCGGCGACCGGTACCACCACCCGCCCGCTGCCCGAGACCATTGGCGGACTGACGGTCGACCTGGTCGACCCCAGTGACGTTCTCGTCCGCGTCGTAGCAGGAACGCACGAACTCGCGGCACTTCCACCGCAATCCCCGCACACCTTCAACTTCGGCCACGAGGTGCGCCGCATCAACGCGATGCAGCGCCCGCCACGGGAACCCACCAGCGTTCAGCGACTCGGGCACGTGGTGTTGCAGAGCACCAAGTACACCAAGGCGCTCAACTTCTACCTCGACAACCTCGGGATGATCGTCAGCGACTTCCAATTCTTCCCCGGTCAGCGCGCTCGAGGCCCGGCGATGAGCTTCATTCGCTGCGACCGTGGCATGGCCGCCAGCGATCATCACACGCTGGCACTGGCATTGGGACCGCAAAACCGTTATGTGCACTCGGCTTACGAGGTCTGCGATCTCGACGCGCTGGCCGCCGGCGGCGAGTATCTCGCGGATCGCGGTTACTTCCGGTCCTGGGGAATCGGCCGCCACATTCAGGGCAGTCAACTCTTCGACTACTGGCGCGACCCCGACGGATTGCTCGTCGAGCACTTCACCGACGGCGACGTGTTCGACTCGACGCTCGAGCCCGGCTGGACGCCGATGACGGCGTCGGGGCTGGCCCAATGGGGACCTCCGGCCACCAAGGACTTCCTCGGCACCAGCCCCAGAACCCTCCCCCACGAAGCGCGCTCTCTGATCGGTGCGCTGCGCGACGACAACGAATTCGACGTCAAACGCCTCATCGGCCTGCTGAGGGTAGCCAGCTCGTGAACAGCGTTCGCAACGACCACCGCTCAACGCGATCGGGATTCTCCAACGGAGAAAACGGATTACGCTCTCCCGATGGATGACCGCCAAGTTGTCAATGGATTGGTGCCCGACGTGGCGCCGGTCGTCGAATCGTTTCTTCATGCGGTTCTGCGCGACAAGGACTTCGACACGGTTGAGGCGTTGCTCGCCGACGACGTGGTCTACGAGAACGTGGGCTATCCGACTTTGCGTGGGGGCCAGCGCATCGTGACGACGTTCCGTCGGATGGCAGCCAAGATGCCATGGCTGTGCTGGGACGTCAGGATCCACCGGATCGTGACCGATGGCACCTCCGTTCTGACCGAGCGCACTGACGCGATCATCATCGGGCCGTTTCAGGCACATTTCTGGGTGTGCGGTGTATTCGAAGTACGTGACGGCCGGATCACGTTGTGGCGTGATTACTTCGACCTCTTCGACATGTTCAAGGGAAGCGTTCGCGGCGTTGCAGCCATCGCGATTCCGACGCTGCGGCGAACGCTCTGACAGCCGCCCGCGAACGATCCGCAGGCTTCCGCGATTAGTGAACGTCGGGACAGGTGATGTCGACGTGCGCGGTGGTGAACTTGGTCGGGTCGAGCAGCCGGCCCGCTGCATCGACGTTGGAATCCGACAATCCGGTCACCCCGGTGACGGTGCACTCGGTCATCGGGTCGTCGGCTGTTCCGTTGACTTGCACGCTGTAACCCTGGGCTTGCAGGCCACTGATGGTGTCCTGGGCGTTGCCGTAAACGGTGGACGCCGCGGTAGCCGCGCCGGCCAGCGCCAGTCCAGCGGCCGCCAGTGCGCCGACGGTGGCAGTTTTGAACACGCAAGACGTGAGTCCGGTGTGGATGACCTCGTTGATTCGCATTGGTTTTCCTTCATCGTGCGTCCAGAGGTGGGCTTCTGAGGGTCTCGCTGTGCCTTACGAATAGAGATAGGGCTAGGAGTTACTCCCGCTGCGTCACACCGTCCGCTACGGAGCGAACTCGCTGAATCAATACCGTTGCTGTGCAGACGCATACGCGCTCACGTCGACCTCTCGCCGACTGGCAATCCAGGCAACTTCCCGCATCAGCCCCCGCGAGCGTGAATGTGGCGACGCTAAATCGCCATTTCGCGTAGCCAGCTTCACAGTCGTGACAGGACCGGCACGTGGGCGCAATTTTTCAACCGGTCGGATGTGTGCTGAATCCGGCGACATCGTGGCCAGCAGGGGTGTTGGGTGTAACCCGGGTGACTATCTAGTAGGTGTGGGCGGTTAACCGGCTGGACCGACGTGAGGGATGGGGCGACCGAATGGTGGCGCAGCGTGATCCTGATGCGCCGAGGGTCCTGCGGGCGGTACCTGGCGTTGAGGGCCCGTACCGGGATTGGGAAGCGGTGTACCAGGACAACGTCACCTGGGTGTACCGCACACTGTTCGCAAGGGTGGGTAACCGCGCCGACGCCGAAGATCTCACTGCGGAGGTCTTCCTCGCGGCGATGGGCCCCCTGCGCATCTCAGCGTCGGCGGCCGAGGTCCGTGCTTACCTGCGGGCCACCGCGCGCACGGTGCTGGCTGCGCACTGGCGGTCCACCCTTGGTCGCGAGATCACCTCCATCGACAACGTCGACGTCGCCGCCCCCGACGGCGAGGAGGCCATCAGCACCGCCCCGCAACGCGCCGCCGCCGCATTGGCAACGCTTCCCGACAACTACCGCCGAATACTGGAATTGCGGTTTCTGCAGGGTCGTTCGATCAAGGACTCCGCCGCCGAACTCGGCGTCAGCGTCGCCAACGCCAAGGTTCTGCAGCATCGCGCTCTACGCTTGGCAGCACAGGTCAGCGATACCGACGAGACCAAGGAGGAGCGGTGATGAACGCACGGGACCGCGCACGCTACGTCGATGACCTCCTTGGCGGACGCCGCCCCCGACCCTTTGCGCCCGATGACTTCGAAGCCGCTCAGATCCGCACCGCCATCGAATTGCAGGCCGCACGGCCCGGCGCCGATGCCCCCCGCGCAGAGTTCCTCTCCGATCTGCACCGCCGCCTCGCCGCCCAAATGGACGGCGCCCAACCACCCGCACCCGCGACCGGCCGGACCGGCGCGACGCGTCGCCAGGTCATCGTCGGCACCTCGGCGGCCGCGGCCGCCGCCGTCACCGCGGTCACCGCGGACCGCCTGCTCTTCAGCGCCGGCAGCGGCGAGACTGCCGCATCGCCGCCCGCCAGCTCCGAACTGACCCCCAATGACGGCACCTGGCAGGTGGTGGCGTCCAGCACCGACGTCTCCGAGACGGGGATGCACCGCTTCGAGCTGGGGTCGGTCAGCGGGTTCGTCCGCCGCGTCGACGGCCGACCCGAGGCGGTGTCGGGCGTGTGCACCCACCAGGGGTGCAAGCTGTTCTTCGACCGACCCGACAACCGGCTGCGCTGCCCCTGCCACACAACCTCGTTCTCCCCCGGCGGCGAAGTCCTGAGCTATCAACTAGCGGTCTCGCCGGCGCCCCTGCCGAAGATCCAGGTTCGCGAACGCGACGGCGCCATCGAAGTGTTCGCCCCCACCGAACCCGCCTGACACCACCTCCGCCGCGGGCTGACACTCCCGTCTGGTCGCCTTCCTCAAACCGTTGGTACAGCCATGCCCGCGCGTCAGCCCGGTGTTGTAACCCGTCGCCCTATCTAGTTGGTGAGCGCTCCGCATTCGCGCGCATGGCGCATCGATCACGAAAGGCCTACCTCCGCAATGATTCTCTTGCCCCGCTACGCGCTGACGGTGCTGCCGACGGCCGCGGTAACCGCCACGTTCCTGCTCGCAGGCTGTTCAGGCTCGGGTCCGGATGGCGCGCCTGCGACCAACCCGTCGATCACGTTCGGGGCCCAGGCCAGCAC
>NZ_JAVRQA010000433.1:0-8740 GCF_032161845.1 Mycobacterium sp.
GTCCTGCACGTCGACGGTCATGTTGAACGCGTCGAACACAAGCCCGGCAGCGACGACCGGCCCGGCATGACGGTCATGGTGGTCCGCACTGACTACCGCAACGCATCGGAGAACGTCCTGGCGACCGCGCGGGCGACCTATCTGTTTCGTCCTTCGACGCGCTGATCATCGCTGCCAAACCGGCAACCTCACCGCCAGACATATACTTGATACTCTCGATGCTCTCGGAAGTGATGCCCAACAGGTAGGAAGCAATGTCGCCGTCTGATCCGTCGTCTCCGGACCCTCGTGTGCTGTTGCCCACGGCTGATCGGCCCCGCAGCACCGCCGACACCGTCGCGAACTACATTCGCACGCTGATCTTCAGCGGACACCTCAAGCACGGCGACCGCATCAACCAGGACGACCTCGCCGAAGCACTCAACGTGAGCCGCATCCCGGTACGCGAAGCCGTCATCTCACTAGATCGCGAAGGGTGGCTGACCAGCCAGCCCCACCGAGGGTCCTTCGTCAACGGATTCCACAGCGACGGCGTCGAAGACCACTACGAGCTCCTGGGCATGCTGTTCGGGTTGGTGGCCCGACGCGCCACCGAACACGCCACCCCCGAGGACACCGCCGCACTGGTCGCCCAGCAGCACACCCTGCGCGCCGCCGAGGACCCCGATGACTTCCGCCACGAAAGCGACAAACTGATCGCACAGATGTTCGCCATCGCCGACTCGCCCCGACTATCGGCAGTTAGCCGGGTGATGACGGGCATCGTGCCAGGCAACTTCTTCGCGATGGTCCCGGGCACCATCGCCGATCAGAAACGAACCACGGCGCGGATCGTGAAGGCGATCACGGCCCACGATCCCGACCGCGCGGCCCAAGAATGGCTCAAACTCATGCGCAGACACGGCCAACACGTCCTCGCACTGCTTCGTGAGCGCAACCTCCTCAAGTCCGCCTAGCAGAGCAGTCGCGGCGTCAGATGGACCGACCGCGACGAACTTGGCTGAACGGTACGCCGCGGTCCGCCGCATACTCCCGGGGAAGGTTCAAGACCCGTTCGGCGATTACGTTGCGAGCGATCTCAGTGCTACCGCCGCCCAGGGAAACGATTTGGCGCTCCAGAAATCGCTCGCCAACGGCGAAGAGGTCTGCCTCATCAGCGATGACGGCTGCCGTCGCGGCGATCGCTCGCGCGGTGTCGATCTCGAGCTGATGGGCGTCGGCGTAGAACAGCCGGATGATGGATCCGGCAGCAGTAGGCATGGTGCCGTCGCGCACCCCGCGGTAGACGTGATCGGCGAGGTGCTCGGCCACCGCGCGATGGGCAAGCGCGCGGCCCGACATCTCCCGGATCCGGTCGTCACCGGCTTGACCGGTTCGGACCGCCAGGTCCAGATAGTCGATCGGCGCTGCTTCGGGGTCGTCGCCTTCCAGACCGCTGGAGAACTCCGACGCACGCCCCATCGACCGGCGCTCGTGATAGAGCTGACGTGACGCCACCTGCCAACCATTCCCCAACCCGCCGACCACTGCGTCGTCGGTGAGTTCGACATCGTCGAAGAACTCCTCGCAGAACTCCGACGAGCCGTTGGTCATGGTGATGCGCCGAAGCGTGACGCCGGGATGCTTGATCGGCAGCAGGAACATGGTCAGGCCCTCGTGTTTGGGGACGTCCCAATCGGTTCGGACCAAGCACAGGCCGTAGTCGGCCGCAAAGGCGCTGGTGCTCCACGTCTTTGCGCCGTTGATCACCCAGGTGTCGCCCCTGCGGTCGCCGCGGGTGATCACTCCTGCGAGGTCGGATCCGCCACTCGGCTCGGACAACAATTGCGCGAGCACCTCCTCGCCACGAAGTGCGGCCGAGACGTGCCGGCGCTTCTGGTCCTCGGTGGCGACGTCCAGAAGCGTCGCACAGCAGATGGTCAGACTCGGGATGTTGAGGATCAGCGGCATCTCGTAGCCGCCACTCTCGGCGTTGAAAGCCTTCTGGTACTCGATGCTCAGCCCGCGACCGCCGTATTCCCGGGGGAAACATATTCCAGCGAACCCGCCCTCGTACAAACACTTTTGGAGCTCCCGCGCACGCTCCCAGGATGCCTCCTGATCTAGGCGGGTCGCCGGGGGGTGATTCCGGTCGATGCGCGGCACGTTAGCAGCCAGCCACGCTTTGGCCCTGAGGCGGAACTCATCGACCGACTCGTCGACCGCAGTCACCGCGACGTCCGTCATTGGACTTCTCCTGATTCGTTCAGCCGCGCGAAGATGCGTAGGTTGTGTTGTTCTGGAGTTCCGAACATTGTGCGGTAGAGGGCAGTTCGTCTCAGATACAGGTGCAAGTCATGCTCCCAGGTGAGGCCGATACCACCGTGCAGCTGAATGCAGTCCTGCAAGATGTTGCTCGCCCATTCTCCGACATACGATTTCGCGATCGCGATGGACAGATCGGTCTGCGGTGAGCGCACCGCCACGTCGTGCACAGCGTGGGCAGTGGTGGCGCGGCAGGCCTCGAGACGGGTCTTCATGTCGGCGAAACGGTGCTTGAGGGCCTGGTAGGACGCGAGTGGCCGACCAAAGGAGTGCCGGTCGAATGCCCAGGCGATGGTCATGGCGAAGACCGCATCCAGGATTCCAACCACTTCCGCGGATTGCAGCATCAGCGCGATCTGGGTTTGGCGGTCGATGAGTGCCGGTGCCTGGTCGACACTGCCGACGGCGGCGCTGGGCTCGACCTCGACTCCATCGAAATGGACTCGCGCATAACGCTTCACGAGATCGATCGAGGACTGCTGTTCGATGCGCACTGCAGTCGCACCGGTCGGCACCAGGAATTGCCGCACACCATCGGCGCACTGGGCGACCACCAACAACAGGTCGCTCTCAGCAGCGGCTTCGACTCGATCCTTGACGCCGCTGATGCGGTAGCCGCCATCGGTGGCCGTCGCGGTGACGGACGGCTGCAGCGGTTCCCAGGGGCGGCCCGGCTCGTACACCGCCCACGTCGCGATCGTCTCGCCGGCCATCAGCGACTCGATCCTCGCGGCGTGCGATAGGTAGTCGTCGGCGTCGACGAGTCCGGCGATCACCACGCTGACGGGGTGAAGAGGCCCGGGACCGACCGACCTACCGACCATCTCCGCGACCAGTGCGAGGTCGACCACGCCATTGCCCGAAACGCTGCCACCGCCTAGGTCCTCGGGGACCAGTAAGGACGTCCAGCCCAATTCCGCGGCCTGTCGCCACCACGCCGGGCCAAACGAGAGGCCGGCGGCGTGCAGGTCCCGCACGGTCCGAAGCGAAGCCTCTTTGCCGAGGAACGCCTGCGTCGTCGAGACGAACAGTGCTTGCTCTGCGGATTCGACGGCAGTCATAGCGCGGCTCAACGCCTCTCATTCGGAACGGACGGATGTGGCGCTGTATGCCTCATCGCAAGCAGCATATACAATATATATCGTTGACCATTGCGAGAGGTTGGGCGTTGAGCATTTCACTGTTGTTGGAGATGGCAGTGTCGGCGAATCCGGATCGCGCGGCGGTCGACTGGGGTGATGGCCAGCTGAGCACCGGCGGCCTCAGCGATCTCGCCGACGGTGGAGCAGGTGTGATCAAGGGTTCAGGCGCCCAGCACGTCGTCTACGTCGGCACCGGCGCGGTGATGCTGCCCGTGCTGATGTTCTCGGCCGCGCGGGCGAGTGTGCCAGTGACGCCGTTGAATTACCGGCTCAGCACTGCCGGTCTACGGGAACTCATCGATCGCCTTCCAGAGCCCTTGGTGGTCGCCGACGCGCCCTACCTCTCGACGGTCGCCGGCGCGGGACGTCGGGTGATCAGCTCACAGGTCTTTCTACGCGAAGCGCTCACCACTGATCCGGTCGGTTCCTTTCCGGAACCCGAGCAGGTTGCGGTGGTGTTGTTCACCTCGGGCACTACGTCGCGACCCAAGGCCGTCGAGCTCACACACGACAACCTCACCAACTACATCACTCAAACCGTGGAGTTCAGCGCTGCCGGCGCGGACGATGCGGCGCTGATCTGCCTGCCGCCCTATCACGTCGCCGGCGTCGGCGCCGTACTCAGCAATCTGTATGCCGGTCGCAGAATGGTCTACCTCCCCCAGTTCGACGCGGAGCAGTGGATCCGATTGGTCAGCGAGCAGCACATCACCAACGCGACCGTGGTGCCGACGATGCTCGACCGCATCATCCAGACCCTGGAAGCACGGCCCCGGCCCCTTCCCAGCCTCAAAACGCTTGCCTACGGCGGTTCTCGAGTGCCGCTGCCCCTGGTACGCAGAGCGCTGGAGCTTCTCCCCGACGTGGGCTTCGTCAACGCCTACGGCCTCACCGAAACGAGCTCCACCATCACGGTACTGACCCCCGAGGACCACCGCGAGGCCGAACGCGCCAACGATCCGCAAGTCGCACGGAGGCTGGGATCGACGGGCCGGGCAGTGCCGGGCATCGAGTTGCAGATCCGCGATGAGCACGGCGACGTCCTGCCCCCCGGTGACACCGGTGAGTTGTGGGTCCGGGGCCCACAAGTATCGGGCCGCTACGCCGAAATCGGATCGGTACTCGACTCAGAGGGCTGGTTCCCCACCCGCGACGTCGCCAGCATGGACGAAGCCGGTTACCTGTTCATCGGCGGACGGTCCGATGACACCATCATCCGCGGCGGCGAGAACATCGCACCCGCCGAAATCGAGGACGTGCTCATCGAAAACCCCGACGTGCGCCAGTGCGCGGTAGTTGGAGTCGACGATCCGGGCTGGGGGCAGATCATCGTCGCCGCCGTCGTACCTGCCGAGGGCGTCAGCCCCGACCCAGATGCCTTGCGCGACTACGTTCGCGCCCAACTGCGCGGCTCCCGCACCCCCGACCGAGTGGTATTCCTGGACGAACTGCCGGTCAACGCAACCGGCAAACTCGTGCGGCGCGACCTCGTCGCGATCCTTCGGTCCACCGCGGAGGACGCACGTGGTTAGCGCATCCGACGGACCGATCACCGAGCCGGACGGCGTGGCCGCGACCGAGGAAGCGGACATCGCCGAAGCAGAAGCCGCCGAAGCAGAGGCGTTCGCCGCCGTCGCGCGAGCTCGGGCACGCGCGGCCCGATTGCGTGGCGAAGCCTCGACCGCGCAAGCAGAAGCGATGACAGACACCGTCGAAACCCCACTGGCATCTTCGGGCCGGGCGAAACGAAACTGGCTGCGGGCGCGACTCTTCCGCCGGCCGCGGTGGACCACAGTCGCCGTCGTGGCATCGACGATCTTGATTGGTGCCAGTGCTGGCGCCGCAGGAACCATGTGGTGGCAGCATCGGGAGACCGCACAGGACCGACAGCGCTCCGCGGAGTTCGCTGCGGCCGCCCGCCAGGGCGTCGTGAACCTGATGTCGCTGAACTACAACACTGCCAAAGACGATGTCCAGCGGCTCATCGACAACACGACCGATGACTTCCACGAGGAACTCGTGTCCACTCGCGATGACTTCATCAAAGTGGTGCTGGACTCGAAGGTCTCCACCACCTGTGCCATCAACGCAACTGCGGTGCAATCTATGTCCGCCGACTCCGCCGTCGTCCTCGTCGCGGCAACCTCGGACGTCACCAATACCACCGGCGCAAAACATGATCCGCGCACATGGCGGATCGGTGTCACCCTCACCCGAGACGGCGGCCAACTCAAGATGTCGAAAGTCGAGTTCGTGCCATGAGCACGAGGCAAGCTCTGCAATCCGAGGTGGTCGAGATGCTCGACGAGCCGATCGTCGACGACAACCCCGATATGGGTGCGGCCACCGTCGAGGCACCGAAGCCCGTCCGCGAGCAGCTCGGCGTGAGCCAGTGGATCCGCCGAAGTCCGGCGAAAGTGGGCATTGCCGTACTGGTGATGTTGGCCGTTGCCTCCGTGGCGCTGGCGACCTGGATGTATGTCCTCCAGTACCGTTCCGACCAGCAGATTGACCCTGCCGCGGAGAAGGCGGTACTCACCGCCGCCACCGAGGGTAGCGTCGCGCTGCTCTCCTACTCCCCGGACAGCATCGACCGCGATCTGGCCACAGCCAACTCCCACTTGACTGGCGAATTCCTAACGTACTACCGCCAATTCACCGACGAGATCGTCAGGCCTGCGGCCAAGCAGAAATCGATCAAGAGCAGTGCAACGATCGCCAGAGCCGCCATTAGCGAGATGCACACCGACTCGGCTGTGGTGCTGTTGTTCGTCAATCAGACGAGTACGTCGTCGGACCGTCCCGAGCCCTCGCTGCTTGCCAGCAGCGTCTTGGTCACTCTCACCAACGTGGACGGCAACTGGTTGATCGCCAAATTTGAACCGGTGTAGCGCCATCGGGCCCGGCGGACGCGAAGGAAGTCGAGGGCCTTCTCGTCAACGAGTGAACGCCGGCGGATCTTCTCCGGCGATCAGATCGGCGACGGGTTCGGCGGCGGCTTGGAAACTGAGGAACGCGTGCGGTAGTTGCATCGCCAGGATCTCCGACCGGACCACAGCACCCAGGGCTCGCAACCGGCGCTCGGCGTTCATGATGCGGTCCGGCGGTGCGATCGCATCGCCGGCGGAGCCGATGAGCAGCACGGATCGCGCGCGCCAATCCTGTTGCAGCACCAGCCGAGTGCGCAGCATGCTCAACGCCACACCGAAATGCTCGGAACATTCGTAGCGGGCCAGGGCGGAGTCACTGATCGTCCGATTGGCGGGCGGGCCGTACATCAGGTTGGCGTTGCCGGCGTGCAGCTGGCGCGTTCTGATCAGGTTCCACAGGCCGATCCGCGGCATCGAATCGGCTGCGGCCGCCGCCCTGGCGGCTTGCTTCATCGCACCAATGCCGGGTATCGAGGCGCCGCAGATCACGAATCGGTCGATTTCGGCGCCGTGTTCGCCGATCAGGCGGGCGACGTCGGCGATGCCCGCTGAGTGCGAAAGCACCTCCAACCGCGAAGACCGCGCTTGCCAGCGCCGGATCATCGCAGCGCTCACCCCTTGCCGGACTACGCTGTTGGCACGCGAGACCAAGGAGTGCGGTGGAGTGTCCGGACCGAGGAGACCCCGGGGTGTATGGCCGGGCATGTCGAAGCTGACGAGGCGGATACGGTGCGCGGCAAGATGTTCGGCGAGCATCGCCAGCATGGCGCCCGATCCGCCTCCGCCGCTGAAGGCCAGGATCGTGGGGACTCGTTGCCAGGATGCGGCGCTAGCGTGCAGGTACTCGACGATCGGAAGGCCGGCGACCGTTGCGGCGCGTGCTACGTGCATGCGGATCGGCTCAGCCCGATCAACCGCGTCGATGGCGACATCCATGTCGAGGTCTCCGCTCCACTAGAACCAGGGCATCGAGGGCGGATCAGTCGGCGCTGAGGATCAGCCCGCTGACGCCGGATGCGACCAAGGCGTTACGGGCCCCAGGGACCTGATTCGCCGCAGATCCGCGTAGTTGGCGGACACCTTCGATGATGTTGTTCACGCCGTGGATGTAACCCTCACCGAGCAGACCACCGTGGGTGTTGACCGGGATCGTTCCGTCGATCGCGATATTGCCCTCGGCGATGAAGTCCCTGGCCTCGCCAAGGCCGCAGAAGCCGAACGCCTCCAACTGATAGAACACCACCGGGCTGAAGTTCTCGTACAGCATCGCTACATCGATGTCCGACGCCGTGAGTCCCGACGTGCCATAGAGCTGTTCAGCGACGGACTCGGCCTCGTCATATCGCGCGGTGTCAGCGTGGTAGTAATTGAACAGCGTGCTGCCGTTGATGACGCCGCCGTGGGAAGCCGCGGCGACCCGCACCACGGGATGCCAAAGATCCTGGGCGCGTTCTTCGGTCGTCACGACCAACGCCACCCCCCCGTCGCTCTCCTGGCAACAATCGAGCAATCGGAGGATGGGTTCGACGATCCAGCGCGAATTCTGGTGATCGTCCAAAGTGATCGGACGGTCATGGAACCACGCACGCGGGTTGGTCGCCGCATACTTGCGGGCTTGCACGCTGTAGAGGCCGAAGTCTGCGTTGGTCAAACCGTAAGTGTCCATGTACCTCTGGAACCACAGCGAGTACATCTTCGCCGGCGTATCAAGTCCGAACGGTAGATACAGATTGAGCAAAGCAAGTTGCGCCTGCGCTGGTTGCCCGAACCGCTGACCTGAGCGCTCGTTGAAGGCCCGATAGATGACCACGGCGTCCGCCATGCCAGAGAGCACCGCGGCCGCGGCGTGCTGCACGGTACCAGCGGAGCCGCTTCCACCGAACGACGTCCGCGACGCCCATCGGATCTCTTGGATCCCGACGCTTCGCATGAGATCCAGCTCGTCGTTCTCGTCCTGGGTGAAGGTGACGAAGCCGTCGATGTCGGACGGTCGTAGACCGGCGTCGGCGATCGCGGCCTTGACCGCTTCCGCGGCGAGTTGAAGTTCGCTACGACCCGAATCCTTGGAGAATTCGGTCTGGCCCACACCGACGATGGCCGCCCGCTTCGCACCCGATGCACTCGCCATGACTAGCCGACCTCTTCGTCGATCACGAACTGCGGCAAGGTGACGTCCCCGAAACGCTCGAACGTCACACTGACCGCCATGCCGGTTCTTACCTCGGTGCCCGGCTCTGCGGCGATGTTGCTGACCATTCGAATTCCCTCCTCGAGGTCCACCACGGCGACGATGCGCGCGTCCGACTCAGGTGTCGAGGGATGCCGCGACACGATCCAGCTGTAGATGATTCCGCGACCGGACAG
>NZ_JAVRQA010000434.1:0-3921 GCF_032161845.1 Mycobacterium sp.
CGTACTCCCAACCGCGCGCGGTCGGTGGCGCCAGAGTGCGCATCGACTCGAACGTGCCCGCCCCGGAGTCGACGGCCACCGCCTCGAACGAGGGCTGCACGCGCACACGCTGCTGGGTGATCGACGAGCCGAACGTGTCGGCGTAGAACGCCTGTTCCTTGACGGCCTGCAGCGCCGCGGACACGTGATCGACCCCGTCGGCGGCGAGCAGTCGCCCCGAGTACTCGTCGAGCACCCCGATCTTGTCGGCAGCGGGGACGTCGAACGGGTCGACGACGTAATCCGACACCCAGCTCACGTCGGAGTACACCGGCTCCGGTGCCAGCTCGATGCGCTCGGCATTGAGCGGCGCCAGGGTGGCGGCGACGCGGACCGCACGGCGGGCCGTTTCGGCGGCGACGGTCGGATCCAGCTCGGCGTGCGACGCGAAACCCCACGTGCCGTCGACGATGACCCGCACCGCAAGACCGATCTCGCGGCTGACGACCGACGTCTCCAGCTCGCCGTCGCGCAGCTGCACGATCTCGGTGGTGATGCGGTGTATCCGCAGGTCTGCGTAGCTTGCGCCGGCAGCCGCGGCCGCCGACAGCGCTGCATCGGCGAGCTGGTGTCGCGGCAGCTCGAGGAAATCGGCATCGACACGTCGGCGCGCTGTCACGCCTCTACCGTAGTGGCACCATAATGACGCGGTGGGTCGCCAGCCAGTTCGACGCAGCATTCGCAACGCCGTCGTGGGCTACACGCTGCTCGCCCCCAGCCTGTTCGGCGTGGTGACCTTCCTGCTGCTGCCGATGTTCGTCGTGGGATGGCTCAGTCTGCACAGCTGGGACCTACTCGGACCGATCCGCTATGTGGGGCTGGGCAATTGGCGGTCCGTCCTCGGTGATGACACGTTCGGCACCTCGATGGTCGCCACCGCAGTATTCATCCTCCTGGTCGTTCCGCTGCAGACGGTGCTCGGCCTGTTCGCGGCGACCATGCTCGCGCGCAACCTGCCGGGCAGCGGCTTCCTCCGGACGCTGTACGTGCTGCCGTGGATCTGCTCGCCGCTGGCGATCGCGGTGCTGTGGAAGTGGATCCTCGCGCCGACCGATGGCGCGGTGAGCACCGTGCTCGGCTACCCCGTCGAGTGGTTGACCGATCCCGTGCTGGCGCTGCCCGTCGTCTCGGCGGTCACGGTGTGGACCAACGTCGGCTACGTGACGTTGTTCTTCCTCGCGGGCATCCTGGCCATCCCGCGCGACGTCCAGGACGCGGCGCGCACCGACGGCGCCAACTCCTGGCAGCGGTTTCGCCACATCACGCTCCCGATGCTGCGACCCACGCTGTTCTTCGTCCTCGTCACCGGGATCGTCAGCGCCGCACAAGTTTTCGACACGGTCTACGCCCTCACCGGCGGCGGCCCACTTGGCCACACCGACCTCGTCGCGCACCGCATCTACGCCGAGGCGTTCGGTGCAGCCGCGGTCGGGCGCGCCGCGGTGATGGCGGTCATCCTGTTCGTGCTGCTGCTCGGCGTGACGTTGATCCAGCACTTCTACTTCCGGCGAAGAATCAGCTATGACTTGGTCTAGAACAGTCTCGAACGCCGCGATCTACCTGGCCCTCGCGGCCCTCGCGGTGATCACGCTGGTTCCGTTCGGGCTCGGCCTGTTGACGTCGTTCACCTCCGCGCACCAGTTCAACACCGAGTCCCCGCTGTCGGTGCCGTCGCCGCCGACGTTGGCGAACTACCTCGGCCTGGCCGACGCGGGATTCGGCCGGGCCATCGTGGTGACGGCACTGATGACCGCCGTCATCCTGCTCGGACAGCTCACCTTCTCGGTGTTCGCCGCATACGCCTTTGCGCGGATGGAGTTTCCCGGCCGTGACGCACTGTTCTGGGTGTACGTCGCGACGCTGATGGTGCCTGCCACCGTGACCGTGGTGCCGCTATACCTGATGATGGCCGAGGTCGGCCTGCGGAACACGTTCTGGGCCTTGGTGTTGCCGTTCATGTTCGGCTCGCCGTACGCGATCTTCCTGTTGCGGGAGTACTTCCGGACGATTCCACGAGATCTCATCAGGGCGGCCAGGATCGACGGCGCCAACACCCTCGACGTGATCGTGCACGTCGTGCTGCCCGCGAGCCGCCCGATCCTGGTCACCCTGGCGCTGATCACCGCGGTGTCGCAGTGGAACAACTTCATGTGGCCACTGGTAATCACCAGCGGCGGCAAGTGGCAGGTGCTGACCGTGGCCACCGCGGGCCTGCAGTCGCGCTTCGACGCGCAGTGGACGCTGGTGATGGCGGCGACGACGGTCGCGATCGTGCCCCTGATCGTGCTCTTCGTGGCGTTCGGCCGTCACATCGTCCGCTCGATCGTCGTGACGGGGATCAAGTGACGCCGCCTTCGTTGAGTGAGCGCTCACGGTCGAGAACGGCGAGCAACGACGACCGTGAGCGCTATCTCAACGGCTGGAGGTCGAGGTGAAGCCCAAGTTCTCGACACTCTTCGTCGGCGCGCTGGCGGTCGTCCTCGCGGTCTTGCTCGGTGCCGCGGTGCTGCTCGGCGGGTCGAGCGATCGCTCCGGCAAGACCGTGGTGACGGTGCGACTGTGGGACGAACAGGTGGCCGCGGCCTACCGCCAGTCGTTCGACGCGTTCACCCGCGAACATCCCGACATCGAGGTGCGCGTCAACGTCGTCGCGTACTCGTCCTACTTCGACACGCTGCGCACCGACGTGGCGGGCGGTGGGGCGGACGACGTCTTCTGGCTCTCCAATGCCTATTTCGCCGGCTACGCCGACAACGGCAGACTGCTCGACATCGGGAAGACGCTGGGTCCGGGTGCCGCACGGGCATGGGAAACCCCTGTGGTGCAACAGTTCACCCGCCACGGCGTGCTGTGGGGCGTCCCGCAGCTCACCGACGCAGGCATCGCCGTGTACTTCAACGCCGACCTCCTCGACCAGGCGGGCGTCGGCCTCGCCGAACTGCTCGGACTGCGGTGGTCGCCCGGCGGGGCCTCCGCCCGTGACACGTTGGCGCCACTACTGGCAAGGCTGACGGTCGACGCCGACGGAAACCGGGCCGACACACCGCAATTCGATCCGTCCAGGATCCGGCAGTGGGGCTACAACGCGGCCAACGATCTGCAGGGCATCTACCTCGACTACATCGGTTCGGCGGGCGGACTCTTCACCGACGGGGACCGCTTCGCGTTCGACAACCCCGCGGCGATCCAGGCCTTCGAGTACCTGGTCCGCCTCATCAACGACGACCACGTCGCTCCCCCGGCATCGGACACCAACGGCAACGGCGACTTCTCGCGCAACCAGTTTCTGCAGGGACGGATGGCGCTGTTTCAGTCGGGCACCTACAACCTGTCCGCGATCGCGGATCAGGCGCCGTTTCGCTGGGGCGTGACCATGTTGCCGACGGGTCCGACGGGGCGCGTCAGCGTCACCAACGGAATCGCCGCCGCGGGCAACGCCGCCTCACCCCATCCCGACGCGGTGCGACAAGTCCTCGAATGGATGGGCAGCACCCGCGGCAATGCGTTCCTCGGAGCCGACGGCGCCGCGATCCCGGCGGTGATCGCGGCGCAACCCACGTACTTCAACCACTGGGCCGCCAGGGGCGTCGACGTGGCCCCGTTCTTCAAGGTGCTCGACGGACCGCGCATCGCAGCGCCTGGTGGGCCGGGTTTTGCCGCCGGCTATCAGGCGTTCAAACCGTACTTCGACGAGATGTTCCTCGGCCGTCGCGACGTGCCCGGCAGCCTCAAGGACGCGCAGGTCGCCGCGAACGCGGCGGCCGACCGCTAGGCGGGCAGGTGCCGAATGGCCAGTTATCGCACGCATTTTGGCTGATTGCGTAGCATAAGTGGCCACTCGGCGGCAAAAGCTAGGTGCTCGTCGCCAGCGGGGTGAACAGT
>NZ_JAVRQA010000435.1:0-11545 GCF_032161845.1 Mycobacterium sp.
CCCCGCGGTTGGAGCGCACCTTGATACCGGTGGCGTTCAGTCCGACCAGCGCCGCGTCACGGACGGGGTTGGAGGCGCCGAGGACCAGTTGATCACCCGGCCGAAGGGCGTCCGCGACCGCAGCCGCGACGTGCAGGCCGGTGGTCAACGGGTGGGCCTTCAACTGGGCGCGCACCGTCTCCTTGGCGTGGGCATTGGCCCCGGTGCAGCGCGCCAGCCAGCCGGCGTCGGGCTCCCCGGTGAGCACCGCGCGGGTGCCGGTGGCCTGGGAGTTGCCGGACACATCAGGCCAGCGCGGGCTGGTGGTGAGCGCGAACACGGGCAGCGACGAGTCGGCCAGCAGCGCCGACACCGGACGGTGCAGCGTCGGACGGCCCAGCATGATGACCTGGCTCGGCCTCAACGACGGCAATGCCAGCGGGTGCAACGGGTTGGCCGCTGGCGGCGCCGTCGGTTCGGCCACGGTGGGCAGCCCGGCCAAATTGGGATGCACACCGGCGCCATGACCTGCGATGACCACGGTGTCCGGCGTGACGTCGATGTCCAACGGCTGGTCGAACGTCACCGGCGGCGTATGGGTCCACGGCCGTCCGTCGGGCCGACCCGCGGGGGCGTATTCCCCCGATTCGTTCGCGTCGGGGACCAGCGGCTCGCGCAGCGGGACGTCGAACTGCACGGGTCCCGCATTCGCACTACGAGAACCCTTGGCCGCCACCAGAACTCGACACGTCGCCGAGCGCCACTGCGCGTTGAGGGCCGCCATCGTCTCGGTGGCGCCCTCGGCGAGTCCGAGGCTGATGGTCGCGCGGACCTGCGTGCCGAAGTAGCCGAGCTGTTCCATCGTCTGGTTGGCGCCGGTGCCCAGCAGGTCATAGGGCCGGTTGGCGCTGAGCACGACCAGCGGCACGCGGGCGTAGTTGGCCTCGACCACGGCGGGCCCGAGGTTGGCCACCGCAGTGCCCGACGTCATGGCCACGCAGACGGGAGAGCCCGCCGCGGCCAACCCGATGGCGAGGAACCCCGCGGTGCGTTCGTCGATCCGCACGTGCAGCCGGAGACGGCCGGCACGGTCCGCGTCGTGCAATGCGAACGCGAGCGGAGCGTTGCGCGAGCCCGGACACAGCACCACGTCACGGACCCCACCGCGGATCAGTTCATCGACGACGATGCGCGCTTGGGTCGTCGACGGGTTCACCTGTACAGCCTGTCATACCCCCGCGCCGAAGAATTCGAGCACGGCGGCGTTGACGGCGTCCGGACGCTCGATGAAACCGAGGTGCCCGGTATCGGGTATCTGCAGGTAGCGGCCGTTCGGCAGGGCGTCGGCCACCTCGCGACCAAGGTGCGGCGGCAGCACGACGTCGTCGGCGAAGCCGATGACCAACACCGGCGCCGTAATGTTCCGGTAAGCAGGAAGGCGGTTGCCTTCGGGCTTGATTCTCAACTGGCTGCGCAGGCCGGGCGTCGGCTTCGTCGGCCACATCGTGAACATGTCGATCCAGTCGCGGACGGCGCTCTCGTCGTTGAGGGTCTTGGGCGAGAAACTCTCCAGCAGCCGCATCTTCGCGTCGTACTTCGCCGGCAGTTCGATGTCGGTCTGCAAGAACTCGTACTCGGCAGTGTTGAAGAACTCGCGGGTCCGGTCCTCGCGGCCGCGGGTGGCCATCAACACCCCTGCGGACACCAGGTCGGGCCTGGCCAACATCAACTCCTGGGCGATGAACGAACCCATCGACACCCCCACCACGCGGACCGGGCCGGCGTCGAGCTTCTCGATCAGCTTCGCCGTGTCGAACACCACCTGTTCGGTGGTGAAGCCCTGCGCGTTCTCGGTGGCGCCGACACCGCGGTTGTCGAACGTGATGACGCGGTAGCCGGCCCGCTGAAAGGCGGGGACCTGATGCAGGTGCCACGTCCGGCCCGCTCCTCCGCGGCCGGCAATGAACAGGACGGGCTCGCCCGAGCCGCGGTCGTCGTAGGCCAGATTCACCCGGCCGACCCTACTTGGAGCGGTTTGGGGTGTCTCATCGCCGCTGGCCCCACCCGGCTCGCGAGATCTACACCAGCGTCGTGAAATCTCGCGATCCACGACGCTGAGGTAGATGTCGCGAACAACATTAGCGCGCCGAAACCGCGGGGTGGCGCTTCTTGCCGCGGCCGCGGGCCGAGCGGATGGCCTGGTCCCACAGCAGCAGCGTGGTGGCCTTCATCTGCGTGGGAGTCAACAGGTCCTTCGAGAACATCGCTACCGCCGTCGCCTTGGTGGCCGCGGACGCCTTGGAGAGGTGGCCCGAGTCGAAAGGTGGCTGGGGGTCGTACTCGATGGCCAGCTGAATCGCCTTCGCCTTGGCCTCACCGGCGATCTGGCCGGCCAACCACATCGCCAGGTCGATGCCCGCCGAGACACCAGCACCGGTCACGATCTTTCCCTCGGTGACGATCCGCTCGTCGCTCACCGGCGTGGCACCGAACGCCTTCAGCGTCGGCACGGCCAACCAGTGCGACGTGGCGCGCTTGCCCTGCAGCAGACCGGCGGCGGCCAGGATCACCGATCCCGAGCACACCGATGTCGTCCACGTCGTGCCCGCATCGACCTTGCGCACCCAATCGAGCAGTTTCTCGTCGCGGGCGTGCTCGAACGTCGTCATGCCGCCAGGGACGAGAAGTAGTTCGGGCGAAGGGGTCTCGTCGAACGAGTGGGTGGCGCCGACGACCAACACGCCGGAGTCGGCGGTGATCGGACCCGGCTGGTGCCAGACGAACCGCACCTCCGCGCCGGGCAGATTCCGCAGCACCTCGTACGGGCCGATGAAGTCCAGCGCGGTGAAGCCGGGGTAGAGCACGATGGCGATCTGCATGATTCTCCTCTAGGCGAACGACTTGCGATACTGATCGGGCGAGATGCCCATCCGTCGAACGAAGTTGCGCCGCATCGTCTCTGCGGTGCCGAAGCCACACCGCCCGGCGATGACGGTGACGGTGTCGTCGGTCTCCTCCAGTTGGCGCCTGGCGGCTTCGGTACGCACCCGCTCGACGTAGGCGCCCGGTGCCTCGCCGACTTCGTCGGTGAAGACCCGAGTGAAGTGTCGTGCGCTCATGGCCGCCCGACGAGCAAGGTCGGGAACGCTGTGCGCGCCGCCGGGTTCGCCCTCGATGGCCTCCTGCACGGTGCGGATCGGGGCGCGTCGGGCTCGCGGCATCCACACGGGCGCCGCGAACTGGGTCTGACCCCCCGGCCTGCGCAGATAGAGGACCAGCCAGCGGGCCACGGTCTGCGCGACGTCGGTGCCGTAGTCGTCCTCGACGAGCGACAGGCCGAGGTCGATCCCCGCCGTGACACCGGCCGCGGTCCATGTCTTGGGTGAGCTTCGCAGGAAGATGGGCTCGGGATCGACTGTGACGGCGGGGAATTCACTTGCCAACTGGTTCGCGAAGGCCCAGTGCGTGGTGGCCCGGCAGCCGTCGAGCAGGCCTGCCTGAGCGGCCAGGAACGCACCGGTGCAGACGCTGACGACGCGTCGGGCGTTCTCGGACACCGCCTGAATCCACGCGATCAGGTCTTCGTCGCGACGGGCCGCGTCGGTACCGAACCCACCGGGAAGGACGACGGTGTCGACGGACCGGCGCGGATCGGGCAGCGGGCTTGCCACGATCTCCAGTCCCGTCCCGGTGCTGATGGACTTCCCGTTCGCGGCGGCGATGGTCACCTCGTAGCCGTCGTCGCCGCGACCCTCGCCCGCGAGGCAGAGCGTCGCCCCGGTGAACACCTCGAACGGGCCCACCAGGTCGAGGGCCTGCACACCCTGGAACCCGACGAGGACCACCGACCGCTTCACATCCTCAGTGTCGATCACCTAGGCGATGGCGTCTATGCCAGGTACCCCACCAATTAGGACAACAGCGGGTAGCACGCCCTGACCCGCTCGATCCACCATTGCCGTCGGTCGGGCGACGCAGCCAGCGCCGACAGCCGCGCCGGGTCGGGCGCCACGGCCCCCACGGGCAGCCGACCGTCGACCGGCACGACCGCCTCGGTGACGTCCTCGACGAACAGACCGCCGGTACCGAGCCCGCAGGCGTAGCGCAGGTCGGGCAGGCACGCCGCGGCCAGGAGCCCCCTCGACATGCCGACAGCCGAATCCAGCGCACTGGACACGACGATCGGGATGTCGATCTGTCGGGCGATCTCCAATAGTCGCGTGACCCCGCCGAGGGGCGCCACCTTCACGACGGCGACGTCGGCGGCGCGCGACCGGACCACGTGCAGCGGGTCGTCGGCCTTGCGGATGCTCTCGTCGGCGGCCACCGGCACGTCGACCAGGCGACGCACCTCTGCCAACTCGGGAACCGTCGCGCAGGGTTGCTCCAGATACTCCAGCGGCCCGTCCGCCGTCAGCGCCGCGCTGGCGGCCACTGCCTCGGCGACGGTCCAGCCACCGTTGGCGTCGACGCGGACCACCGGCACCCGCTCGCGAACCGCGTTGACGCGGGCGACGTCGTCGGCGAGCGTCTGACCCCGCTCGGCGACCTTCACCTTGGCGGTACCCGCGCCGGGGAAGCGAGCCAGCACCTCGGGCACCTGCGAGGCCGGGACGGCGGGCACGGTGGCGTTGATCGGAATCCATTGGCGCAGCGGTGTTGGCGCTGCGACGTACGCGGCCTCCACACCCGAGGCCAACCAGTGGGCGGCCTCGTCGGGCCCGTACTCCAGGAACGCGCCGAACTCGCCCCACCCCGCAGGCCCATCGATCAGTGCGACCTCACGAAAGTCGATGCCGCGGAAGCGAACTCGCATCGGCAGCGAAACGACGTGCAGACGTTCCAGCAGATCGTCCAGGGGGGGCGTCACGCCTGGCACGCTACGCCGCGAGCGTGAACATGACGACGCGAAAGCCGCTCACAGCGTCGTGAAATTCACGCTCGCCACAAAATGGTTCGGTTAGACCTTGCGGCCCGCCGCCTCCCAATGCGGCTGGCGCAGATCCTTCTTCAAGATCTTGCCCGTGGGGTTGCGGGGCAGTTCCTTGACGATGTCGACCGTCTTCGGGCACTTGTAGGCGGCGAGCCGCTCACGGGCGAACGCGATGATCTCCTTCTCGGTCGCCTCCCCCTCGAGCGCGACGACGGCCTTGACGGACTCACCCCACTTCTCGTCCGGCACGCCGATGACGGCTACCTCCGCGACCGCTGGATGCTCGGCGATCACCCGTTCGACCTCGATCGAGTAGATGTTCTCCCCGCCCGAGATGATCATGTCCTTGAGCCGGTCTTCGACGTAGATGTAGCCGCCCTCGTCGACCCTGCCGATGTCGCCGGTCCGGAACCACCCGTCCTCGGTGATCGCCTCCGCGGTCGCGTCGGGCTTGTTGTGATAACCCTTCATCAATTGCTTTGTGCGGAACCACAATTCACCCTGCTCGCCCTGAGGAACGTCTTCGAGACTGTCGGGGTCGACCACCCGTACCTCCGCACCCGGCACCACCCTGCCTGCGCTGCCCATGCGCTCCTCATCGCCGTTGCGATGATCTTCCGGGGCCAGCAGGCTGATGACGCCGCCGACCTCGGTCAGCCCGTAGGCCTGGATGAAGTCGGTGTCCGGCCAGGCCTCCAGGGCTTTGCGCAGCAGCGGCAGCGGCATCGGCGACGCGCCGTAGCCGTAGGTCTTCAACGCCGCGAACAGCTTCACCGCGTCGTCGCCGGACTCCAGCACCTTCGCCAGCACCGCGGGTACCAGGAAGGTCCGGTTCGCACCTGCGAGGATTCCGCCTGCCAGCTGCGCCCCGTCGACGTCGCGGGTCATGTAGCTGGCCACCCCGGTGTGCAGCCCCAACTGCATGTACGACGAACCGCCGACGTGGAACAGCGGCATGGCGACCAGGTTCTTGTCGCCTTCCTCGAGCTCCCAGCCGTCGAACGCGCTCACGGTGTGCGCGATGAGGTTGGCCTGCGTCAAGGCCACGCCCTTGGGCCTGCCGGTGGTGCCGGAGGAGTACATGATGATCGCCACGTCGTCGGGTTCGACGTCATCTCTGCGGTCCACGGGTGTCGCCGCGGCGAGCATCGCCTCGTACTCGTCGCCCTCACCACCCTCGGGAGTGACCTCGATGATCTGCTCGACGCTCTTCAGCTTGTCGCGGATCTTGTCGACCGCCTGCTTCAGCTCAGCCCCGACGATCAGCACCTTCGCGCCAGAATCGTTGAGCACGTAGTCGAGCTCGTCGGCGGCCAGCCGGAAGTTGACGATCGCGGTCGCAGCACCCAAAGAGGCTGCGGCCAAAGTAGTTTCCACACAAGCCGGATGATTCTTGTCCAGGAACGCGACGACGTCTCCTCGCCCGATGCCACGTTCGCTCAAGGCGCCGGCGAGCCGCCGGATGCGCTCGTCCCACTGCGACCACGTCCAGGTGCGATCCTTGAAGGTGATCGCCTCGTCGTCGGGTTTGGTCTTCGCCCAATGGGCCGTGCGTTCGTCGAGGAAGGTGGGCTCAGCCAGATCGGACATTGAAACAGGCTGCCATGAAGCGGGCCCCGTCAGGTGTCTTTCTCCCTACTTCGCCTCGACGTCGGCGGGAAGCCGCCGAAGACCCCTCCTGTCGTAGAGGCGGGTGACGATGGCACCGATCAGCAACCCGATGGCCAGACCGATCGCGGTCATCGTGATGGCGTGGGCGAGCCCGGCGTCGGCGCGGCCGTCGAGGTACAGCAGCGCCCGCGTACCGAGGAAGACCTGGTGCATCGGCTCGAACGTCGCCAACCACCCGAACACCCGCGGCGCCGCCTCCAACGGAATCGTCGCGCCGTTGGACGGCAGACCGAGCATCACGAAGAAGAACAGATTCGCCAGCAGGCCCATCGATCCGAGCACCGCGATCAGCGACGTCGACGTGACACCGACGGCCGTGATGGTGAACACCCCGTACAGCCAGAGCGCCCAACCGTGGGTGATGGGCATGCCGAGCGCGGTGGCGATGCCGATGTAGGCCGCCGACGTCAAGACCGCCATGATCACCACCATCGCCCACTTCAGCAGCAAGGTGCGGAACCGGGAGATGCTGACCTGCTCGGCGAACCGGTAGACCGGCCCCAGTTCGGCGGGGACGTACCCCAGCATCGAATCGACCAGCGAGCTCACCACGATGCTGCCGGTGAAGCCGGCGAGCAACAGCAGCAGCGCATAGTAGAACGCCGAAAGGCCGTTACCGGTGCCGTTCGGCAGCGGATCGTGGTTGTTCACCTGGATGTCGATGGGGGCCGACAGCGCCAGTGCCACGCCACCGGGCAGCGGTGCTCCGCTGGCCTGAGCCACCTGCGCGGAGAGTTGGTGGCCGACCTTCGCGTTGATCTCGTTGACCGCCTTGCCCAGTGCCACCCCGGCGATGCTCGCCCCGAGTTCGCCAGCCCGAGGATTGGTGGACACCGTGACGACGGGGCGGGTCACCTCGCCCGGCTTCGTGGCGCCGGGTCCGAGGGCGGCCAGCTTCGCCGAGAAGTCGGCGGGGATCTGCACCACTCCGTAGATGCGCGCGGTGTCCAGCTGCCGGGTCGCCTCGTCGGCGGCGAGCACCCGCACGTCGAACTGCTCAGGGTTGAGCCCAGCGGTCAACCCGTCGACCACCTGCTTGCCCGACGGCCCTGGGTCGGCATTGACCACGGCGACCGGGAAGTGCCGCAGGTTCGTCGTCGGATTGAGGATGCCGCCGAGGTAGAGGGCGGCCAGCGCCGAGAACACCACCAGCGACACCAGGATTGGCGTCAACCAGAAGCGTGGCGTGCGGATCGTCGTGTACGGATCGGGCACCGCGTGCCGTGGACGTGAAGGTGCGGGCATCAGGATTCCTGTTCGGTCGGGCGCAGCAGAACGATGGCGAGGACGACCGCGGCGACGGGCACCAACGCCATCACGAGACTGAGGGTGTGGATGGCGTGAATCATCGAATCCGTCGCCCCCTCGACGACTTCTCTGGCTCGTTGCGGGTCGAGCACGTTCACACCGCCTGGCGACGTCGAGGTGCCGTGCGCGACCTGCAACGCCTCGCGTGCCTCGGCGACGGTGATCCCGGAGCCGGCGAGCTTCTGCGTGGCGTCGTGGACGAACAGCGAGGTGCCGACGAGTGCGAACAGAGCCGGGCCCAGAGAGTACGCCGCCTGGCCGACCGCCGACTTCACCGCCGACACCGAGCCACCGAGATCGCTTGGCGCACTGGACATCATGATCGTCGACTGCGGGGTCTGGACCACGGCACCGCCCACGGCGTTCAGCGCTACCGCGACGAAGAGCAGCCAGAGCGAGCTACTCTCGCCGATCGTCGCCAACACCAACAGGCCGGCGAGGAGTAGGAGCAGACCGCCGATCAGGACGGCGCGGTCACCGAGACGGGCGGCAGCCCGACCCGAGCCGGTGGCGGCCACCGCCTGCAGCAGCGTGGCAGGGACCAGCAGCAGACCGAGAAGGGCCGGCGACTCGCCGCGGACCACGACCAGGTAGTAGGCGAACAAGATCGTCGATCCGCCGGTCAGGAAGTTGAACGTGGCCCCGGCGGTAACGGCGGCATTGAACCTGCCGGACCGGAAGATTCGGAGGTCGAGGGCGGGATCCGGAGTGCGGCGCTCGCGGATCAGAAAGGCAACGGCGGCAACGACTCCCAGCACCAGCGGGATCAGGGCGCCGGTCGTGAGCCCGCGTTGGAGTCGGGAGATGCCGTAGACGAGGGCCAGCAGCGCCACGGCGACGAGGATCAGGCCGGGCACGTCGAGTCGCCGGGGGGACCGCGGCGTCTCCGGCACGTACCGCAGGTGGATCACCAGTGCGACGAGCGCCGCCACCGGTGCGACGAGAAAGCCGGATCGCCATCCCACGTGCTCGGCGAGCAGGCTGCCGATGGCCGGCATCGGCGTGCTCAGCGCGAAGCCCGCCCCCAGGTAGAGCCCGATCGCGGCCGCTCGACGTTCCGGCGGGAACACCGCGTTGATGATGGCCAGCGACAGACCCAACAGGAACGCGAACGCCACCCCCGTCCCGGCGCGGGCAACGATGAGC
The DNA here is from genome assembly GCF_032161845.1 of Mycobacterium sp. Lineage (GTDB taxonomy): Bacteria > Actinomycetota > Actinomycetes > Mycobacteriales > Mycobacteriaceae > Mycobacterium. The sequence goes on from NZ_JAVRQA010000435.1 coordinate 9,038, forward strand.
ACCATGGCGTTCGGCGCCAGTGCGGCCAGCACCCCGCACCCGACCGTCCCGAACAGGCCGAAGGTGAACATGCGCTTCATGCCGTACAGATCGCCGAGAGCGCCAGCCCCGAGCACCGCTGCCGCCAGGGTCAGGGTCGCCAGACTGGCGACGAAACTCGCCGAGCTCGGTGAAAGGTCCAGTCCCCTACGCACCTCGGAGATGTTGGCGGACAGGATGGTTGGATCGACGGCGGTGATGCTGTAACCCAATCCCATGGCGACGATCGTCATGGTGGCCGCCGCACCCGATACCGCCGTCGGCGGTCGGCCGCGTTGCTCCTCGGCGGCCGGGCACGTCATCCGCCGTACACCCGCCGTCCCGCCAAATACGTCGCGCGCACGTCCAGATCGGCGATGGTCTCCGGCGGCACCGCGCGGGGATCGGCCGACAACACCACCAGGTCGGCGTACTTGCCCACCTCCAGTGAACCGATCACGTCGTCGGAGAACAGCTGCCACGCCGCATCCAGGGTCTGCGCGCGAATCGCCTGCTCGACGGTCAGCCGCTGCTCCGGTCCAAGGACCCGCCCGCTCGGCGCGATGCGCGTGACCGCGACGCTGATGTTGCGCAGCGGCTCCTCCGGCGTCACCGGCGGGTCGTTGTGCAGCGAGATCCGCATGCCGGTGGCTACGGCCGAACCGGCGGGCATCCACCGCGAACCGTGTTCGGGGCCGAAGAGCCCGTCGACGATGATGTCGCCCCAGTAGTGAATCTGGTCGACGAAGATGCTGCACGTGACGCCCAGCGCGTGGGCGCGCTGCAGCTGCGCGTCCGACATGGCGCCGACGTGTTCGAGCCGCAACCGGTGATCGTCTCGCGGATTGGCTTGCAGCGCATGCTCATACACGTCGAGAATGGTGTCAACGCCGGCGTCGCCCTGCACGTGGCACGCCATCGGCCAGCCCAGCGGGAAGTAGGCGGCGACGATCTCGGTCAGCTGCTCGCGGGTGTAGTTGGCGCACCCGCAGGAGCCCGGTGTCACACCGATGGTGCGGGTGGCGTCAGTGTCCAGGTACGGAAAGGACAGGTCGATGTTGCCGATCCACGGCGAGCCGTCCACCCAGATCTTGATGCCAACCTGGCGGACGACGTCATCGCCGTTGGCGGGCACCTCGGTGGTGGACATCTGCGCCGTCGACATTTCGTAGGTGCGCAGCCGCACCGTCAGGTCGTCGTGCAATGCGACGAGCACCGGCCGGAACATCGGATCGAACGCCATCTCCGAGCACGTGGTCAGCCCGGCGCGGTTCAGCCGAGCGCACTCCGCAAGCAGCATCGCCGGGTAGTCGGCAGGGTTGATGGCCTTGCCGACCAGCGAGAACACCGCGCCGGTCTCCTCGGCGGTGCCGTCGAGCTCGCCGTTGGCGTCGCGCCCGTACTTGGAGCCCTTCGGATCCGGGGTGTCGCGGGTCAGCCCGGATTGGCGCGCCGCGGCGGAGTTGAAGTACGCCTTGTGCCCGGAATTGTGAATGATCACCAGCGGCGTCGCGGGAGCCACGTCGTCGAGCCAGTCCAGCGTGGGCTCGGGCAGTCCGACCTGAAGGAGCGGGTCCCACCCGTTGAGGTACGCCCCCGACTCGCCGCGGGCGTCGACCTCGTGGTGGATCGCGGCGACCACGTCGTCGGCGCTGCGCATCGTGACGGGCCGGATGTCGACCATCCGGTCGCTCAGCACGACGGCCTCCATCAGCGGGTGCCCGTGCGCCTCGACGAGGCCCGGCATGACGCAGCCGTCGCCGAGCTCGACGACCTCGGTGTCGGGGCCGATCCAGCCTTCGACGTCGGCCCGCTTGCCGACCGCGACGACACGCCCGTCGGCCACGGCAAGCGCCTCCGCGGTGGGAAGCGCGTCGTCAACCGTGAGCACGGTTCCAAAGAAAGCCAGGTCAGCAGCCATCTCGCCATCCTTGCAGAGGGCCGAAAGAATTCGTCGCAAGATTCTCTTACCCGCCGTGTCGATATCGGGGGGTCACCGTTCGACGTAGTTGTGAGGGCCACCCTGGACAAGAATGACGAGGCCCTTCCACCACGAAGAAGGAGATCGAAATGCGGTACATGCTGATCATGCGGTCCACCCCAGAAGCCGAGAAGTTCGTCGAGGAGAACGTCGACTTCAGCGAGATCATCGCGGCCATGGGCGCCTACAACGAGGACCTCATCAAGGCGGGCGTGCTGCTCGCCGCCGAAGGCCTGACCGGACCCGAGGAGGGCTTCGTCGTCGACTTCGGCAGCGACCCGCCCGTCGTCACCGACGGCCCGTACGCCGAAGCCAAGGAACTCTTCAACGGGTTCTGGATCCTCGAGGTGTCGTCGATCGACGAAGCCAAGCAGTGGGCCGGGAAGTGCCCGCTGGGCCCCGGCGTGAAGCTCGAGGTGCGCCGCGTATCGGAGATCGAGGAGTTCGACCAGGACAACGAGTGGGTCCAGAAGGAACGGAAGTGGCGCGACGAGAAGTAGTGGCAGCTA
>NZ_JAVRQA010000436.1:0-15478 GCF_032161845.1 Mycobacterium sp.
GCAATACGAGTCGGAGGTCGTGTACCACTCGATCCGCGAGGATCTGGAGGCGCTCGGCGTCATCTTCCTGGACACCGACAGCGCGCTGAAGCAGCACCCCGAGCTCTTCAAGCAGTACTTCGGCACCGTGATCCCGGCCGGCGACAACAAGTTCTCCGCGCTCAACACCGCGGTGTGGTCGGGCGGGTCGTTCATCTACGTCCCCAAGGGCGTGCACGTCGACATCCCGCTGCAGGCCTACTTCCGCATCAACACCGAGAACATGGGTCAGTTCGAGCGCACGCTGATCATCGTCGACGAGGACGCCTACGTGCACTACGTCGAGGGCTGCACCGCGCCGATCTACAAGAGCGACTCACTGCACTCGGCGGTCGTCGAGATCATCGTCAAGCCTGGCGGCCGTTGCCGTTACACCACCATCCAGAACTGGTCGAACAACGTCTACAACCTGGTCACCAAGCGAGCCAGGGCCGAGGCGGGCGCCACCATGGAGTGGGTCGACGGCAACATCGGCTCGAAGGTCACCATGAAGTACCCGGCCGTGTGGATGACCGGTGAGCACGCCAAGGGTGAGGTGCTCTCCGTGGCCTTCGCCGGCGAGGGCCAGCACCAGGACACCGGCGCCAAGATGCTGCACCTCGCGCCGAACACGTCCAGCAACATCGTCTCGAAGTCCGTCGCGCGCGGCGGTGGGCGGGCGTCCTACCGTGGTCTGGTTCAGATCAACAAGGGCGCGCACGGCTCCAGGTCCAGCGTGAAGTGTGATGCGCTGCTCGTCGATTCGATCAGTCGCAGTGACACCTACCCGTACGTCGACATCCGCGAGGACGACGTCACGATGGGTCACGAAGCCACCGTGTCCAAGGTCAGCGCGGATCAGTTGTTCTATCTGATGAGCCGTGGCATGACCGAGGACGAGGCCATGGCCATGGTCGTGCGCGGCTTCGTGGAGCCGATCGCCAAGGAGCTCCCGATGGAGTACGCACTCGAGCTCAACCGGCTCATCGAGCTACAGATGGAAGGCGCGGTCGGGTGACCCAGAACTTGACTGAGTCCCTGGAGGGGCGCAACAAGGGGGAGCTGTTCGCATCGTTCGACGTCGACGCCTTCGAGGTGCCCGGCGGGCGTGACGAACTGTGGCGGTTCACCCCGCTGAAGCGGCTTCGGGGTCTTCACGACGGGTCGGCACCTGCAACGGGCACCGCGGGCATTGCGGTCGTCGAGCGTCCCGGTGTCACGGTGGAGACCGTTGGCCGCGGCGACGAACGTCTCGGCCAAGGCGGTATACCAACGGACCGCGTTGCGGCGCAAGCATTCTCGTCGTTCGAGCAGGCGACCGTCGTCACCGTCGCGCGTGACACCGAGGTGGCCGAACCCATCGAGATCACCGTCATCGGTCCAGGCGAGGGTGCGACGGCGTACGGCCATCTGCAGATCCGAGTCGAGGAGTTGGCCAGGGCCACCATCGTCGTCGATCTGCGGGGCAGCGGAACCTATGCCGACAACGTGGAGATCATCGTCGGTGACTCGGCCGGTGTCGGCGTGATCTGGATCGCCGACTGGGCCGATGACATGGTGCACGTCAGCGCTCATCACGCCCGCCTCGGCAAGGATGCGGTGCTCGGCCATGTCGCCGTCACGCTCGGCGGCGACGTCGTCCGAACCTCGGCAACGGTGCGGTTCACCGGCCCCGGCGGCGACGCGCAGATGCTCGGCACGTACTTCGCCGACGACGGACAGCACTTCGAGTCGCGACTCCTGATCGATCACTCGGAGCCGAACTGCAAGTCCGACGTGCTGTACAAGGGTGCGCTGCAAGGTGATCCGGACTCCGATCGACCGGACGCCCACACCGTGTGGATCGGCGACGTGCTGATCAGGGCCGGGGCCACCGGTACCGACACCTACGAAGCGAACCGCAACCTGGTGCTCACCGACGGTGCCCGTGCCGACTCGGTGCCCAATCTCGAGATCGAGACCGGCGAGATCGTCGGCGCCGGGCATGCCAGTGCGACAGGGCGGTTCGACGACGAGCAGTTGTTCTACCTCCGTGCCCGCGGCATCCCGGAAGACCAGGCCCGGCGCCTTGTGGTGCGCGGCTTCTTCGGCGAGATCATCGCCAAGATCGCCGTCCCCGCGGTGCGTGAGCGCCTCACCGAAGCCATCGAACGAGAACTAGCCATCACCGAATCGAAAAGTAGCTGATCAGGACCACATTGGAAGTCAAGGACCTGCACGTCTCGGTCGTCTCGCCCGAGGGCGGCGCCGACATCGGGATCCTCAAGGGCGTCAACCTGACCGTGAAGTCGGGGGAGACGCATGCCGTGATGGGCCCCAACGGGTCCGGCAAGTCGACGCTGTCCTACGCGATCGCCGGCCATCCCAAGTACACCGTCACCTCGGGATCGATCACGCTCGACGGGGAGAACGTCCTCGAGATGAGTGTCGACGAACGGGCAAGGGCCGGACTGTTTCTGGCCATGCAGTACCCGATCGAGGTGCCTGGCGTGTCGATGTCGAACTTCCTGCGCACGGCCGCCACCGCGGTCCGCGGCGAGGCGCCCAAGCTGCGGCACTGGGTCAAGGAAGTCAAGTCCGCGATGACCGATCTGGACATCGACCCGGCGTTCAGCGAACGCAGCGTCAACGAAGGTTTCTCGGGCGGTGAGAAGAAGCGCCACGAGATTCTGCAGCTGAGCCTGCTCAAGCCGAAGATCGCGATCCTCGACGAGACCGACTCGGGACTCGACGTCGACGCTCTCCGCGTGGTCAGCGAGGGCGTCAACCGGTACGCCAAGGCCGAGAACGGTGGCGTCCTGCTGATCACCCACTACACCCGCATCCTGCGCTACATCCAGCCGCAGTTCGTCCACGTCTTCGTCGACGGCCGGATCATCGAATCCGGTGGCCCGGAGCTCGCAGACGAACTCGAGGCCAACGGCTACGAACGCTTCACGCAGGCGGTCGGGGCGTAACGTGACCGCCTCGGTACGGACCTTGGACGCCGCTCAACTCGCCAAGATCCGGGCGGACTTTCCGATCCTGGGTCGACGGATGCGCGGCGGGAATCAGCTGGCCTATTTGGATTCCGGTGCGACGTCGCAAAAGCCGCTGCAGGTACTCGACGCTGAACGTGAGTTCCTGACGACCTCCAACGGGGCGGTGCACCGTGGTGCGCACCAGCTGATGGAGGAGTCCACCGACGCCTACGAGCAGGGCCGGGAGGACATCGCGACCTTCGTCGGCGCCGACACCGATGAACTCGTCTTCACGAAGAACGCCACCGAGTCGATCAACCTGGTGTCCTACGTGCTGGGTGACGACCGCTTCGAGCGGGCCGTCGGGCCCGGCGACGTCATCGTCACCACCGAGCTGGAACACCACGCCAACCTGATTCCATGGCAGGAGCTGGCCCGACGTACCGGAGCCACGCTGCGCTGGTACGGCGTCACCGAGGACGGCCGCATCGACCTCGACTCGCTGGAACTCGACGAACGAGTGAAGGTCGTTGCGTTCAGCCATCATTCGAACGTCACCGGCGCCATGGCTCCAGTAGGGGAACTGGTGTCGCGGGCGAAGGCGGTCGGCGCCTTGACGGTGCTGGATGCCTGCCAGTCGGTTCCGCATCAGCCCGTCGACTTCCACGTGCTCGACGTCGACTACGCCGCGTTCTCCGGCCACAAGATGTTGGGTCCCACGGGAATTGGTGTGCTCTACGGCCGCCGCGAACTGATCAACGCGATGCCGCCCTTCATCACGGGCGGGTCGATGATCGAGACCGTGACGATGGAGGCCACCACCTATGCGCCCGCGCCGCAGCGGTTCGAGGCAGGCACCCCGATGACGTCGCAGGTCGTCGGATTGGCGGCCGCCGCCCGGTATTTGACCGAGATCGGCATGGACGCGGTCGAGGCGCACGAGAACGAACTGGTGGCCGCCGCCCTGGACGGGCTGTCGGGACTTGGTGGCGTCCGGATCATCGGCCCCACCTCCGTCGAGCATCGCGGCTCACCGGTGAGCTTCGTCGTCGACGGAGTTCACGCGCACGACGTCGGGCAGGTGCTGGACGACGGAGGTGTCGCGGTCCGCGTCGGGCACCACTGCGCCTGGCCGCTGCACCGACGGTTCGGCATCGCCGCCACCGCGCGGGCATCGTTCGCGGTGTACAACACGCTCGACGAGGTGGACCGCTTGGTGGCGGGAGTCAAGCGCGCGGTCGAATTCTTTGGCAAGGACTGAGGCCTGAGTGCGACTCGAGCAGATGTACCAGGAGGTGATCCTGGACCACTACAAGCACCCGCATCATCGCGGGCTGCGGGAACCCTTTGGGGCGCAGGTGTCTCACGTCAACCCCACCTGCGGCGACGAGGTGACCCTGCGCGTGGCGCTCTCCGAGGACGGCGAGACGGTCACCGACATCTCCTACGACGGGCAGGGCTGTTCGATCAGCCAGGCGTCGACGTCGGTGCTGACCGATCAGGTCATCGGGCAGAGCGTGGGCGCCGCGCTGAAGACCATTGCGGCCTTCACCGAGATGATCTCGTCGCGCGGGAACGTCGAAGGTGACGAGGACGTCATCGGCGACGGCATCGCCTTCGCCGGTGTCGCCAAGTACCCGGCGCGGGTGAAGTGCGCGCTGTTGGGCTGGATGGCCTTCAAGGACGCGCTGGCGCAGGCAAGTGCAGAATCGGACCTGGGACTAGAGGAGGAAGACGATGAGCGAGATCACCGCACCGGATGAAGAGACGCTCGCCGATCTCGAAGAGGCGATGCGCGACGTGGTCGACCCGGAACTGGGCATCAACGTCGTCGACCTCGGTTTGGTCTACGGCCTGAACATCGAGGAAGGGGAGGCCGGCTCGAAGGTGGCGTTGATCGACATGACGCTGACCTCGGCGGCATGTCCCTTGACCGACGTCATCGAGGACCAGTCCCGCTCCGCGTTGGTTGGCTCGGGCCTGGTCAACGAAATAAAGATCAACTGGGTCTGGAATCCGCCGTGGGGTCCGGACAAGATCACGGAGGACGGACGCGAGCAGCTAAGGGCCCTCGGCTTCACGGTCTGAGCGCCCCGGCCGTCGGCTGGCAACCGGAAGGACGTTCATTGCTCGAGGACCGTTACGTCACGACGCGCCGCCAGCTCCGCGGCATCGCGGAGAGTTTCATCGCGGGTCCGCAATACCGGTCGGCCGGAACCATCCGACTGGCGGTCCGCCCCGATGGTTTCACCGGGGTGTCGATACCCGTCGCGGTCCATGGCACCGAGCTCGTCTGGGGCGGTGACGGTGCGCCGCTCACGGGACGGGTCGGTGCGCTCGCCGCGGCGACGAATCTGGACGTGGGACCGCCCGATGGTGTTTACGAGGTCGTCGATCCGCTAGCCGCCGATGCCGTGCTCGACATCGACGACGAGGCGGCGGAGCTCGTCCACCGCAGCCTGTACGCGGGCGGCTTCGCGTTGAAAAGCGCCCTGCCGGAACAACATCCAGTGCTGTGGCCCGAGCACTTCGACGTCGCGGTCACCGAGGACGAGGTGAACTACGGCGTCTCGCCGGGTGACGACTTCCACCCGCTGCCGTACGCCTACGTCGGTCCGTGGACCTCACGCATCGGCGTGTTCTGGAACGCTCCGTTCGGTGCCTTTCAGGCACTCGACCCGTCGCACGACGTGGACCGGCTCGCCGCCGACATCGGCGACTTCTTCGGACGCGGCCGCGCGGAGCTGTGAACTCTGCGCCACATGGAATCGCCGGGTCGTCAGCCGTGTTGAACCGCTCCATGAGCCTCGAAGGTGCCACTGAGATGTTTCGGCCGCTGACCGTCCGGTCGATGACCATCCCCAACCGTTTCGCCATGGCCCCCATGACGCGTCAGGCGTCGCCGGGGGGTGTCCCGGGACCCAATGTCGCCGAGTACTACGCGCGGCGGGCAGCGGGCGGCGTCGGCCTCATCATCACCGAGGGGGTGCGGCTGCCGGACGCCGCCGCCGGCTTCCCGGAGTCGATACCGACGCTGGCCGGTGACGACGTCCTGGCGGGTTGGCGCAGGGTCACCAACGCCGTACACGCGGCAGGCGCGGTGATCGCGGCCCAGCTGTGGCATCAGGGCGCCGAGCGCAGTGACGCCGACGGCGTCGCCCCCGTGAGCCCGTCGGGTGTCAACGGGCTGGGGGAGCCGAAGGGCCGCGCGTTGGATCGGGCCGAACTCGCCGGCGTCGCAGCGCACTTCGCACTGGCGGCGCGCAATGCCCGCGAGGCCGGCTTCGACGCCGTCGAGATTCACGGGGCGCACGGCTACCTGCTCGACGAATTCTTCTGGGAAAAGACCAATCTGCGTACCGATGATTACGGTGGCGCACTGTCTGCCAGGACCCGATTCCCCGCCGAGGTGGTCGCCGCCGTCCGCGCCGCCGTCGGGCCGGACTTGCCGATCATCTTCCGGTTCTCGCAGTGGAAGGGAACCGACTACGACGCGTCGATCGTCGGCGATCCCACTGAGCTCCAGGAATTGCTCGCGCCGTTGGTCGATGCCGGCGTCGACGTGTTTCATCCGTCCACGCGGCGCCATTACGCTGCGGCCTTTCCCGACGCAGATCCGGTGCTCAGCCTGGCCGGGTGGACGAAGAAGGTGACTGGAGTGCCGGTCATCGCGGTTGGCTCGGTCGGCCTGGACACCGCATTCCGGGACGAGGGCCCGCGCAAGCAGATCGCCCCAGCCACTGCAGCCGAGGTCGTCGCACAGTTCGAGGCAGGCGAGTTCGACCTGATCGCCATCGGTCGGGCGCTGCTCGCCGACCCGACGTGGGTGAACAGGGTGCGAGACGACACGCTGGACGGGTTCAATGGCTATGAACCGGAATCTGCGCTGAGCACGCTGCACTGACCTGGGCGGCCCCGCCGCGGTAACCAAATAGTGGGAACAAGCAGGTAGAGACCGACGTTGGGAGAGATGTGAGTACGCAAGACATCACCACCGAGCAATTCAACGACACCATCACGGACAACGAGATCGTGCTCGTCGACTTCTGGGCATCTTGGTGTGGACCGTGTCGGGCATTCGCGCCGACCTACGCCGCCTCGTCCGACAAGCATCCGGACGTGGTGCACGCCAAGGTCGACACCGAAGCCGAGCAGGGTCTGGCCGCGGCCGCGGAGATCCAGGCGATCCCCACGTTGATGGCCTTCAAGAAGGGCCACATGGTCTTCCGGCATTCCGGCATGTTGCCCGCACAGGATCTCGAGGACGTGATCGACCAGATCAAGGGCCTCGACATCGATGCCGCGATCGCCGAGCAGGCCAACGCCGAAGAGGTCTAACGGTCGCACGCGATAGCGTGCAGTCCGTGAGCGAGCAGAACGCACCCCTGGTCCTCGTCGACCACCCCCGACCCCATGTGGCGTTGGTGACGCTGAACAGGCCCGAGCGGATGAACTCGATGGCTTTCGACGTCATGGTTCCGCTGAAGAAGGCACTCGACGAGGTCAACCATGACAACGAGACCCGCGTGGTGGTGTTGACCGGAGCGGGTCGCGGCTTCTCCTCCGGTGCCGACCACAAGTCGGCGGGTTCCGTGCCGCACGTCGACGGTTTGACCAGACCGACGTTCGCGTTGCGCTCCATGGAAGTGCTCGACGACGTGATTCTCGCCATACGGAAGATGCACCAACCCGTCATCGCCGCGGTCAACGGCGCCGCCATCGGCGGCGGCCTGTGCCTGGCACTGGCGTGTGACATCAGGGTCGCGGCGGACGGTGCCTACTTCCGGGCCGCGGGCATCAACAACGGACTGACCGCCAGCGAACTGGGCCTTTCCTACTTGCTGCCCAAGGCAATTGGCACGTCGCGGGCATTCGAGGTGATGCTCACCGGGCGCGACATCGACGCCGAGGAAGCCGAGCGCATCGGGCTGGTGTCGCAGGCCGTTCCCGACGGCGACCTCTTAGAGGTCTGCTATCGGATGGCCGAGCGCATCTCGTCGTACTCGCGACCGGGCGTCGAATTGACCAAGCGCACGCTCTGGAGTGGACTGGAGGCCGGTAGCCTGGAGGGTCACATGCAGGCTGAAGGCCTGGGACAGCTCTACGTGCGCCTGCTCACCGCCAACTTCGAGGAAGCGGTTGCTGCGCGCGCGCAGAAGCGGCCGGCCGCCTTCACTGACGACAAGTAAGACCCGACGTACGGCGAAAGTAGGAGTGCAGCGTGATCACCGCAACGGACCTCGAGGTCCGCGCTGGCGCGCGTACGCTGCTGGCCGTCGATGGCGCCGCGCTGCGCATTCAACCGGGGGACCGGATCGGTCTCGTCGGCCGCAACGGCGCAGGCAAGACCACGACCATGCGCATCCTCGCCGGTGAAGGCGAACCTTACGCAGGCTCGATCGACCGAACCGGCGAGATCGGTTATCTGCCACAGGATCCCAGAGAGGGAGACCTGGACATGCTGGCCCGTGACCGGGTCCTATCGGCACGCGGGCTCGACACCCTGCTCTCCGATCTGGAGAAACAGCAGACGATCATGGCCGAGGTCGCCGACGACACCGCCAGGGACAAGGCGGTCAGGCGCTACGGGGAACTCGAGGAGCGGTTCGCCGCACTCGGCGGGTATGCGGCCGAGAGCGAGGCGGGCCGCATCTGCGCGAGCCTCGGCTTGCCCGACCGGGTGCTGACGCAGGCGCTGCGCACGCTCTCCGGGGGTCAGCGTCGCCGCGTGGAGCTCGCCCGCATCCTGTTCGCGGCGTCGGACACCGGCTCCGGGTCGGACACCACGTTGCTGCTCGACGAGCCCACCAACCACCTCGACGCCGACTCGATCGGATGGCTGCGGACGTTTTTGCAGGGTCACACCGGCGGCCTCGTCGTCATCAGCCACAACGTGGAGCTGCTCGCCGACGTCGTCAACAGGGTGTGGTTCCTCGATGCGGTGCGCGGTGAGGCCGACGTCTACAACATGGGCTGGCAGAAGTACCTGGACGCCAGGGCGACTGACGAGCAGCGCCGGCGTCGCGAACGGTCGAATGCCGAGCGCAAGGCAGGCGCACTGCGTGTGCAGGCCGCGAAGATGGGCGCCAAGGCCACCAAAGCCGTTGCGGCACAGAATATGCTGAAGCGTGCCGATCGGATGATGGCATCGCTGGACGAGGAACGGGTAGCCGACCGGGTCGCCAAGATCCGGTTTCCCACGCCTGCCGTCTGCGGTCGCACCCCACTGGTGGGCAAGGGCCTGACCAAGACCTACGGTTCGCTCGAGATCTTCACCGGCGTCGACCTGGCGATCGACAAGGGCTCCCGCGTGGTCATTCTCGGTCTCAACGGCGCGGGCAAGACCACGTTGCTTCGGATCCTCGCGGGAGCTGAAACCGCCGACGCGGGTGTCATCGAGCCTGGCCACGGGCTCAAGCTCGGCTACTTCGCCCAGGAGCACGACACGATCGACGGTCTCGCCTCGGTGTGGGAGAACATCCGGCACGCCGCGCCGGACACCGGTGAACAGGACCTGCGAAGCCTGCTCGGTGCGTTCATGTTCACCGGCCCCCAGCTCGAGCAGCCTGCTGGCACGCTGTCCGGCGGTGAGAAGACCCGGCTGGCCCTTGCCGGTCTGGTCGCCTCGACTGCCAACGTGCTGCTGCTCGACGAGCCCACCAACAACCTCGATCCCGCGTCTCGCGAGCAGGTGCTGGATGCATTGCGCAGCTACCGCGGCGCCGTGGTTCTGGTGACCCACGATCCGGGAGCCGCGGAGGCGCTCGACCCGCAGCGGGTGGTGTTGCTACCCGACGGGACCGAGGACTACTGGTCCGACGACTATCGCGACCTGATCGAACTGGCCTGATTTCACAACCTGATTGAGAACTCTGCCCCGTGGGTATCAGGAGATATCCGAAAATTGGGGAGATGCAAATGAGTGAGCTGGACAGGGATGAATTCATCGGCGAGCTACGCAGCGCATACGAAAAGGGTGCGAGCATCCGGGCCCTGGTAGCAACTACCGGGAAGTCGTATGGCTCCGTCCACAGCATGTTGCGCGAGTCCGGGACGACCATGCGCAGTCGCGGTGGTCCGAACCACCGCCGCAGGCGTTGAGGTCAGCCCACCGTAGGCCCGGCGGCCTGCGCGAGTTCCCGCGCATAAGCGAATGCCGCCACTTCGTCTTCGAGTTCGAACTGGCACATCGACGCGACTCGTACGTCGCGAATCGCACACGCGTATAGCCGCGTCCAGGAGTACGCCTCGCCGTCCAATCCGACGGCCATCCGCTCCTGTCGGACGACACAGCACCCCGGCGACACCCAGACCACGGCCGAGAACCACATCCGCACCGATGCCACCATGGCGGTCAGTTCCTCGAGGCTGGCACGAACCTCGTCGGCCGACCGATCGCCGAATGCCGAACGCGACCGGCTGGTCACGCGGTAATCAGCGGTAGCGAGTTTGCCGAACACCGTGTCGAGATCGCCCCGGTTCATCGCGGCGACAGATTCGGCTTGCATTGCGCCGCCCGCCGCGAAGGCCGCGCCTTCACCGCTGTAGTAGCGGTGCTCGAGTTCGCGGTACGCACCTTCGAAGTCACTGGCATCGAAGCGCACCTGCAACACCAGCTGGCCGGCTTCATCGACCTCGTTCACGTTGAGGTACGTCGCCTCGTAGCCCCCCGAAGTGCGACCGCGGTATTCGACCAACGCCAGGCGTTCGCCCCGGACCGCCAGAGGCACTATGTCGAGTCGTGGGTAGTCGGCCAAGAACCGGCGGAAATTGACCAGTGCCGCCTCTCTGCCGACGAATGGCGCGCCGTGCATCGCGCGATGGTCGATGAACTGGCACCGCTCGTGGATGAAATTGAACAGCGCCGAATCGAACTCGGGGAGCCCCAGGAGATCGTGGACGCGCTGCTCGCCCTCCGTCGCTCGGTTGGCCACCGCCAAGCGACTCCTCGGCATCGCGAGCAACTGCTCCGCGTATGCGAACGCCTGGTGCTCGTCCTCGAGTTCGAACTCGCACATTGATGCGAGTTGCCCGCCCTGGACCTCGCACGGGTAGGCCTTCGTCCACGCGAAATGCTCACCGTCCAGCCCGGCGGCCTCGCGCTCGATTCTGATGACTAAGCATTCCGGCGATAGCCACTCGACGGCCGAGATCCAGGTCCGCACCGAGGCGACCATCGCCGCGAGTTGCTCTTGGCTGGCACGGTATTCCCCGGCCGATCGATCGCCGAACACCGAACGCGATCGGCTCGTCACGCGGAAATCGGGGGCAGTGAGTTCGCCGAACACCGTGTCGAAGTCGCCCCGATTGAGGGCGGTAATGTAGTCGGTCAGTAGAGCGCCACCCGCCGCGAACGGCGCGCCCTCGTCGGAGTAGTAACGGTCCTCCAGCTCGCGGTAGGCGCCTTCGAAGTCGTCGGCATCGAAGCGCACCTGTACTACCAGCTGGCCCGCGTCATCGAACTCGTGCACGTTGAGATATGTCGCCTCGAAACCACTCGTATTGCGGCAACGCCATTCGACCAACGCCAGCAGCTGTCCACGCACCGCCAGTGGCACAACCTCGAGGTCTGGATAGTCGGCGAGAAGCCGGTGATACCCGACGATGCCGGCCTCCCGGCCGATGCATGGCGCCGAGGGCATCGCCCGACGATCGTCAACCCGGAACTGCTCGTGCAGGAAATCCGATAGCGCCCAATCGAAATCGGGTTGACCCAGAAGGTCGCTGCCCCGGAGCTCGAGGTCGGTCGCCAGGTTGGAGACGGCCAAGCGACTCGGCCGCGCCCCCGTTAGCTCCTCGGCGTACGCGAATGCCTGGTCCTCATCCGTGATGTCGAACTCGCACGTCGACGCTAGTTTCCCGCCGCGACACTCAGATACGTGCAGGCGTGTCCACGCGTATTCTTCACCGTCCACTCCGACGGCTTCGCGCTCCCAACGGCTGACGCTACAGGTCGGCGACAGCCAGCAGATGGCCGAAAGCCACCACCGCGACGACGCGACCAACGCCGACAGCTCCTCGAAACTGGTGCGCAACTCGGCGGCCGACAGATCTCCGAACACCGAACGCGACCGACTCTGCAACCGAAACTCGGGGGTACAAAGTTCGCCCAACAGTCGGTCGAAGTCGCCAAGGCTCGCCGCGATCAGCCATTCGGGCGACATCGCACCGTTCTCGGCGAACGCCGCGCCCTCTCCGGCGTAGTAGCGGCGCTCGAGTTCGCGGTAGGCGCCCTCGAAGTCGTCCCCGTCGAAGCGGCCGTGATATCCGATCCGGCCGTCGTCGTCGACCTCGATCAAATTGAGGTGGGCGGTCGCGTTCCCTGCGTCGTCCGACGAGCGAGCGCCACCGAGCGCGAGCCGCACACCCCGAACGGCCAGCGTGCGCCCCTCGTGGTGGGAGTATTGCGCGAGAAAACGTTCAACTCCGGCCCGCCAGGCGGCACCGTCCTCGATCGGGTCACCGCTCCACCCGCGCCGATCGTCGTACACAAACCCATCGGAGTAGAGCGCGACAACCGCGTCGGCATCGTTGGCCTCCATCGCCGCGGTTAAGCGGTCCCACGCCTCACTCGCCCGGTTGGCCAACGGCAACCGACTCGTTGTCGTCCGCACCCGCTCCTCGGCGTAGGCGAACGCCTCCTCCTCGGCTTCTGCGTCGAAGGTGCACATCGACGTCATTTGCCCGTCGCGGACTTCGGCAACGCCCAGCCGCGTCCACGAGTAGCGCTCGCCGTCCAACCCGACGGCCTCGCGCTCGAAACGGACGACGCACCAATTCGGCGACAGCCAGCAGATGGCCGATAGCCAAGGCCGCGCCGACGAGACCATTGCGTCTAGTTCCTCGTTGCTTGCGCGCAACTGCTCGACTGAACGATCGCCCAACACCGAGCTCGACCGATTCTCCAACCGAAACTGTGGGGCAATGAGTTCGCCGAACGCCCTGTCGAAGTCACCCCGGGCGTATGCCGCCATGAATTCGGTCGCTACCGTGCCGCTTTCGGCGAACGCCGCGCCTTCGCCCGCATAGTAACGCCGGTCGAGTTCGCGGTAGGCGCCCTCGAAGTCGTCCTCGTCGAAGCGCACCTCAGTCCCGATGCGACCGTCGTCATCGAGTTCGTAGACGTGCACGTAGGCCGTCTCGTTCCCGGCATCGTCCGACCAGCGACTCCAAGCCAGGTGCAGGAGCTCACCGCGGACGGCCAGTGTGCGCGCCTCGAAGTGGCTGTACTGCTCCAAGATCCGCTCGAGGGCGGTCCGCAGCGCGGCACGACCTCTTAGCGGGTCACCGCTGAACCCGCGCCGATCGTCGAACACCCACTGTTCAGAGAAGGATTCGACGTACTCATCTATGTCGCGTACTGGCATTGCCATTGCGCGGTGCCACGTTTCACTGGACCGGTTGGTGACGGCCAGCCGGCTGACGGTCGCCCGCGCCCGTTCCTCGGCGTAGGCGAACGCCTCGTCCTCGGCGTCCGGGTCGAAGTCGCACATCGACGTGACGCGCTCGCCCCGGACCTCGGCAACCATCAGCCGGGTCCACGAGTACTGCTCACCGTCGAGCCCGACGGCCTCGCGCTCGAAATGACTAACGTTGACGGTCGGTGACAGCCAGCAGATCGTCTTGAGCCACATACGAACTGAAGCGACCATCGTGGAGAGTTCCTCGAAGGTGGCACGCAGCTCTGGGGCCGAACGATCTCCGAAGACCGTGCTCGACCGTGTCTCCAAACGGAAATCGGGGGTACAGAGCTCACCGAAGGCCATGTCGAAGTCGCCCCGGTTGTAGGCGCACATCCATTCGGTGGGCACCGCACCGCCAGCCGCGAACGCGATGCCTTCGCCGGTGTAGTAGCGCCGGTCGAGCTCGCGGTAGGCGGTCTCGAAGTCGTCCGCGTCGAACTGGCCCCAATAGCACATCTGTCCGTCGTCATCGGATTCGACTAAGTGGAGTTGGACGGTCTCGTTGCCGGCGTCATCGGACGAGCGGGTCCGGCACAGGGCGAGGCGATCACCCCGAACGGCCAACATGCTGCGCTCGTGGTGAGAGTACTGCGCGAGAAAGCGTTCCAGTGCGGCCCGCCGTTCGGCACCGCCCGCGAGCGGAGCTCCGCTCCACGCGCGCCGATCTTCGTGCAGAAGCCCATCCGGGAAATACCCCATGAGTGCATCGACATCGTGGGCCGACATGGCCATGCCGACGCGGTGCCACGTCTCGCTCGCGGTGTTGGTTACGGCTAGCCGGCTGGTCGTCGTCCGCGCTAGCTCCTCGGCGTGGGCGAACGCTTGCTCCTCGTCGGCGAGGTCGAACTGACGAAACGACGCAATTCGGCCGTCACGGACCTCCGCGACGTAGATCCACGCCCACGCGAACTGTTCGCCGTCCAACCCGACGGCCTCGCGCTCTTCGCGGAAGACACAACAGGTTGGCGACAGCCAACACATGGCCGAATGCCACGTCCGCTTCGAGGTGACCATCGCGTCCAGTTCCTCGATGCTGGCCGGATATTCGTCCATCGAGCGATCCGGGAACACCGAGCGGGACCGATTCTCGAATTGCAACCCGGGGGCGGTGAGGTCGCCGTATACCCGATCCAGATCGCCTCGGTTCGTCGCAATGACGACTTCGGTTCCTATGGCACCGCCCTCGGCGAACGCCGCACCCTCGCCGGCGTAGTAGCGCTGTTCGAGCTCGCGGTAGGCGCTCTCGAAGTCGTCTTCGTCGAAGCGGACCTCACAGGCGATCAGGCCGTCATCGCCGAGCTCGTGTAGCTGCAGTTGGATGGTTTCGTTCCCTGCGTCGTCGGACCAGCGACTCCGAGCCAACGCGAGGAGTTCGCCCCTAACGGCCAGCGTGCGCACCTCGAAGTGGCAGTACTGCAACAAGATTCCCTCGATACCCGCTCGCTGCGCGGCACGGCCCTCGACCGGGCCTCCGCTCAGTCCGCGCCGATCGTCGTACATCCACCGATCAGACAAGCATCCGACGACCGCGTCGACATCCCCGGTCTCCATCGCTCTCCAGACGCCGTCGAACGCCTCACTGGCCCGGTTGGTGACCGAGAGCCGCGACGATGTCGGTGCTGACCCGGTATGGGCTGGGGTCGATGCCATCGGCGGGGCAGGCTGTACCGGCCGACCGGTCGGGGTAACCACTTCTTTGGCGGCGTAGAGCGCCTCGGCGTCGCGTCGCGCGGCATCCGCCCCCCGGGCATCGCCCGCGGCGTCGAGCACACGGCCGAGGGCGAGGCAGGCGTCGGCGTGGTCGAGCACCAGGTCGGTTCCGACCGCAACCGCAACCGATTCGCGGGCCAGTACGACCGCATCGTGGTAACTGCCTTGGGCGCAGAGGATTTCGGCGCGCACCGCCCGCCACGCGATCGCCGTCTTGAGGTTGTGGCCCGCGAGTCGCTCGCTCTCGGCGGCGTAGGAGTCAGCATCGTCGACCCGACCCTGTGCCAACAACGCTCTTGCCAAAAGTGCGGCGGCCAAGCCGGCGTC
>NZ_JAVRQA010000437.1:0-14692 GCF_032161845.1 Mycobacterium sp.
CCGTGCGGCGCCTTCGAGGTCACGTCGAAGGCCATGATCAACGCTCCGGTGACGGCGCCGCCCGCCATCATCGACGGGATCACCCGGAATGGGTCGGCGGCGGCGAACGGGATGGCACCCTCTGAGATGAAGGCGGCCCCGAGAAGCCATGCGCTCCAGCCATTCTCACGTTCCGGCTCGCTGAAGAGGGCGGGCCGCAGGACGGTGGACGCCAGTGCCATCGCCAGCGGCGGCACCATGCCCGCCGCCATCACCGCAGCCATGATGCGCAGCGACGACGGATCGGCGATGTTGAGGCCGGCGGTGGCGAAGGCGTAGGCCGCCTTGTTGACCGGGCCGCCGAGGTCGAAGCACATCATCAGGCCGAGGATGACGCCGAGCAGAATCACCGAGCTGCCGGACAGGCCGCTGAGCCAGTGGGTAAGGCCCGAGGTCACCGCGGCCAGTGGGCGGCCGAGGAGCAGGAACATCAGCAGGCCGACGACGAGCGAGGCGAACAACGGGATGATGACGACCGGCATGAGGCCGCGGAACACCTTTGGCACCGCGATCCGGCTGATCCACAGCGCGGTGAAGCCGGCGATCAGACCGCCGACGATGCCGCCGATGAAGCCGCCACCGACGAAGACCGCGACCGCGCCCGCCGTGAAGCCGGGCGCGATGCCGGGCCGGTCGGCGATGGCGAACGAGATGTAACCCGCCAACGCAGGCACCAGGAACGAGAAGGCAAGTCCGCCAAGGGTGAACAGCACCGCGCCGAGGTACTGGACGAATCCGCCCGAGGGCAGGTCCGTCAAGGAGTTGGTGCTGGCGATGATGTTGCCAAGCGATTGCGTGGCGCCGTCGGGCTTGTTGGCGATGTCGTACCCCGCGAAGAGGAACCCGAGAGCGATCAGCAAGCCGCCGGCGGCGACGAACGGAATCATGTAGCTGACACCGGTGAGCAGGATCTGCCTGGTGCGGGTGCCCCAGCCGACGCCGGATCCGGACGGGCCGGACGACGAGGAGGGTGCGCCTGCGACCCCTTCGACGCGTGCCGCCTGCGGATCCGTTGCGGCAGCGAGAGCTTCGGCCACCATCTTGGCGGGCTCGTTGATGGCGCGCTTGACACCCGAGGCGATGACGGGCTTGCCCGCGAACCGGCCGCGGTCCTTCACGCCGACGTCGGTGGCGAAGATGACGGCGTCGGCGGCGGCGATGGTCTCGGGCGACAGCGGGGTACTGCCCGACGAGCCCTGCGTCTCGACGTGCATCGTGACACCGGCGTCCTTGGCGGCCAGCGCCAACGAGTCAGCGGCCATGTAGGTGTGCGCGATGCCGGTCGGGCAGGCGGTGACGGCGACCAGCGTCCTGGTCTTCGCGGGCTCCACGGGTGCGGCCGGGGCCTCGGCGACGGGGGCCGGATTCACGACGCCCTCGACCAGCGCGACGACCTCGTCGGCAGATGCGGCGTTGCGCAACGATGCGACGAATTCCTTGCGCACCAATGCGCGCGCCAGGCTGGACAGCAGCTTCATGTGTTCGGCGCCACCCGAATCCGGAGCCGCGATCAGGAAGGCGAGGTCGGCGGGACCGTCGGGCGCGCCGAAGTCGACCGCCGGTGACAGCCGCGCGAAGCCGATGGTGGCTTCGTCGACGTAGGGGGAGCGGCAGTGCGGGATCGCGATGCCGCCGGGCAGGCCGGTGGCGGACTGCGCTTCGCGTGCCATGGCGGCGCCGACGAGACCGGCGGCGTTGGAGGAGCGCCCGGCATCGGCGAGACGCGCGGCGAGCAGGCCTATCACGGCCTCCTTGTCGCCGCCTGCGTCGACGTCGATGGCGACGAGGTCACTGGTGATGATGGACATTGTTCTCTTCCTCTTGTCGGGGTCAGGGGTGGGTGGACGCGGGTGTAATCGCATACACCCGAACGGCATTCAGATCGATTTGGGCGGGAGTGGGCAGGGCGGAGCCGGGCAGCGCCGCTGCCGCACTGCCGTAGGCGACCGCCATCTGCAGGCGGCGCGGTGGCTCGGCGCCCCCGACCGCGGCCCGCACGTACCCAGCCAGCGACGAGTCGCCCGCGCCGACGGTGCTGCGCGGCGCGATGGGTGGCGGGGCGGCCATCCAACTGCCGGTGGGGTCGACGAGGACGGCACCTGCCGCGCCGAGCGTGACGAGGACGGTCTTGGCGCCGCGTGCGATCAACTGGTTCGCGGCGGATACCACCGGAGTCGGATCACCCTGGGCGACAGCGGCTTCCAGTGCCGCGGGCGATGCGCCGACGAGGCCGGCGAGCTCCTCGGCGTTGGGCTTGATGACGTCGGGTGCCGCCACGGCGAATCCGGTGGCCAGGGCGTCGAGCGGACGTTCGGAAGTGTCGACGGCGATCTGGCAGGACGACGAGGCCAGCCTGGCGACGACGTCGGCATACCACCGGTCGGGCACGCCGGGCGGCAGGGATCCGGAAAGCACTACCCACGAGGCGGTTTCGGCGTGGACCAGAACGCTACGGGTGAGCGCGTCCAGCGCCGCGGCGTCGAGTTCGGCCCCCGGCTCGTTGAGCTTGGTCGTGGTGCCGTCGGCCTCGGTGATGGCGAGGTTGGTGCGGACGGCGCCACTGACCGGGACGCACCGGAAGCTGACTCCGGCGCCGCGCAAGGCGGTCACCATGGGGTCGTCGTCGGCGGCGGGAAGCACGGCGACGGCGTCGAGGCCGGCGAGGGCCAGCGCGCGAGCGACGTTGACGCCCTTGCCGCCTGGCTCACTGGTGACGGAGGTGACCCGGTGCACGGCGCCACGGGTCAGGGCAGTGCTCAGCGATACCGTGCGGTCGATGCTGGGGTTGGGCGTGACGGTGACGATCATTCGGGAGCTCCCGTCACGATGACCTCGACGCCCTCGTCGGTCAGGGTCCGGCGGTCGGCGTCGGAGATCTCGGCGTCCGTGATGAGGGTGTCGACGCTGGAGATCGCCGCGAAGCTGACGAAGTCCTCGCGACCGACCTTCGTCGAGTCCGCGGCGACGACGACGTAGTTCGCGCAGGCGACCATGGCACGCTTCACCGCGGCCTCGTCACTGTCGGGGGTGGACAGTCCGTGCCTGGCGCTGATGCCGTTGGTGCCGATGAACGCGATGTCGACGCGAAGGTTGTCGAGCACTCGCAGCGCCTGGTCGCCGACGGCGGCCTGGGTGATGCCTCTGACCCGGCCGCCGAGCAGTTGCAACGAAACCGTCGGTACGGATGCCAGCTTCGCCGCGATGGGCACGGAGTTCGTCACGACGAGCAGATTGCGGTCGGTGGGCAGCTGACTGGCGATCCGTGCGGTCGTGGTGCCCGCATCGAGAAGTACGCTCGCTCCGCTCAAGGGGAAGAACTCGGCGGCCGCCTCCGCGATGGCGTCCTTGTAGTCGGCGCGGGTGGTCTCCCGTTCGCCGACTCCCGGCTCGACGAGGTGCAGCGCGCGGGTCGGGACGGCCCCGCCGTGCACGCGGCGCAGCACGCCAGCCCGGTCGAGGACGGCGAGGTCGCGGCGCACGGTCTCGGTCGTAACGTCGTAGGCCTGAGCGAGTTCGGCCACCGATGCGCGGCCCCGGCTGATCACCAATTCGGCGATCGCTTGCTGGCGCTCTTCGGCGTACATGACTCTCCGGTTGTGTGGGTTATGTGGCTTGAGAATGTTGATATCGTTGGTTTTACCCCTGAACGTGTTGACTTGTCAATGGATTCTTGTAACCTGGTTCACATGAGCACGGCATCGTCATCCACGTCACTTCGTCCCGCGAACGTCGCGCAACCGCCGGCCGGCACCGTCCTGCAGGGCATCCCCGCCGTGGGAGGCGTGCAGTACGCCCCGGTGATCAGGCCGGGCTCGCGGCCGGCCATCGACGACGGGTCGGCGTCCGCCGACCTCGGCGAATCGGACCGCCCCGACGAGGTGGCCCGCTTCACCGCGGCCGCCGCTGCCGTGGCAAACCGACTGCGCGAACGCGCGGCGAATGCGTCGGGCGCCGCCTCGGAGGTCCTGGCGACCACCGCCACACTGGCGCAGGACCGCGCCTGGATCGCGGCCACCGAGAAGCGGATCGGCGAGGGCAGCCCCGCGGTTCGCGCGGTGACCCTTGCGGTGGACCAATTCGTCACCATGTTCACCCAGTTGGGCGGGCTGATGGCCGAACGGGTGACCGACCTGCGTGACATTCGCGATCGCGTGATCGCCGAACTCAATGGCCTGCCAGAACCAGGCGTACCGGTACCCGAGGTGCCGTCGATCCTGTGCGCCGAGGACCTGGCTCCGGTGGACACGGCGGGGCTGGACGCCTCGCTGGTGGTCGCGCTGGCGACGACGCTCGGCGGGCCCACCAGCCACACCGCGATCATCGCCCGCCAACTCGGCATTCCCTGCGTCGTCGCGGTCGCCGGTCTGGACTCCGTCGCCGCGGGCACCATGGTGATGGTCGACGGCACGGTCGGCACCGTGACCGTCTCACCCGACGAAGCGACCGCGACGCACGCCGTCGACCTGGCGCGGGCGGATGCCGACCTCGCGAAGAGCTGGCGTGGCCCTGGCGCCACCGCCGACGGGCACGTCGTCGCGATCCTTGCCAACGTTCAGGATGGCGCGGCCGCGCGGTCGGCGCGCGAAACGGCGGCCGAGGGCGTCGGCCTGTTCCGCACCGAACTCTGCTTCCTCAATCGGTCCACCGAACCCTCCGTCGACGAGCAAGCGCAGATCTACGGCGAAGTGCTCGACGCCTTTGCCGGCCACAAGGTCGTCATCCGCACGCTCGACGCCGGATCGGACAAGCCGCTGAAGTTCGTCGGCCATCCTGAGGAGGCGAACCCCGCGCTCGGCGTGCGCGGAATTCGGATCGCCGACGGGAATCCCGGCATTTTGACCAGGCAGCTCGAGGGCATCGCCGCGGCAGCACGGCAGACGGGCAGCGCGCCGTGGGTGATGGCACCGATGATCGCCACCCCGGCCGAGGCGAAGGCCTTCGCCACCGAGACCAGGGCCCACGGCCTGGTGCCCGGCGTCATGATCGAAGTGCCCGCGGCCGCGCTGCTCGCCGACCGCATCCTCGAGCACGTCGACTTCCTGTCGATCGGGACCAACGACCTGACGCAGTACACGATGGCCGCCGACCGGATGTCGGCAGAACTGGCCACGCTCACCGATCCCTGGCAGCCCGCGGTGCTGGCACTGGTCGCGATGGCGGCGAAGGCGGGCGTGGCGGTCGACAAGCCCGTCGGCGTCTGCGGTGAGGCCGCCGCCGACCCTCAGCTGGCCTGCGTGTTGGTCGGACTGGGTGTCTCGTCACTGTCGGCGGCCGCCGCGGCAGTCAGCGCCGTCGGCGCGAAGTTGGCTCAGGTCACGTTCGCGCAGTGCCGGGAGGCGGCCGACGCGGCACTGGCGACGGCCACCGCGGCCGACGCTCGGGCCGCCGCGAGCGCCATCCTGAGCTAGCCCTCTCCCTTGCGGACTGCTCGCGGGGAAGGGCTCGCGGGGACGAGCCACTGCGGAATGAAATCGGACCGCAGTCCGGTTATATGGGGTAGTCCTCGACGTAAGGAGACACCGATGCCCGCCATCACCGCCGACACCCTCACCCTGCCCCGCATCGCCGGGCCCGCTGCGATCGATACCCCACGTCCGGTGCGGTCGGTCACGACCGGGCCCCGCGGACATGAAGGCGAGGGCTTCCCCGTCGTCCGCGCGTTCGCAGGCGTGAGCTCCGCTGCGCTCGACCCGTTCGTCCACATGGACCAGATGGGCGAGGTCGAATACGAACCCGGCGAGCCACGGGGCACCGACTGGCACCCACACCGCGGCTTCGAGACGGTCACGTACATGATCGACGGCCGGTTCGCGCATCAGGATTCGCACGGTGGCGGTGGCCTCATCACCGACGGCGCGACACAGTGGATGACCGCGGGCGCGGGCATCCTGCACATCGAGACACCGCCCGCCGAATTGGTGGAGAGCGGTGGCACGTTCCACGGCATCCAGCTCTGGGTCAACCTGCCCCGCAAGGACAAGTTCGCGACCCCGCGGTACCAGGCCATCGAGGGTGGTCAGGTGAGACTACTGTCCTCCGACGATGGCGGTGCGTTGGTCAGGATCATCGCGGGCCAGATCGACGGACAGCAGGGTCCTGGGTCGACGTATACGCCGATCACCCTGGCGCACGCCACTATTCAGCCCGGCGCCCGCCTCGACGTGCCGTGGAACCGGGACTTCAACGCGTTGGTCTACGTGCTGGCCGGCGACGGCGCAGTCGGCCCGGTTGGGACGCCGATCCGCTCGAGTCAGCTCGCCGTCATGGGACCCGGCGACCGGATCACCGTCGCGGCGAACGCCACCCAGGACGCGCGCACCCCCGCCATGGAGGTGCTGTTGTTGGGCGGCAAGCCCATTCGCGAGCCGGTCTTCCACTACGGCCCGTTCGTGATGAACTCCAAGGCCGAGTTGGTCGAGGCGATGGAGGACTTCAACGCGGGCAAGTTCGGCACCATCCCGCCGAATGCGCTGATGCCCCACACCTCCGGTCGTTGAGATAGCGCTGACGGTCGGCAAAGGGCCCGATCTGAGCCGTGAGCGCTATCTCGACGCAGGCAGCGCTCCGCCCGCAGGTCGCTAGCCGCTCCGCAACGCGGCGGGTCGCACCGGGTCCGGGTAGAGCAGTTCCAACTCGCCGAGGTTCGCCGCCACGGTGACCAGAGGCAGCGCCGCACTGATGGACAGGTCAGCGTCCTCGGCTTCGGCGCGGAGGGCCAGGACGAAGTCGTCGCTGATCGGGCCGAGATCGTGCACCGGGCGCCGACCGTGCAGGCGCTCGCGGATCGCCGTGGCGTGCATCTCGAGCACGTCGCGCACCCGTGGATACGCGGTCAGCGGCGGCGGCAACACGTCGGCGATCAGCTCGGCGACGGTGCGCACCCGGACGGCCCGGTTGGCGGCGCGGACGACGGGAGCGCGTTGATCCGTCGACCCGCCGCTCTCCGAAAGGTATTGGCGGACGGCATCATCGAGCGTTCGCGAGGCGGACATCGCGGAGAATCCCAGCGAGAACACCTTGTCGTCGGCCGACTCCGAGGCGCCGCGCGTCACCCGCTTGACGGCGATGGTGAGGTAGCTGGCGCCCGCGGCGACGGCGGCGTCCACCGCGCGTGACACCCTGGCCGCCGCACCGCGCGGCCAGAGCAGCAGTGACACGACGGCGCCCACCATCGCGCCGACGACAACGTCCTCGACCCGGACCAGACCCACCTGCCAGCCACTCGGGTTGATGACGTTGAAGATGATCAACACCATCATCGTGAACATCGCCTGGCCGGCCACGAACGACGCGACCTCCGGCACGTACGCCGAACCGAACGCGACGAGGGGCAGCGCGATCCACAGCACGACCGGCTCGACGCCCATCAACTCGATGAAGACCACGCCGAGCAGGAATCCGATCGTCGTCCCCACCACCGCGCGGACCACCCTGGTGCCGGTCGTGAGCGCACTGCTGCGGAGGACCGACATCGCGCCGAGCACCACCCAGAAGCCGTGCTCGACGGGGAAGACGTGGGTGACGGTGACGGCGAGCGCCAGACCAAGGCCCGTTCGGACGCTGTTGCGCACCACGACGGCTTTGGTGGCGAGGAAGCCGCCGGGAAGCGACGTGAGTGCCTGTGACTCCGAGAGCAGTCGCTCGGCGGCCCCCGACTCGGGCAGCCTGCGCCCGAGGACGCGGGCCCACACGGGGCGGGCGTCGGCCGCCGCCGCGATGCCGATGATCCGTCCGGTGGTGCCGACACAGCCCGAAACCGTCCTGCGGGTCAGCAGCTTTCGGCCCACTCGGATGGCGGTGGCGTCGCTGGTTTCGTCGAGAATTTCGACGATGTCGTCGCGGTAGCGGCTCTGGGCGATCAATCGTTGCACCGCCAACGCGGTGGCCAGGCTCTCGCGATGGGCCTCGCGGTCGGCCGCCCGCGGGGTACTGAGCACCAGTGCGCTCTCGCGCAGCACCTGGACGACGGGATCGCGCATTTCCGCCAGCAGATCGCCGCTGGTGTCGGTGATTCGATCGGAGAGCCACTGCAGGTCATCGACCACCCGCACCAGCGCGCGACTGCCCGCGGTCAATCCGACCGGCCGGAAGTCGGCGCCAAGGAAGTTGGCCCGCAACGCACCCATCGCCGACGTCACGTCCTCAGCAGTCGCGGCGCCGTCGAGGCGGTCGGCCAGCGTCCGGCACACCAGAGCGGCGTGGCGCCGGAGGTCGTCGTGATGGCGAGGCGGTAGCAGGAACAGCGCGGCGGGTACGGCGAGCGAGAGCGCGATGAACCAGCCGAGCAGGCGCTCCGGGATGGGACCGGCGGGCGTGCAGGCGGGCAGCACGAAGATCATCAGCGTCGACCGCTGGCCCGCCGCGAACGTCTCACTCAGAACTCCGGAGAACGTCACGACCATGCCAAGTACGAACATCGTCAGTACTGCCAGCCAGGGGATTGGCGAGACCACCGTGCCCAGCGTGATGAGGATGACACCGTTGACGCCGAGACCGCCATACGCCAGTGCCCGCGCAGGGCGGTTACCGGGGAAGTCGACGGTGATCAGCAGCGCCACCGAGCCGAAGATCGCGAACAACGGTGTCTGCGAACCACTTCCGACGGCGAAACCGACAGCGGCCGCCAGCGGTAGCACGATCGCCGCCCGCACGGCCCTTCGCGCCGCGTCATTCTCCGGGTCGCGCTGCCTGATCCGGTCGATCGCCCGGTGCCAGAGGCCAGCCGGGGTCAGCATGCACCGGATGGTAGACCCGGCGGGTCAGCCTGCGTCCGGCACCGAGGCGAAGCGGCCCGAGTCCAACGCGTCGAGCAGCTGATCCGCGACCCATCTCAGGCCGATGGTGTCTCGGGGCAGCGTGCTCTGCTCGTAGCCGATCAGCAGGTACATCCCCCAGGAGGCGAAGACTCGTGCCTGGTGTTCGTTCCCGAGGATCTCGAGCGCCGCATCGAACATGACGTCGAACCGCCGCTGGTCGACGGTGGACTGGATCGCGAATACCTCCGGGTCGATCGAACTCCAGACCCGGATTGCCGCCTCGGCGCCGTGGGGCAGTGCCAGCGCATGCTTGATGATGGTGTCGATGCGCCGCCGGGGGACGGGCTCCGCGTACGCCACGGCCATCCCGTCCATGCGCTGCTGCAGCCAGTGGCCGACGAGCGCGTGGGTGTACGCCGACCAGCTACGGAAGTAGTGGTAGAAGGAGCCGGTGGTAACGCCGAGGCGATTGCACACCTCTGCGAGTTTGAGCCCGCCGTATCCGACGTCGGACAGCACGTCGAGGCCCGTCTCGAAGTAGGACTCCCGCGACACCCCACCCACCATGGAGGAGAACCCTAGTTGCCAAGGAGCGGCATTCGCCTCGCGTGGCCAGTCTCAGCTATGTCGAACTTCGGTAAGAATTCGACCAGTTTGCCGCGATTGACGGCAAAGATGGTTTGCTGGGTTTCGAATTTTTACGGTCCCGCAACCATTTCGCCCATGAATGCCAGGTGACGTGTGGCACAATTTGAGCGTGCCGTACACCGCGACCCGAGGACCTGGCCGCCCGCCAGCAGCGAAGGCGGCGGAGACGCGTGAACGCATTGTGCGCGCGGCACGCGAGGTTTTCAGCGAACTCGGTTACGACGCAGCGACATTCCAAGCAATCGCAATACGTGCTGATCTGACGCGTCCAGCGATCAACCATTACTTCGCAAGCAAGCGCGTGCTGTACGCAGAAGTGGTCGAGAAGACCAACGACTTGGTGGTTGCCGAAGGGATGGCCAAGGCAGAGGGACAGACGTCGCTGGTGAAGCGACTGTCCGCCTTTTTCTCGGCCGCGATGCAGGCTGATTCCCGTGACCGCTCAGCCGCTGCATTTCTGGTGACGTCGGTGCTGGAATCTCAGCGTCACCCCGAGCTGAGTCGTGACGAGCACAACTCCTTGAAGGCCTCCAGGGCGTTCGTGACCTGGGCCGTTACCGATTCTCTCGAGCGGGGCGAGCTCACCACGGACACCGACGTCGCGACGCTCGTCGAGATGCTGGTCGCCGTGATGTGGGGAATGGGTTTCTACGCCGGCTACGTCGGCGGTCACGACGAACTCGCCACCATCGTGGATAAGCTGGAGCTTCTTTTGGCGAACAAACTCTGGAAGCTCGCCGAGTAACTCGGCGGCTTTGCGCCGACCGTCGTCCGGTGACGTAGCGCACACCGCAGGCTAGCTGAACTAACTTTCTCGGTAGCATTGCGAACGACCGGCATTGGCTATCGAAGGAACGGCGCCCATGAGCTCCTTGCGTACGCACGACGACACCTGGGACATCGCCACCAGCGTCGGATCCACGGCGGTGATGGTGGCCGCCGCCAGAGCCGGTGAAACCGAGCGCGAGACGCCGCTGATCCGCGATCCGTACGCCAAGATCCTGGTCGCGGGCGCAGGGACGGGCGTCTGGGAGTTCATGCTCGACGACTCCTTCATCGAGAAGGTTAGGCAGGCCGGCGAAGATGGAGCCGAATCGGCGGCCGTCTTCGAGCACATGGGCAGCTACCAGGCCGTTCGGACGCACTTCTTCGACGCGTTCTTCGCAGCTGCGACGACGGCCGGTATCCGGCAGGTCGTCATTCTCGCCTCGGGCCTGGATTCGCGGGCGTACCGCCTCGAGTGGCCCGCCGACACGACGGTCTTCGAGATCGATCAGCCCAAAGTCCTCGAGTACAAGGCAGCCACGCTGGCAGGACACGGTGTGCAACCGTCCGCGATTCTCCACGAGGTGCCCATCGACCTTCGCGAGGACTGGCCCACCGCGCTGGTGGGTGCGGGTTTCGACGCTTCGGTGCCGACGGCGTGGCTCGCCGAAGGCCTGCTGATGTATCTCCCCGCCGACGCCCAGGACCGCTTGTTCACGCAGATCACCCACCTGAGTGCGCGAGGCAGTCGGGTCGCCGCCGAGACCGTCGGCGTGCAAGCGCAGGACCGGCGCGAGTTGATGCGCGAGCGGTTCCAGAAGATCGCGGAACAGTTCGGCATGGAGGACGTCATCGACGTCGGTGACCTGATGTACCACGACGAGGACCGGGCCGACGTCACCGAATGGCTGAATGGACACGGTTGGGCGGCGTCCGCGGTGACCTCGCGGGACGAGATGCGGCGCCTGGACCGCTGGGTTCTGCCGGAGCAGACCGACCAGAAGGCGTTCTCCGACTTCGTGGTGGGCGAGCGCGGCTGACTGAGGCTGTTCGCCTACCGGGTGGTTGGTTAGGATCGGGTCATTCCTAGGGTCAGGAAGGACTCCCAGTGACCACCCAAGCCGACGAAGAAGTCCCAGCTCCGCCCAGCTCAGCTACCACTGTGGTCGACATTCCGGCCACCGTCGCCCGGCTCCGCAAGACCTTCGAAACCGGCCGCACCCGTGACGTCGCTTGGCGCAAACGGCAGCTGGAGGCGCTGGCGACTCTGATGACGGACAACGAGCCCGCCATCGCGGCCGCGCTCGAGAAGGACCTTGGCCGCAAGCCGTTCGAGGCGTGGCTCGCCGACATCGCCAGCACCGTCAGCGAAGCGCAGGATGCCGCCAAGAACGTCGGCAAGTGGACCAAGCGCAAGCACCGACGGCTCGAATTCGCGCAGCTTCCCGGTCGCGGGTGGATCGAATACGAGCCATTCGGCGTCGTGCTCGTCATCGGCGCGTGGAACTTTCCGTTCGCTCTGACCCTTGGGCCCGCCGTCGGTGTCCTTGCGGCCGGCAACGCGGTCGTGCTCAAACCGTCCGAGATTGCACCTGCCTCCTCGGCGTTGATGGCCGAGTTGGTGCCGAAGTACCTCGACCCCGATGCGGTCGCCGTCATCGAAGGCGACGGCGACGTCAGCCAGGAACTCATCGCCCAAGGGTTCGACAAGCTGTGTTTCACCGGCGGCACCGACATCGGCCGCCGGGTCTACCAGGCGGCGGCGGCGCACCTCACGCCCGTCACGCTGGAACTGGGCGGCAAGAGCCCGGTGATCGTGGCCGCCGACGCCGACATCGAGATCGCCGCGAAGCGCATCGCGTGGACCAAGCTGATCAACTCCGGTCAGATCTGCATCGCACCCGACTACCTCATCGCCGACGCCTCGATTCGCGACCAGTTGGTCGACAAGATCAAGCAGGCCGTCGAGACCTTCGAGGCCGAGGACCGGTCGGGCAAGCCCATCGTCAACCAGCGGCACTTCGATCGGCTCGTCGCATCGCTGGCGGCCACCAAGGGCACGGTGGCCCTCGGCGGCGGATCGGATGCCGCCGAGATGAAGATCCAACCGACCGTCGTCGTCGACCCGGCGCTGGACGAGCCGTTGATGACCGACGAGATCTTCGGTCCGATTCTGCCGGTCGTGACCGTCCAATCAATCGACGAGGCAATCGAATTCGTCAACTCACGGCCCAAACCGTTGGCCGCCTACCTTTTCACCAAGAGCAAGACCGTTCGGGAGCGGGTCATCAAGGAGGTGACTGCCGGCGGCATGCTGGTGAACCACCTGCTGTTCCAGTTCTCGACCACTAGGCTGCCGTTCGGCGGCGTCGGCCCCTCGGGGATGGGCTCGTATCACGGCAGGTTCGGCTTCGAGGAGTTCAGCCACCTCAAGTCGGTGCTGACCAAGCCGACCCGACCCGACATCACGCAGCTGATCTACCCGCCGTATACAGAGAAGGCGTGGAAGCTGGCCCGCAGGCTCTTCTGAGTACGGAGGGCAGGAGCGCAGCGACTCGGGAATCGGCGGCCCCGCCGACGCTCGCCAACGAAGATCGAGAGATGGGAAAGCTATGCCCGGAGTGCAGGATCGCGTCATCGTCGTCACCGGAGCCGGTGGAGGTCTCGGGCGTGAGTACGCGCTGACCCTGGCCCGTGAGGGCGCCAGCGTCGTGGTCAACGACCTCGGTGGATCGCGCGACGGATCGGGCGCCGGACACAACATGGCAGACGACGTCGTCGCCGAGATCAAGGAGGCGGGCGGTCGCGCCGTCGCCAACTACGACAGCGTCGCCGAGTCCGAGGGCGCCGAGAACATCATCAAGACGGCGATCGACGAGTTCGGGGCCGTTCACGGAGTGGTCAGCAACGCGGGCATCCTGCGTGACGGCACGTTCCACAAGATGACGTTCGAAGCGTGGGACGCCGTGCTCAAGGTGCACCTCTACGGCGGGTACAACGTGCTGCGGGCCGCGTGGCCGCACTTCCGCGAGCAGAGCTTCGGCCGTGTCGTCGTCGCGACGTCGACCAGCGGCCTGTTCGGCAACTTCGGCCAGGCCAACTACGGCGCCGCGAAGCTGGGCCTCGTCGGCCTGATCAACACGCTGGCCCAGGAAGGCGCGAAGTACAACATCAAGGCCAACGCCGTCGCGCCGATCGCCGCCACCCGGATGACGCAGGACATCCTGCCTCCCGAGGTCTTCGAGAAGCTGACGCCCGAGTACGTCGCGCCGGTCGTGGCCTATCTCTGCACCGAGGAGCTGCCCGACACCGACTCGATCTTCATCGTCGGCGGCGGCAAGGTGCAGCGCACGGCGCTGTTCCAGAACGACGGTGTGACGTTCGACAGCGTGCCGTCGGTCGACGACGTGGCAGGCAAGTGGGGCGAGATCACCGACCTCTCGGCAGCGCAGTCGGCCAGCTTCAAGCTCGGTTAGCTCGGTGGGCATTAGCGAAGCGACCCGGGGATTTAGCCAGTGAAGGCGCTTGTTGCGCAACAACTCTCCGGACCATCGGGTTTGGTGTACACCGACGTTGACGACGTCGCAGGCGACGGCATGGTCGTCGTCGACGTCGGTGCGGCCGGGGTCAGCTTCCCCGATCTGCTGCTGATCAAGGGTGAGTACCAACTCAAGCTCGACCCGCCGTTCGTCCCGGGAACCGAGATCGCCGGCCTGGTCCGTTCGGCGCCTGCGGACTCGGGATTCGTCGTCGGCCAACGGGTCACCGCGTTGAGCATGCTCGGCGCATGGGCCGAGCAGGTGGCGGTGCCGGCAGCCAGCGTGCTGCCGACTCCGGACGGCGTCGACGACGGTGCGGCGGTGTGCCTGCTCGGCAACTACTACACGATGTACTTCGCACTGGTCCGTCGAGCAGCGCTGCTCGACGGCGAGACGGTCCTTGTCCTCGGCTCGGCTGGTGGAGTCGGTACGGCGGCCATCCAGATCGCAAAGGCGTTGGGCGCCAGAGTGATTGCAATGGTGCACCGGCCAGGCGCGATGGAGTTCGTGGAGTCGCTGGGTGCCGACGTGGTGCTCCCGCTGACCGATGGCTGGGCGCAGGCGGTCCGCGACCACACCGACGGCCGCGGGGTGGACGTCGTCGTCGACCCCGTTGGTGGCGACGCCTTCGACGATGCGATCCGGGTGTTGGCGACCGAGGGGCGACTACTCGTGCTGGGCTTCGCGTCGGGCGGCGGCATTCCGTCGGTCAAGGTGAATCGGTTGCTGTTGCGTAACGTCAGCGTCGTGGGTGTCGGGCTTGGCGAGTTCATCAATCGCACGCCGGGTGCGCAGGCAGAGATCGGCATGGGCCTAGGGAAGTTGGTCGACGGTGGGCTGCGACCGCCGCCGCCCGTGCGTTATCCCCTGTCGGAGGGCCGCGCGGCGCTTGAGAGCTTGGCGACCGGGGGAATCCGGGGCAAGGTGGTGTTGGAGCCGTGATGA
>NZ_JAVRQA010000438.1:0-9924 GCF_032161845.1 Mycobacterium sp.
TTGATGCCCGCCGAGATACCCGTCGCGCGGAACCCCGACGGTGCGGTGACGCCTTGCTTGCGTACGAGCTTCACGGTGCCACACCCACGATCGAAAGTCCTTCCGTCTCCGGCCAGCCCAGCGCCAGGTTCATCGACTGCACAGCCGCCCCTCCGGTTCCCTTGACGAGGTTGTCGATTGCGCACAGCGCCACCAGCACGCCGGCGTCTGGATCGACGGCGACCGCGACCTGCGCGGCGTTGCTGCCGATCACCGAACCGGTCGTCGGGAGTCGGCCCTCGGGGAGCAGGTGCACGAACGGCTCACCACCGTAAGCCTTTTCGTAGGCCGCGCGGATCTGCGACAGCGAGGCGTCGGTACGGGCCGTGCACGTGGCGAGGATGCCCCGCGACGTCGGGATCAGAACCGGCGTGAAGGAGACGGTGACGTGCTTGTCGGTGACCGTCCGCAGGCCCTGTGCGATCTCAGGGGTGTGCCGGTGCGTTCCGCCGACGTTGTACGCCCTCGCCGAACCGATGACTTCGGAGCCGAGGAGGTCGACCTTCGCCGCGCGGCCCGCCCCTGAGGTGCCGCTCACCGCGACGACCGTCACGGCGGGTTCGACGAGATCCTCGGCGAGCGCGGGTAGCAGGGCGAGCAGGGCGGCCGTCGGGTAGCAGCCGGGGACGGCGATGCGCTTGGTGTTCCGTAGGGCCTCGCGGCCGCCGGGGAGTTCGGGCAGGCCGTAGGGCCAGCTGCCGGCGTGCGCCGAGCCATAGAACCGCTCCCAGGCCGCCGGATCGGTGAGCCGGAAGTCGGCACCGCAGTCGACGATCAGGGTGTCGGGACCGAGTTGTTCGGCCAGCGCGGCGGAATGCCCGTGCGGCAGGGCGAGGAACACCACGTCGTGGCCGGCCAGCACGCCCGCATCGGTCGGTTCGAGGACCCTGTCGGCGAGCGGAAGGAGGTGCGGATGGTGCTCGGTAAGGCTAGTGCCTGCACTCGCGGCGGCGGTCAAGGCACCGATGCTCAGGCGTCCGTCCAGCAGCCTTGGGTGGCCGAGCAGGAGGCGCAGGATCTCGCCGCCCGCGTAGCCACTGGCGCCCGCCACTGCCACAGAAGTCATGCGGCGATTCTGCATGGTTATGCGCTTGGGTGCAAATTCATTAATCGGTGGGCGTGCAGTCGCGAAAAGTCAAAAGTCTGTCGCACCGCGACAAGACCGGTGGACCACCTGCCCTGCACAGTAGCGCCAACGCCGGCAACCACTTCGGCCCCAACTAGTGAGGACCACCACCATGCGTCGACTGACGAGCCTCGATGCCTTTTTCCTCGCCACCGAGGACGATCGCACCGTCGCCAACGTTTCAGCCCTGGCCATTCTCGAACGCAAGAGGGCGAACGGGCGTCGATTGACCCGCCACGCCGTCAAGTCGCTGTTCGCGAGCCGGATACACCTGCTCGCACCGTTGCGGTGGCAATTGGCGGAGGTCCCTTTGAACGTGGCACACCCGTCGTGGGTCGACGGCACGGTCGATCTGGACTATCACGTGCGTGATTTCGCATTGCCGGCACCCGGCGATGAGCGGACTCTTGCCGAACAGGTAGCGCGCCTCGCAGCAGAGCCGATGAGCCGTGCCCGGCCGTTGTGGGAGGCCTACCTGATCCACGGTTTGTCCGATGACCGGGTAGCGCTGCTGATCAAACTGCACCACTCGGCCGTCGATGGGGTGTCGGGTGGCGAGATCTTGAGCACTCTGCTCGACGAGGCGCCACGAGGGCGCCACATCGAAGCGGCTTCGGCTCGGGTAGCGGAGGCGGTTCCCAACCGGCTGGGGATGTTGTTGCGGGGACTAACCGACGTCCCCCGACAACAGGTCGCCGCGGCCAAGGCCGCCCGCCCCGCCCTTACCCACCTGGACGACGTAGCGACCATTCGGTCGCTCCCTGGCGTCTCGGTGATGACCGGCGTCGCCGGACGATTGTTGCGGCGGAAACGATCCGAGGCACCGCCGATGGTCGCACCGCGCACCGCGTTCAATGCCCGCATCACGCCAAATAGGGGGCTTGCCTTGGTGAGCCTGCCACTGCCCGAGGTAATGCAGCTCAAGCACGCTTACGGCGCGACCGTCAACGACATAGTCGTCGCCCTGTGCGCCGGGGCCCTGCGGACTTGGCTTGCCGCCAAGGACGAACTGCCGCCCGAGCGATTGCTCGCCATGGTTCCGATCTCGGTCCGGACGCCCGCCGAGCGCGGCACCTTCGGCAACAAGGTCGCCACCATGGTCGTGGCCCTGCCTACCGACGAGGCAAGTCCGGCGGCGCGAATCACCGCGTGCCGCAATTCACTGCTGAGCGCCAAGAAGGAACAGGCGGCCCAGCCGCGCAACCTCATGCAGCAAGCCAACGACCTGGTGCCTCCGGTTCTCTTCGGCCCGGCGATGCGCACGGTACTAAGACTCGCGGGTTCACGATCGGTGAAACCGGCTGCCAATGTGATCATTTCGAATGTTCCGGGTTCGCGGACACCGCAGTACCTTGCCGGAGCCCGCGTCCTCGCGAACTATCCCGTCTCGACCATCGTCGATGGAATCGCCTTGAACATCACACTGTTCAGCTATCTCGATAGCCTCAACATCGGCATCACGGTCGACGGCGAGCAGGTTCCCGACAGCGACCTGCTGGCGCAGGCCCTCGTCGAAGAGTTGGATCGCCAGATCAGCGAGTTGACTACTTTGCCCGGGTCTCGCGACGTGTGCCCGAACCCTTCGTGATGCGCGGCGGCGATACCGGTAGCTCGGCTCGGTACTGCCGAGGTGTCTTGCCGAACCAACGTCGACAAGAGCGGTTGAACGTGCTCTGCTCGGTGTAGCCGAGCAGGACCGTGATCTGGCTCAGATGGAACCGCGGGTCGGCGAGGTACCGCGCCGCATGGTTGCGGCGCTCCCGCTCGATCAGATCCTGGCAGCGCACGCCTTCGGTGGCCAGGTGCCGTTGCAGCGTCCGGGGATGCATCGCGAGTTCGCCTCCGATCGCGTCCACACTGCATTGCCCGGTGGGCAGCAACCGCCGAGCCATCTCTGCCACCCGATCGGACAGCGTGGCAGCGCTTGGCAGGTAATGGGTTTCGAGGTATTTCGTTGCGATGCGTCTCGTCTCGGGATCGGCACTGACGATGCGGCGACCCGCAAGCTGGCGGGGTAGATCGAACCCGCACCAACTCTGTCCGAAGAGGACGGGGCATTCCAGTGTTTCGCGGTAGACGGCCGCCGGGCCGAACTGTTCGTGCAAGAAGGAGATGGCGCGGGGACGAGCCTCCGGGCCACCCATGAGGCGAAGCATGCGAACGCCGTTGGCGAGGCTCAACTCGTACCCCTGGCGCACGTAGGGCAGACCCGGTTCGACTACCTCGAAGGTGAATCTGACGTCACCGTCGGGGGTCAGCGGGGCGGCACTCAGGGTCAGCGCCGGGGAGTGGACATACAGGTACCGCGCGACCGACTCCATCCCGTCCAGCACCGTCTGGGCGTTCCGTGCGATGACCGCGATCGGTCCGAGGATGTCCAAGCCCTGCCAGCGCGAGAGGCGAAGCCCGAAGTCGGGACAGTGCAGGTCGGCGGCGCTGGCTTCCAGCATTCGAACGAACGGCTCGAAGGAGATGAACGCGTCCTCCTGGCGCTCCACCCCGGACGGTATGCCGAAGCGCGACAGGAACGGCGCCGGGTCGGCGCCGAGCTCCCGAATCAGGTCGCCGTACCCCCACAGGTTGGTGGCGCGGATAAGGCTGGCCATCCGATCAACTCCCCCTGTCGGGAAATGACAAAAACGTGTCGGAAACCGTCAATACCCGCGGCGGTGCCGTCACCCATTCTGTTTCTACAGCGTCCTGCGGACCGAGCAGGCAAGAAGCGCGAGGAAGCACACATGAACGCACCGCATTTCGACGTCCTGATCATCGGCGCCGGCCTGTCCGGTATCGGCACCGCCTGCCAGGTGAGCGCCGAGCACCCGAACAAGTCGATCGCGGTGCTGGAGCGACGTCAGCGCCTTGGCGGCACCTGGGACCTGTTCCGCTACCCCGGCATCCGTTCCGACTCCGACATGTACAGCTTCGGATACAAGTTCCGGCCGTGGCAGGAACTGAAGGTCCTCGCCGACGGCCCATCGATCCGCGAGTACATCGCGGACACCGCGGCCGAGTACGGCATCGACGAGAAGATCCAGTACGGCGTGAAGATCCTCACCGCCGACTGGTCAACCGCCGAGAGCCGCTGGACGGTGACCGCCCTGCACGAGGCGACCGGCCAGATGCGCACGTACACCGCCGGCTTCCTCGTCAGCTGCACTGGCTACTTCAACCACGACAAGGGCTTTCTGCCCACCTTCCCCGGCCTTGACCGGTTCAAGGGTCAAACCATCCATCCCCAGCACTGGCCTGAAGACCTGGACTACACGGGCAAGAAGGTCGTCGTAATCGGAAGTGGCGCAACGGCGGTCACCCTGGTCCCGACGATGGCCCCCGACGCCGAGCACGTGACCATGCTGCAGCGTTCGCCGTCGTACATCTTCTCGATACCCGCTCTCGACAAGATCTCGGAGGTCCTTGGTCGCTTCCTTCCGGACAAGTGGGTGTACCGGTTCGCGCGCAGGCGCAACATCGCCTTCCAGCGCTACCTGTACCTGGCCTGCAAGCGCTGGCCTGCTCAGATGCGCCGGTTCCTGCTCTGGCAGGTCCAGCGGCACCTCGGCCCGTCGGTCGACATGAGCCACTTCACCCCTAAGTACATGCCATGGGACGAGCGGTTGTGCGCGGTGCCGAACGGCGATCTCTTCAAGGCTCTGGCCTCCGGTGCGGCGTCGATCGTCACCGATCAGATCGACACGTTCACCGAGACGGGCATCCTGTTGGCGTCTGGCCAGGAACTCGAGGCCGATATCATCGTGACCGCGACCGGCCTGGAGATCCAGATGCTTGGCGGGATGGAGCTCTGGGTCGACGGTGAGTCCCGCAAGCTGCACGACCAGATGACGTACAAGAGTGTGCTCGTCGAGGACATTCCCAACCTGGCATGGGTCTTCGGCTACACCAACGCGCCGTGGACCCTGAAGTCCGACATTGCCGGCGAATACCTGTGCCGGCTGTTCAAGCACATGGACGACAACGGCCACACGATCGCAACTCCGCGCGATGCCGATCACTCCGCGATGGAGATCGGGATGGTGGACCAGCTGCAATCGGGCTACGTGCAGCGTTCCAAGGACATCTGGCCACGGCAGGGCTCGAAGAACCCGTGGAAGGTGCTCATGCATTACGGCAAGGACTCAAAGATGCTGCTCGACGACCCGGTCGACGACAGCCTCCTGCAGTTCGACGAGACACCGGCAGACGCGGTTTCCGTCTGAGCACGAGCGCGCCTCTAACCCATTGCACACCAACGCATTCCTCGAAGGGTCATCATGAACATCAACAAGCACGTCATCCGGGCCGGGCTGCGAGTCGCACGACCACTGTTCGCCTCCCGGCGCATCTCCGTCAATCGCAAGCGCGCCATGGTCAACCTGCTGACCAGTGCCGCGCGTCCCCCGAGAGGCACCAACCTCTGCCGCGTCGACATCGCCGGCGTCGCCGTCGAGCGCGTCCGGCCACCGCTGGGCGGGCCCAACGGAACAATGATCTATCTGCACGGCGGCGGCTACGCGCTGGGTAGCGCCAAGGGTTACCGCGGCCTGGTCGCACACCTTGCCAAGGCGGCCGGCATGACCGCCGTCATCCCGGACTACTCACGTGCGCCGGAAGCTCCATACCCCGCGGCCCTCGAAGAGATGGCGGCGGTGTACTCCCAGTTGCTCGACGACGGGCTCGATCCGAAACGCACTGTCATCGTGGGTGATTCGGCTGGTGGCGGATTGACGCTAGCCCTCGCCATGACGCTGCGCGATCGCGGAATCGCCGTGCCTGCGGCGCTGGGCCTCATCTGCCCGTGGGCGGACCTCTCCACCGACATCGACGGCCTGCGGCCAAAGCTGCGGGATCCTCTGATCATTCCGGCGATGACCGCCGAGTGGGCGGTGCCCTATGCGGGAAGCATCGATCCGATGTCGCCGGGCATTTCTCCGGCGTACGGCGATATGACCGACTTGCCGCCGATCGTCATGCACACCGCCGGTGACGATCCGCTCCGTGGCGACGCGACCGTCATTGCGAAGGCCGTTGCTGCCGCGGGCACCGGCACCCTTGATCATCGACTGTTCGATGGCCTCTGGCACGTCTTCCACCTGCAGGTCAGCGTTCTGCCGGCAGCTCGTGACGCAGTATCCGACCTCGGCGCGAAGCTGCGCAACCACGTGCTCGGGCAATCCGAAGTTCACCTCGACAACGCGAAGGTCGTAGCCCGATGAACCAATTCGAAGGCAAGGTCGCCGTCATCACCGGAGCCGGCTCTGGCATCGGTAGAGCGCTGGCGCTCAACCTGGCCGCGAAGGGCGCCAAACTCGCGCTCTCCGACATCGACACCGACGGCCTGGCCGAAACGGTCCGTAGGTCTGAAGCGCTCGGCGCGACGGTGAAGTCCGACCGCCTCGATGTCGCTGAGCGCGAAGCGGTGCTGGCCTATGCCGACGCCGTCATGACCCACTTCGGCACGGTCAACCAGGTCTACAACAACGCTGGTATCGCCTACAACGGCGACGTCGAGAAGTCAGAGTTCAAGGACATCGAACGAGTCATGGACATCGACTTCTGGGGTGTCGTGAACGGCACCAAGGCCTTTCTGCCACATGTGATCGCCTCCGGTGATGGGCACATCGTGAACATCTCGAGCTTGTTCGGGCTCATCGCTGTGCCGGGCCAGAGCGCTTACAACGCGGCGAAGTTTGCCGTGCGCGGATTCACCGAGGCGCTACGGCAGGAGATGTTGGTCGCCAAGCACCCGGTAAAGGTCACGTGCGTGCACCCGGGCGGCATCAAGACCGCCGTCGCCCGCAATGCCACGGTCGCCGAGGGACAAGACGCGCAGAGCTTTGCCGAGTTCTTCGACAAGCACATGGCCATCCATACGCCGGAAATGGCCGCCACCACGATCATCGGCGCGGTCGACAAGGGTCGCGCCCGAGTGGTGATCGGCTGGGAGGCAAAGGCTCTCGACGTGCTGGCACGCACAATCGGGCCGGCGTATCAGCGGGTCATCGCCACCGCGGTGGCGCGGTTCTTTCCGTGGGCGAAATGACACACCCGGCAGGGACGTTGGACATATGATTTGACTCTCATCAGCTAACTTCGGGGGAATCATGGCGATGAACACGGCCCCGCTGATCGATCTCAGTGGAAACTTCGCAGGCGACTTGCACGGGGTGTTACGCGAGGCGGCAAGCAACGGCCCACTCGCCACCGATGAAATGACCGGCGCCACCGTTGTGCTTCGTCAAGCCGACGTCGAAACTCTGGCCCACGACCAGCGACTCCCCGGGATAGGCCTGAGCCTGTTCGACATGATGGGCATCTCCGATGGACCCCTTCGCGACTGGTACGGCGGGCTGATGTTCACCACCGAGGGTGACTATCACCGCCGCATTCGATCGCTTGTCTCGCGAGCGTTCACGCCTCGATCCGTCGAGGCGCTGCGAGCAACGGCCGCCGAGATGTCCGCCGCCGCTGTCGCGTCCGTGCCCGACGGCGGAGATCTCGTCGTAGCCTGCTCGGCGCTGGCGACGCGACTGATCTGCCGCCTGCTCGGCGTACCGGACTCCGATGTCGAGGTATTCAGGCAATGGGCTGACGCGTTGAGCCCGGTGTTCTTCGTCATGACGCCCGGACAAATCGAGGAAGCGACGCGGGCGATCACAGAGTTGAAGACCTATGTCGACGAGTTGACGACCCGTCGTGCCGAGGACCCAGGGAGCGATCTCGTCACCGCTTTGCGCGCTGCCGAGATGGACGGGGAGCGTCTGAACCACACCGAAACCGTGACCATGATCGCGAATCTGCTTGTCGCCGGTCACGATACGGCCGGTAGCCAGATACCCTGCAGCGCTTTGGTCGCCCTCCAGCATCAGGAGCAGCTAGCCGGCATCCAAGCGGACGACGTCCGACTCGCCAGCGCGGCCGAGGAGACCATGCGGATGGAGCCGAGCATCCCGATCATCCCTCGGACCGCACTGGCACCGATCGACTTGCACGGCACGACGATCCCGGCGGGCTCGATGGTCTTCCTGTGCATCGCCGCCGCATGCCGCGACGAATCGGCCTGGCGCGAGCCCGATCAGTTCGATCCCGACCGTTTCACTAGACCAGATACCGCCAAACTGCTGAACTTCGGCGCTGGCACGCATTACTGCCTCGGCACGGCCCTGGCGAAGATCTCGGTGGAGGAGTCGCTACGCGCCGTCATGGCGGTCGACCCCCCGCTGCGCTTGACCGAGGATCCGGCGGACATTCCGTGGCGGCAGATCCTTGGCCGCAGTCCGGCCAGATTGCTCGTCCGCCCCAACTACGTCGCCTAGCGTTCCCTACTTGCGCTGCTCGGCCCCAACCCGCTCGACGGCGACAGCGACGGCCGCGTCGCGCGCGGCACTCGCCTCGTCCTCGGTGAGCGTGCGGTCGGGAGCGCGGAACCGCAGCGCCAACGCCAACGACTTGTTGCCAACGCCGATCTGCGGGCCGGTGTAGACGTCGAAGATCCGGACGTCCTCGAGCAGTTCACCTGCACCGTCGCGCACGGCGTCGACGACGGACTGCGCGGCGACGTCGTCGGCGACGATCAGGCTGACGTCCTGGAACACCGCGGGGAACGGTGACACCGCGGGAGCGGGCAACGGCTCGACGACGGGAACGGCGCTGAGGTCGAGCTCCAAGGCGCAGACGCCCTTTGGCAGCCCCGAGCGCTCGATGACCGCGGGATGCAACTCACCGGCGTACCCGATTACGGTGCCGTCGAGCACGATCTCCGCGCAGCGACCCGGATGCCACGGGAGATGCTGCACGGCACGGAACTCGAACTCGACGTGGCTGGCCCGTCCGATGATGCGCACGGCCTCGAACGCATCCATCGCATCGGCGCGGCGCCCAGGCCCCCACGGACCGGCGGGTTCCCGAAGCCCGGCCAGGACGGCGCCGACGTGCAGTGGCTGCCTTGGCAGTGCGGCGTCGATGAGCGCGATCTCGGCCTCGGTGGGTCGGCGATCCACGGGGAGCGGCTCGATCGCCTTGGTCTGCGGTGTCGCGAGGACCACCTGTTCGATGCCGAACAGCGCACCGTCAGGAGCGCCGCGAGACACGTTGCGCACCAACGCTTCCAGCAGTCCCGGTAGAAGTGTCGAGGCGAGGTGCGGCCGATCGGCCTCGAGCGGGTTGAGCACCTGCATGGTGGCGCGCCGCGGATCGTCGGCGGCGAGTCCCCAGGTGTCGAAGATGCCCGCGGGCAGGAACGGCGTCGGAAGTATCTCGACGAAACCGTTGAGCGCCAGGGACTTCCCGATGGCACGTCGACGCTTCTGGGTGAGGCTCAACCCACGTCCCGCGGGGGCGGTCGGCAAGATCGACGGAATCTTCTCGAGGCCTTCGAGGCG
This sequence comes from Mycobacterium sp., assembly GCF_032161845.1. Lineage (GTDB taxonomy): Bacteria > Actinomycetota > Actinomycetes > Mycobacteriales > Mycobacteriaceae > Mycobacterium. The sequence continues at coordinate 9,544 of NZ_JAVRQA010000438.1, forward strand.
GAGAACTTCCTCGACGAGGTCGGCGGGCTGCACGAGGTCGGTGCGCCAGCTCGGCGGAACGACCGTCACCAGTGCGTCGGAAGCCGTTACCCGACCACCGATCTGGGTCAACCGTCGTACGGTGGTACCCGCGGGGTACCCGACGCCGGCCATCCGGTCGGGCAGATCCACCGGCATGGTGATCGCTGCCGGCGACCAGTCGTCACGGGGTGGGTCACCGCGCCAGTCGGTGAGCGTCGGTTCGACGGTGCCTTCGGCGATCTCGGCGAGCAGGGTGGCGCAACGGTCGAGGGCGGCGACGGAGATCGCCGGATCCACGGTGCGCTCGTAACGACGACTCGCCTCGCTCACCAGATGCAGCCGCCGCTGAGTCCGCGACAC
>NZ_JAVRQA010000439.1:0-4622 GCF_032161845.1 Mycobacterium sp.
GCCCGTTGCCCCAAAGATCAGCGAAACTGCAACACGGAGGATGAGCCATGCTTCGGGGAAAAGTAGTGATGATCACCGGCGCTGCCCGCGGGATCGGCGCCGCCATGGCGCGGCTGCTCCACCAGCGTGGTGCACGCCTAGTGCTCGTCGACATCGACGAGGCCGGCGTCCGCGCCCTCGCGGGCGAACTCGGCGACGATGTAGTCGTGTGTGCTAGCAGTGACGTCAACGACTTCGACGCGATGCGGCTCGCGGCCGAGACCGGCGTGACGCGATTCGGCGCGATCGACGTGGTGGTCGCCAACGCGGGCACCGAGCACTGGGCCCCTGTCCAAACAGTAGAACCCGAAGCCTTCCGGCGAGTGATCGAGACCAACTTGATTGGTGTCTTTCATACGGTCCGCGCCGCTCTGCCGTCGATCATCGACCAACAAGGCTACGTCTTGGTCGTTGCTTCGGTCTCGTCGTATACCGCTGTGCCCGGCATGGCGGCCTACGGTGCGAGCAAGGCCGGTGTCGAGCAATTCGCGAACGTACTACGGATCGAGCTCGCCCACCTCGGCGTCAGAGTCGGTTCAGCGCACATGTCGTTGGTCGATACCCCCATGCTGCGCGAAACAAAGTCCAGTTCAAAGGAATTCACGATGCTGCTGGCAGCGTTACCGAGACCACTGCATCGCACTGTCACAGCCGAAAAGTGCGCTGCGCGGCTCGTCAATGCGATCGAACATCGCAAGCGGCGTGTCGACGTACCGAGATGGGTCACCGCTGCGCACTGGCTCAAACCGGCACTATCGACCCCACTTGCGGATCGCACCCTGAGCGGGCAGGTTGCACGGATCGAGGCACTTTGATGCCGGATCTGATCCGCGCAGGCTGAAGGATGATCCGAGACAGGATGTAATCGACCTCGTTCGTCTAGAAACGAGAAACACTGTGGCCGATGACGGGTCCTTAGCTCGCCAGCGCCTCCGAACTCGGAGCGCGGCAGACTTGGCTTGGCGGACGCGGCGGCGAGGTCGTTACGCACCAATCCGATGAGGTGTGCTCGCCTGCTTAAACAGCCACGAAGTCCTGTCCACGGAGCCTCCGTAGGCCGGAAGCGGGATACCGCGGCTGCCGCGCCGGGGGATACGCGTTTCAGTGGGCGCGGTGCGCACTGGTTTAACCTCAACGACAACGGCTGCCCCGCGCGCGGGGCACCTCCTACGATCGCGATGAGGGGTGTCGATGACCGCCGCACCACCACCCCGAACTCCGTCGGAGGGCTTGCCGCCGGGCGGCGATCATGTGCGGGGATACAGCCAGCCGGCCCCGCAGCCGCCATGGGTGCTGCCCAAGGGTGCTTACACGCCGTGGTCGAGGAGGCTTTGGGCATCCCTGATTGACTGGATCCCAATCGTGGTGTTCGTGGCTGGTCCAGTCGTGTACTTGCTGGTGCAGCGATTTACCTGCGACGACTTCTTATATGACGTGGGACTCACAACCCGCAGCTACGAGTACTACTGCACCAGAAATAGCGTCCACGTCCGGATCGCTTTGATGTGCTGCGGGTTGTTGCTGGCAGCGGCCTACTTCCTGTGGAACCTGTGCTACCGACAAGGAAGAACCGGTCAAAGCATCGGCAAGTCGATGTTGAAGTTCAGGTGCGTCAGGGACTCGACGTGGGAGCCGATCGGGTTTGGGCGATCACTGGTCCGCCAAGCGGCCCACTATCTCGACTACACCTTCTTCTTCGTCGGCTTCCTTGTGCCGCTATGGGACCAGAAACGCCAGACATTCGCGGACAAGATCGTGGGCACCGTGTGCGTACCCGGTGACCAAACTCCCGCCTTACCAGGCACTGATTCCCGACCGGTTGCGTCGTCGGGTAGATCCGCAGTCGCGTCGTGGGCGGTGGCCGGTGTCGTCGTTCTGTTCGTGGGCGCGTGCGGCGCTGCTCTTATTTCTGGGAGCAGCGCTGGCTCATCAATCAGCACGACGGGACGCACGGGTGACATCGGCGAACCCGTGAGCGACGGGAATCTCCAGTTCGTGGTCGTCCGCTTCGGGAGGGCCAGCCTGCAGAGCGACCCGGCGGGGGAGTTCGTCGTCGCCGGGGTCGTGGTTACCAACACGGGCAGCCAGCCGCAACCCCTGACCGTTGGAGATCAGTACGTGGTCGATACAGCAGGACGCACGTACTCGGCCGCCGACATGGCGGTCTACCCGGGACCACTGCAGCAACCGGCGACGGTGCTGAACTTAAATTCCGGCTCCGTCAAGGTGGTCATTCGCTTCGAAATACCAAAGCAGACAAGATTAATTGCGGTCGAACTGCATGACGCCCCGTCCTCGGCTGGCGTCAGGATTCAGCTGCACTGAACCGAGCTGCCCGCGATGGCCTAGTGTGCTGAGTCGTTAATTTCGGTCTAGTCGTTGGATTCGGTCGTGCCTACTCCGCTGCGCTCGAGATGGTGCTGACCGCTGACAAACGTGTCGAGTTGGAAGGCTGGGCACGGCGACGGACGAGCGCGGATGGCCTGACCATGCGGGCGCGAATCGACGAGAAGACCCAGATCCAGGCGCTCAATCGCACCCAACCGGTGTTCCCGATGTTGCCCGGCACCCCGGAGCGATCCAGCCACGACTACGTCCGCCACGGCCCCTCCAGCCTTCACGCCGCCCTGGATCTGACGAGCGGAGGGTCATCGGATCGCTGCACGCCCGCCACCGCGCCACCGAGTTCTCGGCGTTTCTCCGCAAGATCGACGCCGAAGTACCCGCCGACCTCGACGTGCACCTCGTCTTGGACAACGTCTCCACCATAAGACACCTGCAGTGAAGCGTTGGCTCACAACACATCCGAGGTTCGTCTTGCACTTCACCCCACCGAGTTCATCGTGGCTCAACCCCGTCGAGCGCTGGTGCGCCCAACTGACCACCAAGAAAATGCGCTGCGGCACCCACACCTCGGTCCGCCAACTCACGTGCACCCGCCTGGCTGCGGAACGGCGCGGGCCAAATCAGGCACGACCATGTCGTGCACGATACGTCGCCGGGTGCTCAGCCGTACCTGGCGGCCAACCGCTTCCGGTGCGATGCGGGGGAGCCGTACAGCGAGCGGTTCAGCATCGCGCGCTTGAGGTAGACGTGAATGCCGCTCTCCCAGGTGTATCCGATGCCACCGTGCAACTGCATGGCCTTGCCGACGACGTCGACCGCCGTCGAACATGCGTAGGACTTGGCCATCGACGCCGCAACCCCGCCGGCTCCGGCATCGGCAGCGACCTCGCCGACGGCAGCGGTGACCAGTTGCCGGGCCACGGTCAGCTGCACCAGCATGTCCGCGCACGCATGTTTGACCGCTTGGAACGATGCGATGGGCCTGCCGAACTGGTGGCGGACGGACGCGTAGTCGACGGCCGCGGCGAGCATCGCCTCGCCGACCCCGAGGCTGTCGCAGGCGATGGCGACCGCAGCGCGATCGTGCAGGGCGCCGACGTCGGAAACGGGCCACGAGTCGACCGGCGGCGCGTCGTCGGCCGTCACGACGGCCAGCGCGCGCGTCTGATCGAGGACCGGTTGGGCGGTGATCTCGAGACCCGAAGCCTCGACGAGCACCAGACCGCTGGCGTCCTCGGCCAGCAGAAGGACGATGTCGGCGCCCTCGGCGTCCGGTACGAACTCGGCGCGCCCCGATAGGCCCCCGCCCGACAGCGTGAAGCCGGTGGCCACGGTGGCTGTCGCACCCGCCTCGATCCGTCTCAGCACGGCGTCCCGGGAGTCGTTGGGCGCCAACGCCGTCAACGCTCCCACCGCCAGGGTCGTGCCGAGGTAGCGGTTCGCGGTGGCCGCTCGGCCCATCTCCTCGAGCACGATGGCCGTCTCGACGAACGAGGCCCCGGTGCCGCCGAGCAACTCGGGGATCTCAAGCGCCACCCAGCCCGCGTCGACCACCTGAGGCCAAGTACCGCCCTTGGACAGCAGTTCCCGAGCGACCGAACGTAGTTCGTCGTGAAATTCGCGCAGATCCGACGTCACGAGCTCACCGGCTCGCGGGGAAGTCCGAGGCCACGTTCGCCGATGATGGTGCGCTGAATCTCGCTGGAACCGCCGGGAATCGTCCACTCCCACGATCCGATGAAGTCGAGCGCCCAGGCACCGGACTCCCAGCCGCTCGACATCGGCTTGGCGAGTACGGTGTGAGCCGCCAAGCCCGCAACGTCCGTGCCGAAGTCGGTCAGCCGTTGCAGCAGTTCGCTGTAGAACAGCTTGACGATGGAGGCATCGGCCGGTCCGACGGCGCCCGTGTCGTGACCCTCGACCACGTTGCGGCACAACCCTCGCAGGCCGGCGATCTCGATGTCGAACTGAGCCAACCGATCGGCGACCGCGCCGTCGTCGATCGGCCGTTGGCCGTCCGGTCGCGGCCGTCTGCATTCCTCGACGAGGCGGCGGAAACCCACGTTGCCGAGCCGCTCGGCGAGTTCGAGCATCGTCATGCCGCGCTCGGCGCCCAGAGTGGCTTGAGCCACCTGCCAGCCGGCGTTCTCGGCGCCGATCAGGTGATCGGCGGGGATGACGACGTCATTGAGGAACACCTCGCAGAAATGGGATTCGCCGATCGCGTTGCGGATCGG
>NZ_JAVRQA010000440.1:0-2557 GCF_032161845.1 Mycobacterium sp.
GGTTCTAAGTTCTAGGCGGCGTTCCGGACGATCTCGGCGGGCGAGTCGGCGACGGGTGCCTTGCGGCGGCCGAAGTCGTTGGGCAGCGACAGGCGCACCACCTTCATCCACGCCGAGGCGACCTGCCTGGGTAGCGAGCCGCTGACGTAGGTCAGGCCGTACCGTTCGAAGAGGTCGGCGACCTTGGGCGCGATCTCCTTGTAGCGGTTGCTCGGCAGATCCGGGAACAGGTGGTGCTCGATCTGGAACGACAGATTACCCGTCATGAAGTGCATGAGCGGACTGCCGGAGATGTTGGCGGAGCCGAGCATCTGACGCAGGTACCACTGGCCCTTCGTCTCGCCGTCGATCGACGTCTTCTCGAAGGTCTGCACGCCCTCGGGGAAGTGCCCACACATGATGACCGAGTGCGTCCACCAGTTGCGAACCAGGTTCGCCGTCAGATTCGCCGTCAGCGTCGTGATGGCCGACGGTCCGGACAGCAGTGGATGGAGCACGTAGTCGCGTAGGGCGTGCTTGCGCATCTTGGCCAGGACCTTCTTGCCGTTGCGGCGGAATTCGTCCTTGTCGGTGCGGCCCTTGAGGTACTTGCCGATCTCGAGGTCGTAGGCGGCGATGCCGTACTGAAAGAGGCAGGCGTTGAGGAAGTTCCACAACGGTTGCGCGACGTAGAAGGGCTTCCACCGCTGGTTCTCGTCGACGCGCATGATGCCGTAGCCGAGGTCGTTGTCCTTGCCGCGCACGTTGGTGTAGTTGTGGTGAATCTCGTTGTGGGAGTGCTTCCACATCGCCGACGGTGAGGCGTTGTCCCACTCCCAAGTGGTCGAGTGAATCTTGTTGTCGCGCATCCAGTCCCACTGACCGTGCATCACGTTGTGGCCGATCTCCATGTTCTCGACGATCTTGCTGATCGACAGTCCGATGGTGCCCGCGATCCACGCAGGCGGAAACAGCGAGAACAGCAGAACGGCACGGCTGCCAAGCTCGAGCTTGCGCTGACCGTCGATGACCTTGCGGATGTAGGCGGCGTCGCGCTCGCCGCGCTCGGCGAGGACGTCCGCGCGGATGGCTTCCAGCTCCCTGCCGAGATTCTCGATGTCCTCGTCGGTCAGGTGGGCGGTCGGGTCGTTTGAAATGCGTTGTGCAGTGGTCATTGTGAGCTCCTCAGAGTTCGATGTCGCATGAACCCGCGGCGGCGGAGACGCAGGTCTGGATGTGTACGTTGTCGCCCTCGGTGGCGGTGGTGACGTCGCCTGTGCGCAGATCGCGCACGGCGCCTCGTCGTAGCGGTGCGACGCAGCCGAAGCAGATGCCCATCCGGCATCCCGACGGCATCAGCACGCCCGCCGCCTCGCCCGCATCGAGCAGTGTCTCGGCACCGCCGGCGTCCACGGTGGTCTCGGATCCCGTGAAGGTCACGGTGCCACCGTCGCCTGCCTCGGCGATGATCGAGGGACGGAAGCGCTCGGTGTGCAGACGGTCCGCGATACCCATCGAATCCCAATGGCCTTCGAGGGCGTCGAGCATGCCGGCCGGGCCGCATGCCCACGTCTGTCGATCGGCGAAGTCGGCGACGACGTCGTCGATGCGGGCGACGTCGAGCATGCCGTCGGAGTCGGTGTGCTTCTCCACCAGGGTGATTCGGCCTGCCCGCGCCATCGCTCGGAGTTCCCTGCTGAAGATGACGTCCTCGGGAGTCGGCGCGGAGTGCACGACGACCACGTCCTTGGTGGTCTCCATGTTGCGCAGCATGCCCATCACGGGCGTGATGCCGCTGCCCGCGGTGAGGAACAGGATCTTCTCGGGTGTGCGGGCGCCCAGCGTGAACTCGCCGCTGGCGTGGTCGAGGTGGACGACGGTGCCGACGGTGGCGCGTCGCACCAGGTGATTGCTGACCGTGCCGTCCGGGATCGCCTTCACGGTGATCGCGATCGTCGCGTCCGCGGTGTTCGAGGTGAGCGAGTAGGCCCGCCACTGCCTGATGCCGTCGACGTCGACCCCGATCCGGATGTATTGACCGGGGGTATGGCCTCGCCATCCGCGGCCGGGCTTGATCACTAGGGTCGCGGCGTCGCGCGTCTCGGGTTGAATCGCGACGATCCGGCCGCGCAGTTCTGCGCCGGATCGCAAGGGGTCGATCACGTCGAGGTAGTCGGCAGGCACCAGCGGCGTGGTCACGCGCTCGGCGAACTGGATGACTCGCTGGCGCATCGCGCCGACCACGGTGGGTCGGGGTGCTGTTGTCGTCATGAGACCACTCTGGCTGAGTCGGAGGTATAAAGTCTTGACCATCGAACGTGAATGATCTGCAACAATTTGTTCGCAAAGGATAGTTTTGTCGGAACCTGAGCTTCGCTTCACCGGGCTCGACCTCGACGAAGAGGTCGTCGCCGCACTGCAAGCCGTTTTGCCGAGGATGGCCGAGCGCACCGTCGCCGCAGTCACGGCCGAGGTGCCGAGCTATATCCGCGCGTTCAGCGGGCGGATGGGCCCGATCATCGAGAACGCCGTGCAGATGGCGCTCGGTGCCTTCCTGCGGTTGGCCGTGCGCGCGCAT
>NZ_JAVRQA010000441.1:0-33707 GCF_032161845.1 Mycobacterium sp.
AGAGCCCCGCCTCCCGTGAGGACGTCGCCAGCCCGGCCGACTACTACGCCCAGATCCGGGACTACGCCTCGAATGCCGGCGCCGAGGCGATCGTCGAGCGCGGTCGCCAGGCGGGCCGTGACCTCGGCGACGATCCCGTCGCGACGATCGACGACATGGTGGAGCGAGTCCTCGGCGAGTTGGCCGCCGTGGACGATCCGCTGATCGAGGTGATCGGCGGGCTAGGCATCCGATTGAGCAACTATCTGCCGACCCGGGTCTTCGAACTGGCCGTGCACGGTCTCGACGTCGTAGGCGCCACCGGCGTCGACTTCACGCTGCCCGAACCCGTCCTGCTGGAGGCGGCGGCGCTGGCTGCGGAGATCGGCGTGGCGGTCGGTCAGGGTGAGACCGTCTTGTTGGCGCTCACCGGTCGCACCGCACTGCCCGCCCCGTTCTCCGTCGTGTAGCCGCGGCGATGAGAATCGGCGCGCACGATGGTCGTAGTACATGACCATCCGCCGTCGAGAGGAGCCCATCATGGCAATCGAAGTGCAACCGGCCGTGTCCCCCTACCTGATCGTCGATGACGCCGCCGCGGCGATCGACTTCTACGTCGATGCGTTCGGCGCGGAAGAGCTCGGACGGGTGCCTGGACCGGACGGCAAGCTGGTCAACGCCGCGCTGCGGATCAATGGCTCGGTGGTGATGCTCAACGACGACTTTCCCGAGATGACCGGCGGCAAGTCCATGACGCCGAAGTCGCTTGGCGGAACTCCGGTATCGATCCATCTCACGGTGACCGACGTCGAAAGCCAGTTCCAGCGAGCAGTCGATGCAGGCGCCACCGTCGTCGCCCCGCTCGAAGATCAGTTCTGGGGCGACCGCTTCGGCGTGATCCGCGATCCGTTCGGGCACATGTGGTCGCTTGGGCAACCCATGCGCGAGGTCAGCAGCGAGGAGATCGCCGCGGCCATGGGCAAGCAGCAATAGCTGCTTTCTCACGTTCGATGCTCGGGCGGCGTCTACGAGGTGTGACCACAGCACCGAACGAAACTGCGAGCGTTCTGCGCTCGATGTACGCCGCTGAAACTGAATATCTCGTCGCGGGTGGACCGGGGGTCGCGAGCTTCGCAACGCTTGCGCCGTACTTCGCATTCGACGTCGTGTTGCACCAAGCCGACGCGCTGCCCTACGGCGGCATCTGGCGCGGGCACGACGGCATGGAGCAGTTCTTCGTCGCGATGAGCCAGACGTGGTCGGAATTCGAGATGGTCGAACAAGAGTTCCTCTCGACGACCGGAACCGCAGTGGTCCTTACCCAAGTCCACGCGCGGGCCCGCGCCACGAATCGAGAATTGGACTTCCCGATCCTTCAGACCATTCGCGTCGTAGACGGACGCATCACTGACGTGCGCCCGTTCTACTGGGACACCGCCGCAATCACCGCCGCATGCACTTAGACCGCCGTGTTCGGGATGTACATCGCCAGCAGATCGACGGGAAGCGAATGCAACGGCGATTTCGTGATCGCGCTGATCGCCGCGATGCTGGCCGGCTTCGGCGTGCGCTCGAGTTCGGGCGTCGTCGGATCGGACCCGTACAGGCCGAACTCCAGGTCATAACCGTTGGCCCACTCGAGGTTGTCGACGAATGACCAGTAGGTGTAACCGCGGATGTCCATGCCGTGTGCGACCAGGTCCTGCACCACCGCGATGTGGTTGACGATGTAGGACGGCCGCTTCGAGTCACCCGCGTCGGCGATGCCGTTCTCGGTGATCCAGATCGGCTTGCCGTAGGACGCGGCGACCTCGAGGACCTCGCGGAGACCACCGGGGTCGGTGGGCTGGTTGAAGTCGCTGCACGTGGGCGAGGGCGTGCACCGGCCCGGAATGCCCTGCAGCCATGGGAATCCCGGGATGGGCGCGAGGCCGAAGCCCTGCATCGGTTGCGACCCGTAGTACTGCACGCCGACGAAGTCGACCTTGTCCATGAAGTCGGCGTGAATCTCGTCGGGCGTCTGGATGCCGTCCAGGTTGGCGTCGACCCAGCCGTCGATCACGGCCCTCGGGAACCAGTTGTTGTAGAAGTCGTTCCACGCGTCGGCCGCCTGCACGTCGAGTGGATTCACCGGATTGGCCGGTCGCGCTGGAATCATGTTGTTCGCGAAGCCGACGAACGCGGCAGGCTGGCCGCCCGTCGCTTCCGTTGTGTCCCATAGGTGTATCGCGTCGTACGCACCGACGTAACCCTTGGCCTCGTTGACCAGGAACGTGGACGCGAGGTCCGGCCGAATCACGCCCGGCGGCCAGCTCGGCACGACGCCGGGGATCGACAGGAACTGCGTGAGGACCGGTGGCACCGGCTCGTTGAGCACGGTCCAGTTGTCGACTTGGTCGCCGTACTTCCAGGCCACGTACGCGGCGTACTTCTCGAATTCGGCTGGGGTGCCTGGTGACAGCCAGCCCGCGTTCGGCGCGGGCAGCCCGAGTTGGGCCAGCACTCGCGTCGTGGTCGGGTCGTTGACCCACGCCGGCAAGGTGAAGTGGTTGACGGTGATCAGCGGTTCCAGGTCGTGCGCGCGCAAGGATGCGAAGACGTCGCGGTAATGCTGAACCTCGCCCTGATTGGCCAGCACGTCCAGTGCCTCGAGATCCGCCGCGCTGACGACGCCGCCTTCGTCTGAAATATTCACGGATGCAGTGGAATTCGGGAAGATGCGACTCCACTCGATGCCCATCCGGAACGTGTTCATGCCGAGCTCGCCCTGGGCCAGCGCCGCATCGTCGTCGTAGGAGACGTAGGTGCCAGGGCCGTTCTCCGGCACCCCGTGGGTCAGCCCAAGGAGCTGGTTGATCGGGTCGTGCACCCACTTGTACCAATCGGAGTTGGGATCCACCGGCGAGCCGGGGCCGCCCTCGGCCTGGAATCCCGCGGTCGCAACACCCCAGTGGAAGCTGGCAGGGAACGACAGGTCGACGCCAGCGACCGGATCGACGTTGACCGTAATCGTCTGCGCCACTGCATCACCGCCGCCGGGATTGATGAAGTTGCCAAGGATCGGCACCAATTTGAGCAGCCCGAGCGGGCCGTGGACGTGGAAGCCTGCGGCCTCGTCGCTGACCACGACCGTGAACTGATCGACTCCACCGACCGCGGCCATCGCGTTCATGGGGCGATAGGTGAAGTTGCCTGCCTGGTCGATCTCGAGCGTGCCGCCGTTCTGCGGCCGACCGATGACGGTGTAGGTCAGCGGGTCGCCGTCGGGGTCGACCGCGCCGACGTTGCCGGTAATGAGTCCCGTCGTGGTCTGCGGATTGATCACCGGGGTGAGACGGGGCGACTCGTTGAACAACTCGCGACGCACCCAGGCCAACAGCGCCCACGGCGAGGGATCCGACGGCAACGCCGGACCGCCCGCGGCGAACGGGCTAAGGACGGCATTGACCAGACTGGTCACCAGCCCGGTCACGTAGGTCACCACCGTGGTCGGGTCGAACGCGGTGGGCCACGGGCGAAGGGAGGGAGCGGCGGGTTCCGATGCGACGGCGAGACTCTGCACGGCGAGCCTGCTCGACACCTGCGGCGTCTCGTCATTCGATTCTGGTTGTGCGACAAATGAGCTGGCTTTCACCTTTACCTCGGCAGCGGCAATCTTGCTGACGGGAGTCGTCACTGTCTCGGCTGCGGGGGCGACGGACTTCTTGGCCTGCGGCCTGGCCGCCACTTCGCCGGCGACCTCCGTCTCTGCCGCATCGGGCTCGCTGGAACTCTCGTCTGTCGCGGTCGTATCGCCGTTCGTGACCGTGACGGTCGCTGCGCTCACGGACGATTCCGGCGGGTCCTTCTTGTCCGATGCCGCAGGAGTGTCCAACGAATCCGTTGCAGAAGGCGAGGTCTCAGCTGACGTCGTGGAGGACTCTGTCGAAGATTCCGAGGAATGTTCCGATGAAGACTCGGTGCCGGATGGGCCGGCCCATGCCGTCGCGGTGCCGGTGAACAACGCCGCGCCCACACCAAGCGCGACTGCCAACCCGCCCACTCGACCCACGTACGCCGCAGCATTCATGGGATTTGCATACGCCGACAACTGGACTGGCGGGCCGGTTCGAAAAAAGTCGAGCATACGCAAATCACGCGGTAGCGAGTCCACGGGGGGATAATCCGTTGGTCACGAACGATCGGGGAGGGACGGCCGCAACGTGGGTGATCGAATCTCGATCGTCATCGCAGAGGATTCCCTACTGGTTCGGGACAGTGTTTCCCGGGCGTTGGCCACGGACCCCGACGTGACGGTTGTCGGTATCGCCGAGGATTACGACTCCGCCGTCGAACTCGTCGGACGGCATGAACCGACGATCCTGGTCACCGATGTTCGCATGCCGCCGACGTCGACCGATGAAGGGATTCGACTGGCCCGGTGGATGCGGACCGCGCATCCGGACGTCGGGGTGATCGTGCTGTCGAACTACGCCGAGCCGAGCTACGCGGCGGGGTTGTTGGAGGGCGGCACCGCGGGCCGCGGATATCTGTTGAAGGAACGCGTGTCGCGTTTCGACGAACTCAACGAGGCCGTGCGTCAGGTGGCGAATGGCGGAACGGTGCTCGACCCGCTGGTGGTGGAGGCGCTACTCGCTCAGCCCCACTCTGCCCCCACCCTGAGTCGGTTGACCACCAGAGAACGCGAGGTGCTCGGCGAACTGGCAACCGGATTCAGCAATCGAATCGTCGCGCAGCGGCTGGTGTTGTCTCAGCGAGCGGTGGAAAAGCACATCAACTCGATCTTCGCCAAACTCGAACTGACCGTCGACGACTCTGTTGATCGGCGAGTCAAGGCAGTGCTGTTGTTCCTCGACGGCCACGGGTCGGCATGAAAATGGTGGTGTGTACACCCTGGCACGCGGCGGACATACCCGGCACGATGACGCGGTGGCGGACAAGTGCGTGCGAGTCTGGGTCGTCGACGACCAGGCGAGTTTCCGACGGGCGACCGCCGCCACTCTCGCTGCGATGGACGACTTCGTCATGGCGGGCGAATGCGAGACGGGTGAATCAGCGGTCGAACTCATCCGTGACGACGCGGACATCGTCTTGATGGACATCCACATGCCGGGAATGGGGGGAATCGAAGCCACCCGCCAGATCCGTGCCGTACACCCGAACTTGATCGTCGTGCTGATGTCGACCTACGACCTCGAGGACCTTCCCGCTGCCGCCTCGCACTGCGGCGCCGACGCGTACCTGCACAAGGAACGCCTCTCGCCACGATTACTGAGCCGGATATGGCGAACAGCGAGCTGAAGCCGGCCCCTGCCGGCGCAGCGATGCCCGGCTGGCGCGCACCTCAAGTGCTGCTCACCGCGGCCGTGCGCTCGTCGTCGCTACTGGGCCACGACCTGATCAACCGCTTCAGGGCCGAGCGTTACGAGCTGTTTCTCAGCGGGCACTTCGCCCTGTGGGCCAGCGCAGGTGTCGTGCTGCCGCTGTTGGAGTACGCGTTCTGGTACCGGACGCCCTATGTGCTGCTGTTCGCTGCGGTCGGCGCCCCGCAGTGCATTGCCTTGGCGCTGGGGCTGCGACTGGCTCGGCTCGGTCGATACTCACAATCGATAAGCCTCGTCTGCATCACGAACTGGATCAGCTCGGTGCTGGTCTCGGTCGTCAATCCCAACTTCCTGGCAGTGATGGCGCTGGTGGCGCTCGTCCCAGTTGTCTTCGCGGAGCCCTATATTCGGTGGCAACGGGGGCTGGCCTTCACCGTGATCACCGCGGTCACGGTGCTCACGATGGCCATGTTGGCACGCTTCCTCCCGATTCCAGAGGCGGTCCAACACGGACCGCTCTGGCTCGAGACGCTCGTCATCGTCGTGGGATTGCCGTTCAATGCCTTCCACCTCTTGATCATCGTGTGGAACAACGCCGCGGCGCTACGGACGTCGGAAGGGCAGCTCGCCGACCACGCGGCGCAACTGGCGGCCTCGCGCACCCGACTGACCACCGCCGCCGACGAGGAACGGCGACGAATCGAACGCGATCTGCACGACGGCGCCCAACAGCACCTCGTCGCTCTGTCGGTGCTCATCGGACTCGCCCGCAACGCAGAGCACGACCGATACCGCTCGCTGCTTGCGGAGGCGTCCGAACTGGTGGACAACTCCATCGTCGAGATTCGTCGGCTCGCGCACGGAATCTACCCCCCGCTGCTGGTCAGTGGCGGGTTGACCGAGGCCCTGCCGGTGCTCGCCGCGCGCGCGGCGGTCCCCGTGCGCCTCGACGTACACGGTCTGGCCCGCTATCCCACGTCGACTGAGGCGGCGCTCTATTACTGCTGCAGCGAGGCGCTGCAGAATGCCGCCAAACACGGCGGGCCCGGCACCTCAGTGACGGTAGCGGCAAATGCCGATGACGGGTTGCTCAACCTCGTGATCAGCGATACCGGCCGAGGCTTCGATCCCGCGACGATCGGGCACGGACTGATCAACATGACCGACCGTCTCTCCGCGATCGGCGGCACGTTGGTAATCGACACGGCGCGAGGACGCGGCACCCGCATCACCGCTGTCGTCGACATCTCGGTCTGACCCCTTGGGGGTGCACACATCACCACCAATCGTGTTGTGCACACGGTGGCCACGCATGTTTCGACACACCAAGATGAAACTCGACAACGAACACCAGCAGTTCGCAGGATGTTTCGAGTGATCGGGGGATCGCATGTCGCGTATCGTCCATCCGCTGCCGCCAAACGACTTTCACGGCAACTCGAGTCGACCCTTGCCGGCCGGAACCGTAACGCTGCTACTGGCCGACATCGAGGGCTCCACCCGTCTCTGGGAGACCCAGCCTGACTTGATGGCGACGGCGTTGGCCACCATGGATCGCGTGCTCGGCGAGCTCGTGAACGCCAACAACGGCGTGTGCCCGATCGAGCAGGGCGAGGGAGACAGCTTCGTGGTGGCGTTCACCCTGGCAAGCGATGCGGTGGCGTGTGCATTGGACCTCCAGCAGGCGGCCCTGGCGCCTATCCGCCTGCGGATCGGTGTGCATACCGGCGAAGTTCAGTTGCGCGACGAGCGCAAGTACATGGGGCCGACGATCAACCGCGCTGCCCGATTGCGCGAGCTCGGGCACGGCGGCCAAACCCTACTGTCCGGCACGACAAGCGATCTCGTTCGTGAGGCGCTGTCCGAGCAGGCGTGGTTGATCGACTTCGGTCCCTGCGCACTGCGCGACCTGACCCGCCCCGAGCGCGTGGCTCAGCTATGCCATCGCGATCTGCACAACCACTTCCCGCCTCTACGAACCCGTGCCCGAAGCCGCATCAGCGAGCGCACCCGAATTCGGCGACTACGCGAAATCGGTCGCGTGCTTACCTTCGCGGGCACCCGGCGGCACTGACTACACCTTCATTCTCAGTGCATGTTGGCCAGCAGCTGAGGGAAGGCGTCTCTGAGGGTGATTGCCTCGAGCTGCTTTGGTGTTCAGGTCGGACAGGTAGGTGTTGACGAAGGTATCGCCACTACCAGAATTGACTTGCCCGCAAAGACTCTCAGAACCGGATGCCCGTTCTGCTCGACCATGCGGGCGTCATGGCGTTGAACTCCGCCGTGGCTTGCGGACCGGCCAGGGCCGGATCGACGTCGGCCGGGCCGTTCCTAGCGCCGGAGACCTGCGAGCAGCCGCTGACCCACTGATGGAGTCGGTGCCGTCGCGGCGGCCGCGAGCATGTCGGGAACAGTGGTGAACTTGTCGCGCGGCCGGTCCGCACCGCCGCGGGCGATCTCCGCAAGGTCGATGGCCTTCCACCCGGCCGCATCGACGACCGCGGGCCGGCGGGCGCGGACCAGCTTCTCCAGCGCCTGCGGCCTAGCCGTTGGATCGGCCAGCTTGCCGTCGTTGTAGTCGGCGACGAGGTTGAGCACTGTTTCCGACGCACATGACTTGTTGGTACCGATGAATCCCGTCGGACCCCGTTTGATCCAGCCGGCCACGTAGATACCCGGTGCTCCGACGACACGCCCACCCGCGTTCGGCACCACCGCGGCCGCCTCGTCGAACGGCAGATCGCGAATTGGCTTGCCGCGGTAGCCGATCGACGTCAGCACCAAGCCGGCATCGAGCTGCTGGACCTCGTCGGTACCCGTCGTGGTGAACGCAATGCCCGCGACGCGTTCCGCCCCGAGCAACCGCAGTGGGGTCAGCCGGTAGGCCAGCCGGATGCGGGGCCTGCTGATCGGCGCTGCCGCATCGCCGAGCTTGGCGAGCACCTCGAGCTTGTTGCGAGTCAAGGGATCCGACTCCGTGACCAGATCCTGGCGCACCAGCTCGTGGTCCCCGGCAGACAGCACCACCTCGTGGGTGGCGGTCAAGCCGATCAACTCAGGCAGCGTGAACGCCGATGCCGCGGGCCCCCGCCGCGCAGCGATGACCACTTCCCGTACGCGGGAGTCGCGGAGCGCCGCCAGCGCATGATCGGAGACATCGGTGCGAGCGAGGTCGTCGGGATCGGTAGTGAGGATCCGCGCGACGTCGAACGCCACGTTCCCATTGCCGACGACGACGACGCGTTCAGAGCTGAGATCGACTGGTAGGTCGGTGAATTCGGGGTGGCCGTTGATCCAGGCCACCATTTCGGTCGCAGTGCCGCTGCCCGCCAGGCCCATCCCTTCGATGTCGAGACGACGGTCGTTGGGCGCACCGACCGCGTAGAGCACTGCGTGATGGTGCTCGGCCAGTTCGGCGAGCGAGACGTGTTCGCCAACTTCGACGTTGAGGTAGAACGTGAATCCCCGCAGCCGCGTCACCTTGTCGAACAGCTTGGTCACGCGCTTCGTGGTCTGGTGATCGGGCGCGACGCCCGCACGCACCAACCCGTAGGGCGTCGGCAACTTCTCGAAGACGTTGACCTGCACGCCCTTCTGGGTCAGCAGTTCGTCGGCGGCGTACATGGCCGCAGGCCCTGAGCCGACGATCGCGACTGTCAGAGGGCCACCGGGTCGCGGGTGCACGGCGGGCGCTGCCAGTACCGGCGCCAGCTTCGACGTCGGCGGCAGCTTGCCATCGCGCTTCGGGTAGAACGCCGCATTGAGCTCGACGAACGGCAGCTGGATAGCGTCGAGCTTCGATTCGGGGGCGATCGCGCCGACCGGGCACGCACTGACGCAGGCGCCGCAGTCCACGCACGCCACCGGATCGATGTAGAGCATCTCGGCGGTTGCGAAGCCCGGCTCGTCCGGAGAGGGATGGATGCAGTTGACCGGGCAGGCGTAGACACAGGACCCGTCGCTGCAACACGACTGGGTGATTACGTGGGGCATGCGCGCCTACGCGACCGACACCAGGTGCTGGCGCTGGGGCTCACTGCGGTACCGGCTTGGTTCACCGTTGATCCGGCAGATACGCCACATCAACTTGGCCAACGGGTTCATCAGTCCGGTGTCCTGACACAGCATGCGGACGTCTCCGAACATGTCGCGCAGCATCTTTCGCGACTCGGGCGATTTGAAGAAGATGTCCTTGCGGACCGAGCGCGGGATGTCGAATTCGCTCCAGAACGCGCGCGGCGGCACGATGATGGCCGAGCAGAGGACCCGCATCGTCAGCGGAACGTAGAGCGACAACCAAAACCGCTTGAACCGCGACAGGTGGGGAACCCGCTTGCGCAGGTATTCGTGCGCGAACGAAATGTGCCGCGCCTCCTCGGCGACGTGGATGGCCATCACCCGTTCCATGATCGGGTGCAGCGTCTTACCCTCGCGCAGCACGTTCTTCTGCGTGTGATCGATGGGCTCCTCGCCGGCGAGGATGCCGAACCAGAAAGGAATCGGGAGCGGCCCGGCGACCAGCGGGATGAACGGCTGTATCCACTTCAGCAGCCGCGGCATGCCTGGCACGTCGGCGCCGATGCGGTTCACCATCTCCTGGAACATCAGGGTGTGGTTGCACTCTTCGACCGCCTCGTGCAGGCAGTACCGGTACTCCGCCGAGCCATTGGGTGTCCAGAACGAGTACTCCATCAGGCCGCGGATCAGAATCGACTCGAAGTGCAGTCCGACCTTGGCAACGTTGGCTTGGCGCCACATGCCGATGTCGATCTGGCGCTCCTTCGACTGCGCCTGGTACCAGGAATGCTGGCCGATCGGATCGGTCGCGGGCAGAACCCAGCGCTCGTCGTTCGGGATCACCGCGAACTCCGGCGAATCCCAGTCGATGTCCGTGTACGGGTTGAAGTTGCGCCGCACAGACCCCTCGGACAGTGTGGTGAGCGTGTCAACGTACGCAGTGTCATCGGCGACGTCCATGTTCTTGCGCCAGCGACGGATGGTGCGCGTGCGAGCGGTTTTGACAGCCATTAGAAGCCTCCCATGAGGTTTACATTTGTCAGTCTGTTGTCCACCACGGTACCGGAGGTCCCACGAATTGAACAGGGCGTTTTCCGGTCTGTGCGCTGACCGGGTTATTCACATCACATGTGATGCAGGTCTCAGGCCCTGATGGTCGAACTCAAGAGCGAGGCCGAGATCGCAGCCATGGCCGAGGCCGGCGCCGTCGTCGCCGAAGCGCTGCGCGCCGTCATGGACTACGCCGCGCCCGGCCGCTCGACCGCCGACCTCGACCGGGTCGCCAGCGACGTGCTGACCAGACATGGCGCGGGTTCACCGTTCCTCGACTACCACCCGCACTGGGCGCCGGTTCCGTTCCCCGCCGTGCTGTGCGTCAGCGTGAACGATGCCGTCGTGCACGGCATCCCCACCGGGCAGCCACTCGTCGAAGGCGACCTGGTCTCGGTCGACTTCGGAGCCACGCTGCGCGGCTGGTGCGGTGACGCGGCGCGCAGCTTCGTCGTCGGGACGCCTCGAGCCGCGGACGTCGCACTCATCGAGGCGACGGACTCGGCGTTGGCGGCGGGCATCGCCGCGGTGAAGCCGGGCAACACCCTCGGCGACGTCGGCCACGCGATCTCGACGAGCGCCCGCAGGGCCGGTTACGGCATGCTCGCCGACCACGGCGGGCACGGAATCGGTCGCACCATGCACGAAGCCCCGCACGTGGCCAACGTCGGGCGCCCCGGCAAGGGCATGAAAATACGCCCTGGGCTCGTCATCGCCATCGAGCCGATGCTGATCGCCGACGGCACCGACGAGTACGTCCACGACCCCGACGGTTGGACGCTTCGCACCGCCAGCGGCGCGCGGGCCGCACACAGTGAACACACGGTCGCCGTCACTCGCGACGGTGTGCGCATCCTGACGAACTGAGCGCGCAGGGCCCTCACTAGGCTGGGGAGTCATGGCCGACCTCGTGATCCCCGCCGACCTCAAGCCCAAGGACGGACGCTTCGGCTCCGGTCCGTCGAAGGTGCGCCCCGAGCAGTTACAGGCACTGGTCGATTCCGGTCACCTGTTCGGCACGTCGCACCGCCAGGCGCCGGTCAAGAACCTGGTCGGCCGCGTGCGCGATGGGGTCCGGCAACTGTTCTCGGTGCCCGACGGTTACGAGGTCATCCTCGGCAACGGTGGCTCCACCGCGTTCTGGGATGCTGCTGCGTTCGGCTTGATCGACAAGCGCTCGCTGCACCTCACGTTCGGCGAGTTCAGCGCCAAGTTCGCCGCCGCAGTCGCGGCCAACCCCTTCGTCGGCGACCCGATCGTGGTGAAGGCCGACCCCGGCAGCGCACCCGAGCCGCAGTCGGACCCCTCGGTGGACGTGGTCGCGTGGGCGCACAACGAAACGTCGACGGGCGTCGCGGTGCCGATTCAACGGCCCGCGGGCGATGCGTTGGTAGTCATCGATGCGACGTCGGCGGCGGGCGGCCTTGCCGTCGACATCGCCGACACCGACACCTACTACTTCGCGCCCCAGAAGAACTTCGCGTCCGACGGCGGGTTGTGGCTGGCCATCATGAGCCCGGCTGCGCTCGCCAGGGTCGAGCAGATCGCGGCGTCGGGGCGCTGGGTGCCCGACTTCCTTTCACTGCCGATCGCCGTCGACAACAGCCTGAAGAACCAGACGTACAACACCCCGGCCATCGGCACGCTGGTGCTCATGGCCAATCAGCTCGATTGGCTGCTCGGCAATGGCGGCCTCGACTGGGCCGTCAAGCGCACCGCGGACTCCTCGGGGCGGCTGTATTCGTGGGCCGAGGCGACCAGTTTCACCACGCCGTTCGTCACCGACCCGGCGCTGCGGTCGCAGGTGGTCGGCACCATCGACTTCACCGACGAGGTGGACGCCGCCGCGGTGGCCAAGGTGCTTCGTGCGAACGGGGTCGTCGACACCGAGCCCTATCGCAAGCTGGGCCGCAACCAGCTTCGGGTGGCGATGTTCCCGGCCGTGGATCCCGACGACGTCAGCGCCCTGACGGCGTGCGTGGACTGGGTCGTCGAGCGCCTCTAGTCCCACCAGCGTGTCAGGGCGGTTACGGGACGATAACGAAGTAGGGTGACCGCTTAAGCCGCCCTAGGAGGTCGCACATGCGCGAACTGAACGTCGTCGGACTCGACGTCGATGGCAAACGCATCATCTGCGAGACGGCCGACGCGGGCGAGAAGTTCATTCTCCGTCCAGACGACCGTCTCCGAGCCGCGTTGAGCGGTGATCGCGCTGCCGCCATGCCCATTCAAGTCGATGTCGAGGTTCCACCGGTGCTGACGCCCAAGGAGATTCAAGCCAGGATTCGCGCGGGCGCATCCGTCGAGCAGGTCGCGAGTTCGGCAGGCGTCGACGTCAGCCGGGTCGAGCGGTTCGCGCACCCGGTGCTCCTGGAGCGCTCTCGGGCGGCGGAGCTTGCGACCGCGGCTCACCCGGTGCTCGCGGACGGACCCGCGGTGCTGACGCTGCTGGAGACCATCACGACGGCGCTGGTGGCGCGCGGACTCGATCCCGACGCCACGGCATGGGACGCGTGGCGCAACGAGGACGGCCGCTGGACCGTCCAACTTTCCTGGAAGGCGGGCCGGTCGGACAACGTCGCGCACTTCCGCTTCACCCCTGGCGCGCACGGCGGCACCGCGACGGCATTCGACGACGCCGCCGCCGAACTCATCGACCCCGAATTCGATCGCCCGCCGCTGCGCTCGGTCGCCCCGGTCCCCACGCTCGACCTCTCGTTGCCCGCGACGCCTCCGGCACCTGAGGCCGTTGCCCCGCCACCCGAGCCGGAGGCCGCCCAGGCCCCCGCGCCGAAGCCCCGCACCCGCAAGCGCAGGCCGGAGGTTCCGGGCTGGGAAGACGTGTTGCTCGGAGTGCGCTCCGGCACCCAGCCCTGAGCGCTTGCGCGAAGGGGCATCCAACCCAGCCCTGAGCGCTTGCGCTCAGCACCGGGAAGAAGTCTGTGGCAGTATTAATTAAGTTGACTAACTAATACTGCTTACAACTTTAGGACCACCGACATGCCTCGTACCGACAATGACTCCTGGGATCTCGCATCCGGCGTTGGCGCCACTGCGACGGGCGTCGCCGCATCCCGCGCCCTGGCCTCGCTCGGCCCGCTGCCCCTTATCAGGGACGTCTTTGCCGAACCGCTGGTTCGGGCCGTCGGCGTCGACTACTTCACCAAGATGGCCCACGGCCACCTCGATGACGCCGAGGACGGCAACCTGCTCGACCCACGCCGGATGGCCGACGGGATGGCCATCCGCACCAAGTACTTCGACGACTTCTTCGCGGCCGCGGCAGAGGCGGGCGTACGCCAAGCCGTCATCCTTGCCGCGGGCCTGGACGCGCGTTCCTACCGCCTGCCGTGGCCCGCCGGAACGACGGTGTTCGAGCTCGATCAGCCGCAGGTCGTCGAATTCAAGTCGCGCACGCTGGCCGACCTCGGCGCCTCTCCCACCGCCGAGCTCCGGTCGATTGGCGTCGACCTGCGCGACGATTGGCCGACCGCACTGCGCGACGCCGGCTTCGACGTCTCCGCGCCGACTGCCTGGATCGCCGAGGGGCTGCTCGGCTACCTGCCGCCCGAGGCGCAGGACAAGCTCTTCGACGCGATCACGACACTCAGCGCCCCCGGCAGCCGAATCGCCACCGACTGGGTCCCCGACATGAGCGTCCTCGACGGGGAGGCGGTTCGCGCCATCTCGGCCAGCCAGCGCGCCAAGGGACTCGACCTCCCCGACACCTCGGACCTGATGTACCAGGGCGAGCGCAGCAGCGTCGTCGACTACCTGCAGACCAAGGGCTGGCAGACGACATCGGTGACGGTCGAGGACGTCTTCGTTGCGAACGGTGTCGACTTTTGGCCAGAGGAGGCGATGACGGGACTATTCGACGCGTCATACACCTCGGCGCGACTGGGCTAATCGCTTACGCGACAACGCCTCCGACGGCCATGGCGAGAAGCACCAGCCAGCCGGCGACCACCCCGACGCCGCTGCCAAGCACGAACCACCGCCACACCGGCCGGGCCCGCCAACCCCAGACCGTCGGCGCCAGACCGCCGACGGCCACCAGGTTCAGCCCGACCGCCAGCAGTGGATGCACCCGGGTCAGGCCCAGGCTGAGGACGATGATCGCGCCGGCCGTCACGGCGGCAACGAACCCCGCCACCGTCAGCCCGGTGCCCCATGGCGTCGCGTCCTCGTTCATGGGGCGAGCCTAGCTCGCTCATAAAAGGCAAGCGCCGCAGCAGTAGCCACGTTCAACGAGTCCGTACCCCTGGCCATCGGGATGCGCACCCTGACGTCGCTGGACCGCATCGTGTGTTCGTTGAGACCGGGCCCTTCGGCACCGACCAGGATGGCCACCTTGTCCTGCGCCAGCGTCTCCATGGCAGTGGCCAACGTCTGCGCCGCCGGATTCGGCGTCATCGCCAGGACACGAAAGCCGCTGTCCCGCAGCAACTCAAGCTCACCTGGCCAGCTGTCCGACCAGGCGTAGGGCACCAGCAGCGCATGACCCATCGACACCCGCACCGCCCTCCGATACAGCGGGTCGGCACAGCCGAGTCCGAAAACGATCGCATCCACCCCGAGGCCAGCCGCGTTGCGGAACACCGAGCCGAGGTTCTCGTGATCGTTGACGCCCTCGAGGACGGCAATCGTGCGGGCGCCCTCGATCATCTGCGGTATCGACAGCTCGGCCGGCCGGGGGGCAGCCGCCAGGACTCCGCGGTTGAGGTGAAAACCGATGACGCCGGCCATCACCTCGGCGCTTGCCCGGTAGAACGGCGCATCGGTGCTCGCGAGGTCGTCGGACAGCTCGCCCAGCCTGCGCTCGGTGCCGAGGAACGCCCTCGGCACGAAGCGGGACGCCAACATTCGCTGCACCACCAGCACACCCTCGGCGATGACGAGACCCTTGCCGCTGGGTAGGTCCGGCCTGCGGTCGATGCTGTTGAGGTCGCGGAAGTCGTCGAGGCGGGGATCGTTGGGATCGTCGACGTCGACTACGTTGATTCCCGAGTCCGCTTCGCTTCCAGCCCGCCGAGCGTTGATTCTCCTCAAGCGCTTTCGTCCACGATCGCGGACATCAGATCGGCCGCCGCCATCAGCGTCTTGCGTTGCTCCGGTTTCAGTCCAGCCAACCGCTGCTGCAGCCACTCCTGGCTGGCACGGCGTTCGACTTCGATCAGGTCCTGCCCGGAGGTCGACACCGACACCAGCACCTGGCGACCGTCGTCCGGGTGCGCGCAGCGGTCGACGAACCCCAACTCGGCCAACGACGCGATGACCCGCGTCATCGACGGTGGGCGGACCCGCTCGCGAATCGCCAGCGCACCCGGCGTGATCGGGCCCTCCTTGGCCAGCGTTGCGAGCGCCGATAGTTGCGACAACGACACCGGGGAATCCGGACGGCGGAAGCGCAACTGGCGCGCCAACCGCACCACGGCCAACGAAAGGTCGCTGGCCAGCCGGGCTTCGGGGTCGTTCACGACGCAAACAGTACCGACACCAGTACGGGAATCGGTTAGGTTGGTCGGCAATGGACGCGACATCGCCCGAGCCGGGGCCGATTGCCCCGGCGCTGCCGGAGGCGCTTCTCCAGCCCTGGCCCGTCATCTACGTGATTGCGGCGGGTTGGCTCGTCGCGGTGGTGTTGGCCTTCACCGTGCCCGGTCTGCACGACTGGCGCCCGGTGACGGTGGCCGGACTCGGGGTGGGCGTCCTGGGCACCTCGATCTTCCTGTGGCAGCGCAGCGCCGTCCGACGCGGCTCCCGCGGCGCGCAGAGCGGACTTCAATGAACTCGAAGGAGCAGTGATGGCCGCAGCCCTGTTACAGGCGCAGATCGACATCGACGCTCCGCCTGCGGAGGTCTGGGCGCTGGTGTCCGACCTCACCCTGATGCGGCAGTGGAGCCCGCAGTGCAGCCTCATGAAGGCCTTCGGGCCACTGCGACCCGGCACCAGAACGGTCAACGTCAACCGACGCAACTTCCTGGTCTGGCCGACGACCAGCCAGGTCACCGAGGTCATTCCGGAACGGAAGCTGGCGTTCCGCGTGAACGCGAACAACACCGTCTGGACCTATGAACTGGAGCCGACGGCCACGGGCACCCGGCTGGTGGAAAGCAGGCACGCCGAGAACGGGGTGAAGCCGGTGTCCAACCTCTTGGTCAACGCCATGATGGGCGGCGTGCCCAGCTTCGAGCGCGAGCTGGTCGACGGGATGAACGCATCGCTCGGCCGCATCAAGGCCGCCGCCGAAAGCTAGCCTTCGGCGGGAGGTTCGACCGCCTCGGGCTCGGACGCGACAACTTCCGGCTCGGCAACTTCCGGCTCGACGGCCTCGGGCTCGGCAACTTCCGGCTCGACGACCTCGGGCTCGACGACCTCGGGCTCGGCGACGGCCTGGGCCACGTCGAGAACGCCGTCGTCGAACGGATCGAACATCGGCGATCCGATGGTGGCGGGCTGCGGAGTGTCCGAGTGCGCGCCGCAGCCGTACTCACTCGCGACGACGTGTCCGTCAGCCGACATCTCGTTGGCGCACACTCCGAAGAGCGTGCCGAGCGAACCGGTGAGCGACAGGTAGTAGGCACAGTCGCGGCAGACCTTGCGGGTGGCGCGCGCCATCGCCGAGTCCGGTCCGTAGTCGCCGTCGTTCCAGCGCTCCGCCGCTTCGATGCGGCCCCACTGGCTGAGCACCTGACGTCTGCCGAGTCCGACCTCGGCCTCGAGCTCGTCGAGTTCCTCGTCGCCCGAGGACGTGTACCCGGGCACCAACCGCGGATCGTCGACGGGAGTGGCGAGCAGATCGCCGGGGCTGAGGTCACCCGGCTGGACGCGTTCGTGCCATGGCACCCATTGCGGCGCGAGCAGCGCCGTCGGGCCGGGAACCAGGACCACTTCACTGATCGTGGCGTGGTCGGCACCGGGATAGGCCGCCACCACGACCGCCCACTGCCAGCCCTGATACCCCGGCATGGTGGCCAGGAAGCGGTGCGTCGCGGCGGTCGGATCATCGAAGCCGGCACCGAGGTATTCGCCGACGACATCGTCGCCGCTGTACTCCATGATCGCGGTCCGCGCAGCGTCCACCGCACCCATCAGCACGGCCGACAGATCAGTCGACTGCTCGGGCTCCTGGGCTACGTGGTCCTCGGCGGCCTGCTCGGCCGGTTCGATCATGCTCTCCATCGCCCCCAATACTGCCTGACGACCCAGGAGCAAAGCCACACCGGCCGCCCTGCGGGCAACGGTTCGTCGCATGGGGAACAATCAACGACGTGACCGGATCGCGACGCGACCCCCCGCAGGGGCCCGATGACTCGCGAGACCCCCGCTACCATCCGCCGCGTCCGCCGGGAGGCCATCGTGGCGAGCATCCCGGCATGGCCAACTACCCGAGCAGCCCGTCCCATCCCTCCAGACCGCGCGGCGGCGGCCAGCCGTCGAGCGCCAACCGATGGCTGCCGCCGATCGACCAGGCCCGAGACGGGGCCGCCCGTACGGACGCCGGTGACCCATTCCCCGGGGGTGTCGGACAGTCGGCGGGCAGGCCAAGGGGCGCCGCAGAGCGCGGGCGCGAAATGGGCTCGAAGGTGTACGGGCTCTTCCAGAAGGCGGCCACCGCCGACGGCGCCGACAAATCGGGGCTGACTGCACTGACCTATCCCGTCATGGCCAACTTCGCCGCCGACTCCGCAATGGCCGTCGCACTTGCCAATACGTTGTTCTTCGCCGCAGCCTCTGGCGAAAGCAAGAGCAAGGTCGCGCTGTACCTCGTCATCACCATCGCGCCGTTCGCCGTCATCGCTCCGCTGATCGGCCCCGCCATCGACCGGCTGCAGCACGGCAGGCGCGTCGCACTCGCCACGTCGTTCGCCATCCGCACCGCACTGGCCGTGGTGCTGATCGCAAACTACGACCCGGCCACCGGCAGCTTCCCGCCCTGGGTGCTCTACCCGTGCGCGCTGGGGATGATGGTCCTCTCGAAGTCGTTCAGCGTGTTGCGCAGCGCGGTCACGCCACGTGTGCTGCCGCCCTCCATCGACTTGGTTCGGGTGAACTCGCGCCTGACCATGTTCGGTCTGCTCGGCGGCACCATCGCCGGAGGCGCCGTCGCCGCGGGCGTGGAGTACCTGTTCGGGCTCTTCCACCTTCCTGGCGCGCTGTACGTCTGCGTCGCCGTGACGGTGGTGGGAGCCTTCCTCTCGATGCGCATCCCGAAGTGGGTGGAGGTCACCGCGGGTGAGGTGCCGACGACGCTGAGCTACCACGGTCCTACCGAGAAGTTCAGTCGCCTACCCGAACCCGGGGTCACCGACAAGACCCGACAACCGTTGGGCCGCAACATCATCACGTCGTTGTGGGGCAACTGCACCATCAAGGTGATGGTCGGGTTCCTCTTCCTCTATCCCGCCTTCGTCGCCAAGTCCCACGACGCCAGCGGTTGGGAACAGCTGCGCATCCTCGGCCTGATCGGCGCCGCCGCGGCCATCGGCAACTTCGTCGGCAACTTCACCGCGGCCCGCCTCCAACTCGGAAATCCCTCACGTCTGGTGGTGCGGGCGGCGATGGCGGTCACCGCGATGTCGTTGGCGACCGCCGTCTCCGGAAATCTGTACGTCGCCGCCCTTGCCACGTTGGTGACGTCGGGGGCCAGTGCCGTCGCGAAGGCATCGCTCGACGCCTCGCTGCAGGACGACCTGCCCGAGCAGTCGCGCGCTTCTGCCTTCGGGCGTTCCGAGTCGCTACTGCAACTCGCCTGGGTCGCAGGTGGCGCGACGGGCGTGCTGATCTACACCGACCTGTGGGTTGGATTCACCGCAATCACGGCGGTGCTCATCCTCGGCCTGGCCCAGACGCTGGTGAGCAACAGCGGGGACTCCCTGATTCCCGGACTCGGCGGCAACCGGCCCGTGTTCGCGGAGCAGGAGAGCCGCGGCGCGGCGTCGGCGGTGCGCGAATGAAACGCGTCATCGTCATCCTGGCAGCAGTGGCGGTCGTCGCATCACTGGCCACCGGAGCCCTCATCTGGCAGCTGACCCGTACTCCCGCCCAGAAGCACCCCGAGATCAGCGCCTACACCCACGGCCAACTGGTGAGAATCGGTCCCTACCGGTACTGCGACGTCTTCGTGATCACCAGGTGCGATACCCCAGAAACCATCGGCGAACTGGTCGTCACCTCACGGGATCCGGTACAGCTGTCGGTGCCCCCTGCCATCGCACGGGCGCCGTGGGTTCTGATCCGCGCCTACGAAGGCGGTGGTGAGCCCGCCGTCGAGGAATTCCGGCCGGACAGCAAGTTGGCGGTCACCATCCCGACGGTCGACCCACATCGGGGCAGGTTGACCGGCATCGCGGTGCAGCTTCCCACCCTGGTGCGCGACGAGCAGAACAACGAGTTTCCGTGGCCGCACGCCGAGTGGTCGGTGGCGACGGTGTGGTCCTAGTCGGCAGAATGGCCGGCAGGCACCTGCTCGCCGTCACGCGTCGGTCCAGGCGGCGTCCCGTCACCGAAGGGCCTGCCGCCCAAGGTTTCCCGACCGTGTGGCGACAGCCAGTTGGCTAGCTCCGGCCCCTTCGGCACCACCTGGGTCGGGTTGATGTCGGCGTGCACGACGTAGTAGTGCGTCTTGATTTGGACGAAGTCGATGGTGTCGCCGAAGCCGGGGGTCTGGAACAGGTCGCGCGCGTAGGCCCACAACACCGGCATCTCGTCGAGCTTCTGCCGATTGCACTTGAAGTGCCCGTGATAGACGGGATCGAAGCGGGCGAGCGTGGTGAACAGCCGGACGTCCGCTTCGGTGATCGTGTCTCCCACTAGGAACCTTTGGGCGGCAAGCCTTTCCGACAGCCAGTCCAGCGCCGTGAACAACCGGTCGTAGGCAGCGTCGTAGGCGTGCTGGGAGCCCGCGAAGCCGCACCGGTACACGCCGTTGTTCACCTCGGTGTAGATGCGCTTGGCCACCTCGTCGATCTCCGCGCGCAGCGCCTCCGGGTAGAGCTGCGGTGCGCCGGAGCGGTGGTAGGCGGACCACTCGGTGGACAGGTCGAGCGTCATCTGCGGGAAGTCGTTGGTGACGACCGCTCCCGTCGGCACGTCGACGATCGCGGGCACCGTGATGCCCTTCGGATAGTCCGGGAAGCGCTTGAAGTAGGCGTCCTGCAACCGCGGGATCTGCAGGACGGGGTCGACGCCACCGGGGTCGAGGTCGAACGTCCAGCTGCGCTGGTCGTGGGTTGGCCCGCAAAAGCCAATGGACAGAACCTCTTCCAGGCCAAGGAGTCGACGGACGATGATCGCCCGATTGGCCCATGGACAGGCGCGGGCCACCACCAGGCGGTAGCGACCGGGTTCGACCGGATACCCGTCCCGGCCGTCGGCGGTGATGCGCGTCTCGATGTACTTGGTGTCACGGCTGAACTCGCCCGCCTGGGCGACATAGGAGCTCACGGGTTGATTCTCCCCCACCGGCCAACGACTACCGAACCGTCGCGAGATCGACGTCAGCGTCGTGATTGCGGTCGATCCGCAACCGTGGTGTCGATCTCGCGAGCAAGCCGATTAGGCGTCGAGCTCCTGCGCGACGGCCTTGACCACCTCGGAAATCCGACGAGCCGTCTTGCGATCGGGGTAGCGACCCTTGCGCAGTTCGGGCTGCACCGAACCCTCGAGCAGGGTGATCATGTCCTCGACCATGCCGTGAAGTTCGTCGGGCGTGTGCTTGTGCTCGGGAGTGGCGGCTTCTCGGCGGGTGCGAACGACGCTCGGAGGCGGTTCGATCACCTTCAGGCTCAAAGCCTGCGGACCACGGCGCCCAGCCGCGATGCCGAATTCGACCTTCTGGCCGGCCTTGAGCTCCTGCACGCCCGACGGGAGAGCTGACGATCCCACGTAGACGTCTTCGCCGTCCTCCTGGGACACGAAGCCGAAGCCCTTCTCGGCGCTGTACCACTTCACCTTGCCGGTCGGCACTGGTCTCACCCGCTCGTTTCACAATTGACGCAATGAACGCGTCCCGCCGATGCAGGACGCGAATGCGATGATCCTACAAGGACGCCATCCGCGGCCGGTACCTGATTAGGTCCCGGCCAGGCACACGCCGGTAGGCTGGGAGCCACTGCTGGAGGTGAAATGCGCCTAATCCTGAACGTCGTCTGGTTGCTCTTCGGCGGCTTGTGGCTGGCGCTTGGGTACTTCTTGGCCGGAGTTCTGTGCTTCATCCTCATCGTCACGATCCCGTTCGGCTTCGCCGCGTTCCGGATCGGCATTTACGCCCTCTGGCCGTTCGGCTACACCGTCGTCGAGAAGCCCGGGGCACGCCCGGGCGCCCTGATCGGCAACGTGATCTGGGTGATTCTGTGCGGCATCTGGCTGGCGATCGGCCACGTCGTCACCGCGATCGCCATGGCGATCACCATCATCGGCATCCCCCTCGCGCTGGCGAATCTCAAGCTGATTCCGGTGTCGCTGTTCCCATTGGGCAAGGAGATCGTGCCAACGACCCAGGGCGCCTTCTCATGACCGTGACGGGACTGGGTTTGCCATCGGTGCGGTCGGCGCTGCCATCGCCGAGCGGCGCACCCACCGACGGCCCCCTCCTAGACACGTTCGGCAGGGCGGCCACCGATCTACGGGTGTCCCTGACGGATCGGTGCAACCTGCGCTGCACCTATTGCATGCCCGCCGAGGGGCTCGACTGGCTGCCCGGCGACGACCTGTTGCGTCCCGAGGAGCTCACTCGACTCCTGACCATCGCCGTGACCCGCCTCGGCATCACCAACGTCCGCTTCACCGGTGGCGAGCCGCTGTTATCGCGAAATCTCGAGGGCGCCATCGCGGCGGCCACCTCACTGTCGCCACGCCCGCAGACGGCGGTCACCACCAACGGAATTGGGCTCGCCCGCCGCGCGGCCGGACTCAAGGCCGCCGGCCTCGACCGGGTGAACGTCTCGCTGGACACCGTAAATGCCGAGCGCTTCGCCCGCATCACCCGTCGCGACCGCCTAGGTGACGTCCTGGAGGGCTTGGCTGCCGCGTCCGACGCCGGGCTGTCTCCCGTGAAGGTCAATGCGGTGCTCGATCCGGTGACGGGCCTCGACGACGCTGCCGCACTCCTCCGGTTCTGTCTCGACCACGGCTATCAGCTGCGCATCATCGAGCAGATGCCGCTGGACGCCGGTCATCAGTGGCGACGCGAGGAGGCGATCGACGCGGACCGCATCCTGAGCGCGCTACGCCGCAACTTCGACTTGACGCCGGACCCGGCGCCGCGGGGATCGGCCCCCGCCCAACTGTGGCGGGTCGACGGCGGACCAGGCACCGTCGGCGTGATCGCGTCCGTGTCGCAGGCCTTCTGCGGCGCGTGCGACCGAACGCGTCTCACCGCCGACGGCCAGGTGCGTAGTTGTCTGTTCTCCCGCGAGGAGACCGACCTGCGGCGCCTGATGCGTCGCGGGGCTGACGACGACACCGTCGAGGCCGCCTGGCGCGCGGCCATGTGGGCCAAGCCTGCGGGGCACGGGATCAACGAGCCCGGGTTCGAACAGCCGGAGCGCCCGATGAGCGCGATCGGCGGCTGATGGTGACGGCTTCGACCATCGAAGTGACCGTGCGTTACTTCGCCGCGGCGCGGGCCGCCGCGGGGGTGGAGACCGAGACCGTGTCCGTCGCATCGGGCGCGACGGTGACCGATCTTCTCGCGACCCTCAGAACGCGCGGCCAGCGGCTGGCCACCGTGCTCGACCGATGCTCGTTCCTGTGTGACGGAGTGGCGGTTCGCGACGTGCGAAAGCCACTCGAAACAAACCAGACCGTCGATGTGTTACCGCCCTTCGCGGGCGGATGACGGTGATTTGCATCACATAACGAAACGGTCACAAAGTGTCACACGCGCTGTTCACCGCCACGATTCCCTGCGTAAACGTCGCGCCTTGCTGCCCTTTTAAGATTCTCACAAGATTTGCTGGGCAGCGAAACGCCGACACCTGCCCGAGGTGACGAGAACCGAAGTACCCGTTAACGTCCTATCCCAAGCCACTCGACCCTAATCAGTGGCCCGCCATGCCCAGTTACGCCGAGCTCCATCCGTTGGACATGGTCAAGACCTACCTCAGGGATGGAGGCGGGGGACCCACCGGTCCACCGATTTGCAGGGACCAGGAATCGCGTGCGATTCCTTGGGGTGAAGCCGAAACCGAAAGGTGGCGGCCGGGCGACCTCTCAAGCCCGAACCCGACAGCTGACCTCGTAGGCGTGGACGAGAGGACCTTCTACACCCATGAGTGGACGGCATCGCAAGACCACCAGCTCGGCCAAGAAAGTCGCCAAGATCGCCTTCACCGGCGCCGTGCTCGGTAGTGGCAGCCTCGCCCTCGCCGGTCACGCCGGCGCAGCGACCGACGGCGAATGGGACCGGGTCGCCGGCTGTGAATCCGGCGGTAACTGGGCCATCAACACCGGCAACGGCTACCAGGGCGGGTTGCAGTTCTCGCCGAGCACGTGGGCCGGACACGGTGGCACTGAATACGCGCCCGCCGCGAACCTCGCCAGCAAGGACGAGCAGATCGCCGTCGCCGAGCGCGTGCTCGCCGGCCAGGGCCGCGGAGCATGGCCCGTATGTGGACACGGACTCTCCGGTAGCACGCCCCGCAACGTCCTCGCGGACGCCGCTCCCCTCGACAACCCCGATCTCGGTGGCGAGATTCCGCCAGCGCCAGTCGAAGCCGTGGCACTCGACGCGCCGCTGCCCGTGCCAGATGCCCCTCCGCCGGTCGAAGAGGTCGCGCTCGACGCACCGCTGCCTCCCCCGCCCGCCGATCCGATCGCACCCCCGCCCCCCGCGGACGCCGTAGACGTCTCCCTGGACACCCCGATGCCTGCGCCGGCGCCAGACCCGGCAGCAGTGCCTCTCGACGCTCCCGTGGAAGCGCCGCCACTGAATCTGGATCCTGCGCCGGACGCACCGATCCCCACCGTTGACGTCGCCGACTGGGACGCCGCCCCGGCTCCGGCCGACGGACCCGAGACGTGGGCGTTGCACGGCGCACCGCTTCCGCTCGACCCGGCACTGCCGGTCCTCCCGGCACCTCCGCTGCCGGATCCCGCGGCGGCTGCGCCCGCCCCCGATCCGCTGGCTCCCCTGAACAACGTCGACGTCCCCGCACCCGTGTTCGACGCGGCCAACCAGGCGGTGACCGACGGCGCTCTGCCGGTTCCGCCGAACGGCATCCAGCACCTCGCCAGCCCGGATGCGCTACCGCCCGGCGCCACGATGGATCCGGCCGCGGCGGGCACCGACGGCCCCAACACCAGCTACCTCAAGGACCTGTGGCAAGCGGTCCAAAACCACGACATCAGCGGCAAGGAAGCCCTCGTCATGGGGCTGTCCCAGCGCGGCATGAACACGCCGATTCCGGAGCAGGCTCCGGGCCCGAACGTGCCGATCACCCCGGGTGACGCCGCTGCGCCGCTGCCGCCCGCTCCTGGCGATCCGGCCCTCCTCCTGCCGCCGGCCCCAGGCAACTAACTAAGCCGAGCCCACCCATTCGTCGGACCCATCGACGAATAACTGGTGCTTCCACACGGGTAAGCGCGCCTTGACCGTGTCCACGAGCAGTGCGCACGTCTCGAACGCCGCCCTGCGGTGATCCGCGGCGACGGCCGCGACCAGCGCGGCGTCACCTATGTTCAGCGTGCCGATGCGGTGGCTGACGGCGATGGCACGAACGCCCTCACAGTCCCTGGCGATCTCGGCCGCCACGTCGGCCAACGTCTGCTGCGCGGTTGGGTGTGCGGAGTACTCCAACCGCGTCACCGAGCGGCCGCCATCATGGTCGCGGACCACGCCAACGAAGCCGACGACGGCCCCCGCCGCGCGGTCCATGACCAGCGCCTCGTGCTCGGCGAGTTCGATCATCCGATCGCTCAGGTCGGCTCGCAGAACGCTTGCGCTCATCGTGGGTGATCTCCTCCGCCGAGTTGGTCCAGTGCGTGCTCGAGCACGTCGGCCAGCACGCCGAGACCGTCCTTTACGCCGCCGGGCGATCCCGGCAGGTTGATGATCAGGGTGCCGTCGCGTACACCACACACCCCGCGCGACAGCACCGAGGTTGGCACGTGCGGCAGTCCCGAACGCCGGATCGCGTCGGCCAGGCCCGGGATCTGGAAGTCGACGATGGTGGCCGTCGCGTCCGCGGTCCCGTCCGTCGGCGAGATACCGGTGCCGCCGGAGGTCAGGATCAAGTGGACCTTCTCCCCAAGCGCCGCGAACAGCGCCTGGGTCACCGCGCGGCCGTCGGCCACCACACTGGGTGAGCTCACCTCGTACCCGCGCTGAACGAGCCAGTCCACGATCACCGGCCCGGTGCGGTCCTCGTAGACACCGTTGGCCGCGCGGGTGGACGCGATGATCACCCGTGCCGATCGGGTCATGTCCGCGTCCACGTGCCCGTCTTGCCGCCGTCCTTGCGAAGCACCGCGATGCCGTCGATGGTGGCCGCGGGGTCGACGGCCTTCAGCATGTCGTAGAGCGTCAGGGCGGCGACGCTGACGGCGGTCAGCGCTTCCATCTCGACGCCGGTGCGATCGGTGGTCCGAACCGTGGCTGTGATCGTGACTTCCGTTGTGCCGATGCCGAATTCGACGTCGACACCGGTCAGTGCCAGCTGGTGGCACAACGGGATCAGGTCACTGGTGCGCTTCGCGGCGAGAATGCCTGCGACCCGGGCGGTGGCCAGGGCATCCCCCTTGGGCAGCCCGCCGGTGGCGATCAACTCCACGACGTCCGGACGGGTCCTCAAGACGCCGGTCGCAACGGCCGTGCGCTTGGTGGCGTCCTTGGCCGTGACGTCGACCATGTGCGCCGCGCCCGATTCATCCAGGTGCGACAGCCGATCGGGGCGGGCTGTCACGACTACTTGTTGATGACGGTGACCGGGTGCGTGTAGGGCAGGTCCTCGGCAGGCAGCGGAAACGTCAGGTCGCCGAACGGGGACAGCGCGCCGGTGCGGTCGGCGGCGAGCTCACTGACCGCGTGGTCGTCCTCGTCGCTGGCGGGCCAGCCGTTGTCGACGTAGCGGTTCTTCTGCGGTTTCTTGTCAGCCACGCCTCACATTGTGGCAGGCGCGTCGTGTGCTGGCGAGTGCGGCGGGCAGGAGCGGAGCGACCGGGGGATGTACCGGCGGGCAGGAGCGGAGCGACCGGGGGGACGTAGGGGCGCTGGCGCGGGTCGGATACAGCGGTCTGGCTTAGGCTGGTAGCCAATGTCCGAATCAGCTCCCGTCGTGCCGTTGGGCGCCTGGCTGGCCGAGCTGCCCGACGATCAGCTCGTCCGCCTGTTGGAGCTGCGACCAGATTTGGCCCAACCACCCCCGGGATCGATCTCCGCGCTGGCCGCCAGGGCGCAGTCCAGGCAGTCGGTCAAGGCCGCCACCGACGGACTCGACTTCCTGGCCTTGGTGGTGCTCGACGCGTTGCTGGTGTTGCGAGCCGACGGTGGCGGCGTCCCCGTGACCAAACTGGTCGCCCTGATCGGCGATCGGGCAGGCCAGGATGATCTGAATGCCGCCATCGATGTTCTGCGGGCCCGCGCATTGGCCTGGGGTGAGACGGCCCTGAGGGTGGCGCCGGAATCCGCGGCGGGCCTGCCGTGGCATCCAGGCCAGGTGACCCTCGAGGCCGACGGGCTCGATGCCGACCGCATCGTCGAACTGTTGGACGGCGTGGACGGACCCCAGCTCGAACTGTTGCAGCGCCTCGTCGAGGGGTCACCGATCGGCCGCACCCGCGACGCCGCACCGGGCACCTCCGCCGACCGGCCCGTCCAGCGCCTGTTGGCGGCCGGGCTGCTGCGCCAGGTCGACGAGGACACGGTGATCCTGCCGCGCCTCGTCGGGCAGCTGATGCGCGGGGAATCGCCGGGCCCAGTGGGATTGGTACGGCCCGATCCCACGGTGACGTCGACGTCCGTCGTCGACGTCGACGCGGCCGCGGCCGGATCTGCGATGGACCTGCTCCGTGAAGTCGACGTGGTGCTGGAAACGCTCTCCAGCGCACCGATCCCCGAACTGCGTAGCGGCGGCCTCGGGGTCCGCGAACTCAAGCGGCTCACCAAGGGCACGGGCGTGGACGACGACCGAGTGGGCCTCATCCTCGAGGTGGCCTCCGCGGCGGGCCTGATCGCGGCAGGCATCCCCGAGCCGGATCCGTTGGATGGCGCCGCGTCGTACTGGGCGCCGACACTGGCCGCCGATCGGTTCCTCGAATCCCCCACCGCCGTGCGGTGGTATCTGATCGCGTCGGCCTGGCTGGATCTGCCCGCCAGGCCCGGCCTCATTGGAGAACGCGGTCCCGACGGCAAACCGTATGGCGCACTGTCGGATTCGCTGTACTCGACGGCGGCGCCGCTGGACCGCAGGCTTCTGTTGGCGACGCTCGCCGACCTGCCGCCGGGCGCGGGTGTCGACGCCGCTGGCGCGTCGAGGGCGATGACGTGGCTTCGGCCGCGCTGGGCGGCACGGCTTCAACTCAAACCGGTCTCCGACCTGCTCGCCGAGGCGCACGCCGTTGGCGTGATCGGTAGGGGTGCGGTTGCCAGCCCGAGCCGCCGGCTGCTCGCCGGTGAGGCGGAGGACGCGGTCGTCGCGGCGATGAACAAGGTGCTGCCCGCGCCGATCGACCACTTCTTGCTGCAGGCCGACCTCACGGTGGTGGTGCCGGGGCCGTTGGATCGGGCGCTCGCGGAGCAGCTGTCGGCGGTCGCAACGGTCGAGTCGGCGGGCGCCGCAATGGTTTACCGGATCAGCGAGCCGTCCATCCGCCGCGCCCTCGACACCGGTCTCAGCGCGAGCGAGCTGCACACGCTGTTCGCCCGACACTCGAAGACTCCCGTGCCGCAAGGCTTGACGTACCTGATCGATGACGTCGCGCGTCGCCATGGACAGCTGCGGGTCGGCATGGCGGCCTCGTTCGTCCGTTGTGAGGATCCTGTCCTGCTGACTCAGGCGATCGCCGCTCCGGCGCTAGAGAAGCTGGACGTTCGAGCGCTGGCGCCGACCGTCGCCGTGTCGATGTCGCCGATCAACGAGGTGCTCGCGGCGCTGCGGACCGCGGGCTTCGCGCCTGCCGCTGAGGACTCCTCCGGCGCGATCGTGGACATCCGGTCGCGCGGCTCACGGGTGCCCACCCCCGGGCGGCGGCGGGGCTATCGGCCGCCCCAGGGACCGACGTCTCAGACGCTCGGCGCGATCGTCGCCGTCCTGCGCAAGGTGGCGTCCACCCCGAACGACGGCACCCGGCTCGACCCCGCCGAGGCGATGGCCCAGCTCCACGGCGCCGCGCACCGCCAGGAGTCGGTGGTCATCG
Organism: Mycobacterium sp.; assembly: GCF_032161845.1. Classification (GTDB taxonomy): domain Bacteria; phylum Actinomycetota; class Actinomycetes; order Mycobacteriales; family Mycobacteriaceae; genus Mycobacterium. The sequence continues at coordinate 28,732 of NZ_JAVRQA010000441.1, forward strand.
GCTACGTCGACCCGGCGGGCGTCGCAACACAGCGCGTCGTCGCGCCGATCAACGTCCGCGGCGGCCAGCTCACCGCCTACGATCCGGCTGCCGGTCGGGTGCGGGACTTCGCGATCCACCGCGTGACGTCGGTCGTGTCGGCCGATCCGGGATAATGGACGGAATGACTGGGCAGCGCGATGACTTTGCAGCAAAAAGCGGAGCGGGATCGCGATGACTGAGGGCCCCCTGATCGTGCAGTCCGACAAGACGGTGCTGCTCGAGGTAGATCACGAACTGGCCGGCGCGGCGCGGGCGGCGATCGCCCCGTTCGCCGAGCTGGAACGCGCGCCCGAACACATCCACACCTACCGCATCACTCCGTTGGCGCTGTGGAATGCGCGCGCGGCAGGGCACGACGCCGAGCAGGTGGTGGACGCCCTGGTGTCGTTCTCGCGCTATTCGGTGCCCCAGCCGCTGCTGGTCGACATCGTCGACACGATGGCCCGCTACGGCCGTCTGCAGCTGGTGAAGAGTCCCGTGCACGGTCTGCTGCTGGTGAGCCTGGATCGCGCGGTGCTCGAGGAGGTGCTGCGGAACAAGAAGATCGCTCCGATGCTCGGCGCCCGCATCGACGACGACACCATCGTCGTGCACGCCAGCGAGCGCGGGCACATCAAGCAGATGCTGCTCAAGATCGGCTGGCCCGCGGAGGATCTCGCAGGCTACGTCGACGGCGAGGCGCATCCGATCGAACTGGCGCAGGACGGCTGGGTGCTGCGCGACTACCAGGAGATGGCGGCGGATTCGTTCTGGGCGGGCGGCTCGGGCGTCGTGGTGCTGCCGTGCGGTGCGGGCAAGACCATCGTCGGTGCGGCGGCGATGGCGAAGGCCGGGGCGACGACGCTGATCCTCGTCACCAACACGGTTGCGGGCAGGCAGTGGAAGCGTGAGCTGATCGCCAGGACCACGCTCACCGAGGAGGAGATCGGCGAATACTCCGGGGAACGCAAGGAGATTCGCCCCGTCACCATCGCGACCTATCAGGTCATCACGCGTCGCACCAAGGGTGAGTACAAACATCTGGAGTTGTTCGACAGCCGCGACTGGGGGCTGATCATCTATGACGAGGTGCATCTGCTGCCTGCTCCCGTCTTCCGGATTACGGCCGACCTGCAGTCCCGGCGGCGGCTCGGGCTGACGGCAACGCTGATCCGTGAGGACGGCCGCGAGGGCGACGTGTTCAGCCTGATCGGTCCCAAGCGCTACGACGCGCCGTGGAAGGACATCGAGGCGCAGGGCTGGATCGCTCCGGCCGAGTGCATCGAGGTACGCGTCACGATGACCGAGAACGAACGGATGATCTACGCGACGGCGGAGCCAGAGGAGCGCTACAAGCTCTGCTCGACGGCGCACACCAAGATTGCCGTGGTCAAGTCGATCCTGGCCCGCCATCCCGGCGAGCCGACGCTGGTGATCGGCGCCTACCTCGACCAGTTGGACGAACTGGGGCGCGAACTCGACGCCCCGGTGATTCAGGGATCGACCAAGACCGCCGAACGCGAGAGCTTGTACCAGGCGTTCCGAACGGGCGAGATCCAGACGTTGGTGGTGTCCAAGGTTGCCAACTTCTCCATCGATCTCCCTGAAGCCAGTGTGGCAGTGCAGGTATCGGGAACGTTCGGATCGCGGCAGGAGGAAGCGCAGCGACTGGGCAGACTTCTGCGCCCCAAGGCCGACGGCGGCGGAGCGATCTTCTACTCCGTGGTGTCGCGCGACAGCCTCGACGCGGAGTACGCCGCACACCGGCAGCGGTTCCTGGCCGAACAGGGTTACGGGTACATCATCAAGGACGCGGACGACCTGCTGGGCCCCGCGATATGACGGTGCGACGGGTAGTGCCGATCCTCACCGTCGCCGATCTAGATAGTGCGCGCGCCGCTTACGTCGAGACATTGGGTCTGGCCGAGGTGATGAACCACGGCTGGATCCTGACTCTCGCGGACGCCGACCACAGCCACCAGATCAGCTTGATGACAAAGGATTTGACCGCGCCCGTCAATCCCGACGTGTCCGTGGAGGTTGACGACGTCGATGGCGCTCATGCCGCCGCAGTGGCAGCGGGACTGACCATCGTCCACCCACTGACCGACGAGGAGTGGGGCGTGCGACGCTTCTTCTTCGAGGACCCGTCGGGCAACGTCGTCAATGTCTTGAGCCACCGCACCCAATCTTGAAGACGATCACGTATGCGATCGAGCCGATCAACCATGGATCGTCTCGATCGTTCGCCATTGAATGGCGGCATGACCAACACCAACACCATCCTCGTCATTGGTAGCACCGGCAAGACCGGCAGGCGCGTCACCGCCCGACTCGTTGAACTCGGCCACGACGTCCGACACGGAAGCCGTTCCTCGGCAACACCGTTCGACTGGGAGAGGCCCGGTACCTGGGCCCCCGCCCTGGCCGGCGTGACGGCGGCATACGTCGCGTACAGCCCCGACCTGGCTGCGCCGGGATCGTGCGAGGCGATCACCGAATTGACCCAACTCGCCAGTGCGGCCCAGCTCGAGCGACTCGTGCTCCTGTCGGGCCGCGGCGAGGAGGAGGCCCAACGCGCCGAAGCCGTCATACGGAACTCGGGGCTGGGGTGGACCATCGTTCGCGCTACCTGGTTTGCGCAGAACTTCAGCGAAGGCAACTTCGTCGACGACGTGTTGGCGGGCACCGTCGCCTTGCCCGTCGGTGACGTCCTAGAACCCTTCGTCGACGCCGACGACATCGCCGACGTGGCCGTGGCCGCCCTGACCGACGACCGCCACGTTGGCCAGATCTACGAGCTGACCGGCCCGCGGCTGCTCACCTTTGCCGATGCGGTCGCCGAAATCAGCTCGGCCACAAACAGAGTCGTCGATTTTCAGACTGTGTCGATGGCCGACTATGCGGCCGTCCTTGCCGACTACCGGGTGCCGCCCGCAGAGATCGACCTGCTGCGGTATCTCTTCACGACGGTGCTGGACGGCCGCAACTCCTCACTCGCCGACGGCGTGCAACGGGCACTTGGCCGCGAGCCCAAGGACTTCGCCGACTTCGCCCGTGACGCCGCAGCGGCAGGTGTTTGGGTCAACTCAGCGCGGGGATGACCTCGCGCTCGAACAGCTCGATGCCCGAGCGATCGTAGGCCGCCTCGGGGAAGTAGAGGATCGCGTACTCGCAGCCGAGGTCGCGCATGCGGGTCAGCCGCTCGACGATCTGCTCAGGCGTGCCGCTGGCAGAGTCCGGCGAAGTGGCATTCGTGAGCATCGCCTCAACCGCCTCCTGGTTCGCCTTGGTGGCCTGCCGCGCGCGAATCCGCTCGACGCGCTGCGCCACGTCGGCCTCCGATGAACCGACGATCGCGTTGAAGTTCGCCGACCGCACGATGGAGCCGTAGTCGGTGCCGACCTTGGCGCAGTGCCCCTCCAGCACCTTGGACTTGTGCACGAAACCCTCTGGCTCGGAGGTGAAGTTCGTGTACTGCGCGTACTTCGCGGCGATCTTCAAGGTGACCTTCTCGCCGCCTCCTGCGATCCAGAGCGGAATACCGTTCTCCTGCAACGGCTTTGGCGCGACGATCGCGCCGTCGACCTGGTAGTGCTTGCCCGAGAGGCTGACCCGACCGTCACGCCAGGCGTCGCGCATGATCTGCACGCCTTCGTCGAGCATGCCTAGTCGGACGCCGGCCGACGGGAAGCCGTAACCGTAGGCCTTCCATTCGTGCTCGTACCAGCCGCCACCAATACCCATCTGGATCCGACCGCCGGAGATGATGTCGGCCGTGGCGGCGACCTTGGCCAGGTAGACCGGGTTGCGGTAGCCCATCGCCGTACACATCTGACCCAGCTTGATTCGAGAAGTCGTGGCCGCATACGCCGACATCAACGACCACGCCTCGTGGGTCGCCTCGTCCGTCGGCACGGGGACCGTGTGGAAGTGGTCGTACACCCAGAGCGAATCCCATGGTCCGCCGTCGGCGTAGGTGGCCAGGTCGCGCATCACGCCCCATTGGCTTGCGGTGGGAATGTCCACCAGATCGAGTCGCCAGCCTTGCGGGATGAAGAGTCCGAAGCGCATGCCTTCCGACTCTAGTCCCGGCGCGCCAGGCCCAACGCGGCGAGCGCCCCCTCGACGGCCGCGGGCGCCGAAGTATCCAGAGCCAGTTGTCCGGACGTCGCGCTAGCGTGGAATGCATGGCCCTTACTCAAGAAGAACGCGAACAATTTCTGGCCGAACCTCACATCGCCGCGTTGTCGGCATACGCGGGCGATACGCGCGGACCGCTCACGGTGCCGATCTGGTACCAGTACTCCCCGGGCGGCGAGCCGTGGATTCTGACCGCCCCCGGCTCCCGGAAGGCCCGGCTCATCGAGGCCAATGGCTTCTTCTCGCTGATGGTGGAACGGCTGGAACCGTCGACGCGCTACGTCGCCGTCGACGGTTCGGTGAGCAGCATCGAGCCAGGCACCGACGCGCAACTTGAGGAGATGACCCGCCGGTATCTGAGCGGTGAGGCGGCCGACAAGTACCTGGAGTTCGCCCGCAACGAACTCGGCGAACACGTCGTCATCAGGATGAAGCCGGAGCACTGGCTCTCCGCCGACATGGGTTCCTTCTGAGACGCGCAAAAGTCCCCGAAACGCCGTTGTTTCGGGGACTTTCGCGCCAACGCGACTAGCTGCTGAGCGACGCCGGCGGTTCGAAGCGTTCGCCGTACTTCGCGGCCAGCTCCTTGGCGCGGGACACGAAGGCCTGCTGGCCCGTACCCGCAGGCCCCTCGTAGCCGACGATGTACTGCGCCGAGCCACCCGTCCACGGCGGGAAGCCGATGCCCATGATCGAGCCGATGTTGGCGTCGGCGGTGGTCATCAGCACACCTTCGTCGATGCACTTCTGCGTCTCGAGCGCCTCGGCGAACAACATGCGATCGATCATGTCCTGCAGCGGGATCTCGGTGG
>NZ_JAVRQA010000442.1:0-2855 GCF_032161845.1 Mycobacterium sp.
TGCTCGCACAGCATCTTCGAGAACACGAGGTCGTAGGAGTTGTGGCCGTCGACGATCGGGCGGGAGAGGTCGGCCTCCCTGGCCTCGACGTTGTTTGGCGCCTTCGCGAGTTCGCCAGGCGAGATGTCGATGACTACACGGTGCTGCGCGAAATCCCAGTTGTCGCCGGCCACGAAGGGGTTCGCACCGCCACCGAGTTCGGCAACGTCCTTGATGCCCTCCGCTTGAGCGAGTTTGAGGACGAACGGCTCGTATCCAAGCCAGAGCTCGTCCCTATCCATGTAATTCACTCGGGTGGTGTCGGTCGCCACCCCGCCAGCGGGGTTTTCGTATCCCATATGAAAGCTCCGTTAGGTAGTTTGCCAGGAGGAAACATTACACACTCGACGAGCGTCGGCCCCCCAACGGTACCGGAGACTGGCCGCGGTGAATCGGTACGTTGAAACGCCTGCTGTGAATGACGGAAGTTTTCCACGGTTCGGGGCCCGCATGCAACGCAAACGGTGCCCGACCCGCGCGGTAGCCATGGCGCAGGCACTGGGATCGGTACGCATCGGCAGGCGGGTGATGGGCGCCTGCGGGTGAGTTCGCCCGGGGCGTACCGCAATGTGTCCTATAGTTCGCCAGGTGTCGAAACCACGCCGCGATATTGCCTCTGCCGAGAATCCGGCGCCGTCGTGCAAAAGGATCACAACGTGAATTCCGCTCGCAAGTACGACGGAATTGATGGTCCAAAGGTGGCTATCGCGCACGACTACATGACCCAGCTGGGTGGCGCGGAAAAGGTTGTCCTTTCGATGAGCAGGGCTTTTCCCGAAGCCCCCATCTACACGATGCTCTACGAGCCCACGACCACGTACCCAGATTTTGCCGAACGCGATATCCGGGTGTCTGGCCTTAACAAGTTCAAGCTGGCGCGCAAACACCATCGCGCCGTGCTGCCGATACTTCCCTTGGTGGCGGAATCAATGTTCGTTGACGCCGACATCGTCCTCACCAGCACTAGCGGATGGGCGCACGGATTCCGCACCCGCGGGCGCAGGTTGATCCTTTGTCATTCACCGGCGCGCTGGCTATATCTGCCAGATCAGTACCTTGGCGACGATCCCAGCGCGGTGACCCGGTTGGGACTGCGGCTGACCTCGCCTTACCTCAGGGCATGGGATCGCCGAAAGGCTCTTGCGTGTGACAAGTACCTGGCGATCTCCACCCTGATCGAGAAGCGGATCAAGGAGAGTTACGGCATCGACGCGGACATCGTCTTTCCGCCGGTTGCCATGTCGCAGACCCACGATCTGGAGCCCGTGCCCGGTGTCGAGAGCCCGCGCGACGATGGCTACTACCTCTGCGTGTCGCGATTGTTGCCCTACAAGAACGTCGACGTCGTCATCCGCGCGTTCGCCGGCACCGGTCGTCGCCTGGTCGTGGTGGGGCGGGGGCCCGAGGCCGCGCGCCTGAATGCCATGAAGACGCCGAACGTGACGATGCTCAGCGATCTCACCGATGGCCAGATGGCGCAGTTGTACAAGAATTGCCGCGCGCTGCTGGCGGCTAGCCACGAAGACTACGGCCTCACGCCGATCGAAGCAGGCGTCTGGGGACGTCCGACGTTGGCGCTGCGGTCCGGTGGCTTCCTCGACACCATCGACGAAGGGGTCAGCGGCCTGTACTTCGACGAGCCGGAGCCGGGAGCCATCGCCGCCGCGATCGACCAGTTCGAGGCGATGACCCCCGACCCGGACAAGATCCGACGTCACGTCGAGCAATTCACCGAGGAAGTATTCGCGCGGAAACTCTATGCCGCGGTGGACGATCTGGCAGCTGTCGATGTCTCCTGACTCGGGATGGGGTCGTGCTCGCCGGCGACACCGGCAGGACGCGGCGAGGTTCGGCTGGCAACCTTCGACGACCCTTCTTGATATCGTCGTGACGGGGGAGATGGCCGGTGTGGGCAAAAGTCAGGAGCAAAGCGCGTGACGTGGGAGCCGAAGTTCGCTGATCCGCAAGACGTTGCCAGGAAGCGCGCTGCGGCACCGACCTTGAAGATGCCACCGGACCCCGAGTGGAGCATCGACGAAAACGGTGCTCTCGTCGAATACAAGATGCAGGGCATGGGATTTCGACGCAAGGCGCGAAATCGCCTCAGCGAGCTGATCTTCAACTCGTTCGTCACCCACATCCCCTCCCACACCGTTCGTCTGGGATATCTGCGGTTGTTCGGCGCCACGATCGGCAAAGGCTCGGGGATCATGCGCGGCGCGATGATTCTCGACATCGAGTTCCTCACCGTCGGCGACTGCACGACCATCGGGGGCCGCTGTACGCTCGATGCGCGCGCGGGCCTGTGGATCGGAGACAACGTCACCATCGCCAGCGAGGTGCTCATCCTGGGCGGTGGACATGACTTCGACCACCCCAACTTCCTTCCCGTGCCCATTCCGACCGTGGTCGAGGATTACGCATGGATAGCCAGCCGGGCGATCCTCCTGCCGTCACTGATTGGCCGCGGCGCGGTGGTCGCGGCGGGGGCAGTGGTGATCAAGGACGTCGGCGAATGCGAGGTCGTCGGCGGCAATCCCGCGAAGGTGATCACCAAGCGCAATCCCGAAGCCCTTCAGTACAGCGCCTCATATCGGCCGCTGTTTGGCTGATGGCGTGATCTCAAGGCGAATTCGGGCTGGTCTTCTCGAACCCGCGGCAGAAATCCCATCGCTGCCGAGGGCGGGTGAAACCACACTTGTCTGAGTCCACGCCCGTCACGGCGGCCCCCCGCACGGCCGCGACAACGCTCATCGCGATGATGTGGCTGTTCGGTGGCCGCGGCTTCGGGCTGCTGTGGACGTTGGCGTTGGTGC
>NZ_JAVRQA010000443.1:0-2670 GCF_032161845.1 Mycobacterium sp.
AGCTGATCGGCGAGGTGATCACGAACCTCAACACCGTGCTTGGGACGTTCGGCGCCCGCGACAAGGAGTTCGCGCAGGGCCTTGACAAGCTGTCCGACCTCGCGCAGGGCCTCGCCGACCGCAGGACCGACATCGCCAACGGGGTCGGGTACGTCAACGCGGCAGCGGCGTCCGTCGCGGACCTCCTCACCGCCGCACGTCAACCGATAAAGGACATCGTGGCACAGACCGACCGGGTGGCGGGGCAGGTAATGGCCGATCGCGATTTCGTCGACAACCTGGTCAAGACGCTGCCCGACGCCTACCAGATCCTGGCCAGGCAGGGGCTCTACGGCGACTACTTCGGCTTCTACCTCTGTGACGCCATCCTCAAGGTCAACGGCAAGGGCGGCCAGCCGGTCTTCGTCAAGCTCGTCGGCCAGGATTCCGGACGGTGCACACCGAAGTGAAACGACCAAACATCAAGCGGCTCAACGTCAAACCCCTGGCCGAACGCAACAGGGTGACCGTCGGCATCGTCGGCACCCTCATCCTCGTGGCGCTGGTAGCAGCGGCCTTCTCCTACGATCGGCTGCCGTTCATCAAGGGCACCTCCGACTACTCTGCGTACTTCGCCGAGGCCGGTGGCATCAAGCCCGGTAGCGACGTGCGGGTGTCGGGGCTCAGCGTCGGCAGGGTCTCCGACATTCGCCTCGAAGGAACGAAGGTGTTGGTCGACTTCACCGTTCGCGACGGCGTCGAACTCGGTGACCGCACCGAAGCCGCGATCAAGATAGAGACCGTCCTCGGTACCAAGATGCTCGAGCTGACCCCGCGCGGCGACGGCGAGCTAACCGGCTCGATTCCCGTCGAGCGGACGACGTCTCCGTATGACCTTCCGACCGCTCTCGGCGACCTGACCACGACCATCAGCGGCCTGGACACCACGCAGCTGTCCAAGGCGCTGACGACGCTTGCCCAAACGTTCGCCGACACCCCGCCCGATCTGAAGGTCGCGTTGGAGGGAGTGGCCCGGTTCTCCGACACGCTCGACGCCCGCGACGCCAAGCTGCGCAACCTCCTCGCCAACGCCAACAAGGTCACCGGAGTGCTGGCCAAGCGCAGTGATCAGATCGCCAAGCTGGTGGTCAACACCAATACCCTGCTCGCCGAACTACTTTCGCAGCGCGCCTCCCTCGACGCGTTGATGAACAACCTCACGGGGGTGTCGAAGCAGTTGTCGGGTCTCGTCGCCGACAACCGGACGCAACTGAAGCCCGCGATCGACAAGCTCAACGGCGTCCTCGAGATTCTCGACAACCACAAGCAGGAGATCCAGAAGAGCCTCGGCTTGATCCGCCGGTACGCGATGTCGTTCGGCGAGGTCCTTGGATCCGGGCCTTTCTTCAAGGCCTCACTGGTCAACCTGATTCCGGGTCAGTTCTCCCAGCCGTTCATCGACGCGGCGTTCTCCGACCTCGGGTTGGACCCCAACGTGCTGCTGCCGTCCCAGCTCGTCGACCCTGGGGTCGGCCAGCCGGGCACGCCTGCGCTGCCCTCGCCGTTTCCCCGCACGGGACAGGGCGGAGAGCCGAATCTCACACTGCCCGATGCCATTACCGGCAACCCCGGTGACCAGGGGTGTGGTCCGCCCGGCCTGCCGCTGCCCGGCCCGACCGGTTGCTACCCCTACCGAGAGCCTCTGGCCGCCCCGCCGCCGGGTGGCCCACCGCCGGGGCCGCCCATCGTCTCCGCGCCGTCACCGACGCCGACACCGGTGTACGTGCCCGCCCCCAACGAGGTGCCGCCGCCGTTCGTCGGCCCCGTGGCGACGGACGGGGGGCAGTGACCATGTCGGTGCGGATGGTGAGGATCGCGACCGCGATCACCCTCGTCGCGACGCTGGTCGTGGCGATCACGCTGGTGTCCACGCCGTGGTGGGATCGCGTCACCAAGGACAGCTTCGTCGCGTACTTCGCGAACGCCAACGGTCTCTACACCGGCGACGAGGTACGCATCCTCGGTGTCGCGGTTGGCACGGTCGACGAGATCGACCCGCAGCCGGACAGCACCAAGGTCAGGTACTCGGTCGACTCGCAGTACCCCGTACCCGCTGACGTCCGCGCCGCGATCCTTTCGCCGTCACTGGTCAGCGCACGGGCGATCCAACTCGTCCCGGCATACTCCGGCGGTCCGAAACTCGCCTCGGGCGAGTCCATTCCGCAGGCCCGGACAGCCGTCCCCGTCGAATGGGACGACTTTCGCCAACAGCTCGAGAAGCTGACCGCATCCCTTCAGCCGACGACGCCGGGCGGGCCGAGCCCGGTCGGAGAATTCATCAACACCGCCGCGGCCAACCTTCGCGGCGAGGGGGACACCGCGCGCGACACCGTCATCAAGCTCTCACAGGCGATGTCGGCGCTCGGCGACCACAGCACCGACATCTTCAGCACGGTGCGAAACCTCCAGCTGCTGGTTTCGGCGTTGTCCTCGAGCAGCGACCTGCTCGCCCAGTTCAACACGAACCTGGCCGACGTGAGCACCGTGCTGTCGAACTCGCCCAACGAGGTGGCCAACGCGACTCAGGGTCTCGACGCCGCGGTCACCGACCTGCGTGGGTTCATCGCCGACAACAAGGAGGGACTCGGCGTCACCTTCGACCATCTGGGGTCGATCACCAAGGCGCTCAAC
>NZ_JAVRQA010000444.1:0-13538 GCF_032161845.1 Mycobacterium sp.
TTGGGACGCAAGTTCACTCGCACCGTCAACGACCGTCCGACGGCTCTCGGGCGGACCCCCCGCATGACCCAGTGGCGGCAGTGGAAACAGCGCCACCCGGGGGCCGCCGCCTGATGTCGGCCGCCGCCAAGGTCACCAACAAGCGCGGCTCGACACGCAGCCGAATGCTGTTCACGGCCGCCGAGGTGCTCCGCGAGAAGGGCGCCGCGGGCGTCACGATCGACGAGGTGCTGGCCCGCAGCGGCGCACCCCGCGGCTCGGTCTACCACCACTTTCCGGACGGTCGGAGTCAGCTGCTGACCGAGGCCCTGCAGTACGCGGGTGACGCGATCACCGCGGTCATCGATGACGCCGCCACCGAGGGCTGCGTCGCGTTGGTGCGCCAGTTCGTCGCGTTCTGGGAGCGCACCCTGGCCGAAAGCGACTTCGCCGCAGGCTGCCCGGTGGTGGCGGCCGCGATCGGTTCGGCCGACGCCGATCCCGCCCTGACGGCCATCGCAGGCGATATCTTCGACCGCTGGCGGGCCGCTCTCACCCGCGCGTTCGTCGTCGACGGATTCGATGACAACGACGCCGGATCACTGGCCGTCACATGCATCGCCTCACTCGAGGGCGCCGTCGTACTCTGTCGCTCGACCCGCACCGCGGACCCGCTGCGCGAGGTCGCCAAGCAAGTCGAGTTCCTGATCAAGTCACGGGAATTCGTGCACCGCTTCGGCCTACCGTCGGTCGAGCGCTAAGCGGGCTTGGCCCAACGCGCGCAGACGAAGTCGGCGTTGCGCCCCACCTCCTGCAGCGCCCACTCGGAGCGCAACGGCAGGACGCGCGCACCCGTGCCCAGCGAGCACGGGGCGTAGGACACGATCATCTCGTCGACGAGTCCGGCGGCGACGAACTGGGCGGCGACGTCGCCGCCCCCCACCACCCACACGTCCCTGTCGGCGGCCGCCGACACCAACTCGGGATGCAGCTCGGCGACCTCGCCGGCGAACGTCCGCACGGGGTGACCCTCGACGACGATCTCTGGCCGGTGGGTCAACACCCAGGTCGGCTGCTCGTACATCCAGTCGCCTGGCTGATTGACCACGATCCACTCGTAGGTGGACGAGCCCATCGCCAGTGCGCCAACACCATTCGCGAACGCCTGATAGCCGAACAGCCCATTGGGGTCGACGGCCCGGGAGGTCAGCCAGTCCAGGCTGTTCGCGTCGTCGACGACGAAACCGTCGAGGCTCGACGCGGTGAAGTACACGGTCGCCACGTCAGCTCCTTCTCATCCAGTCCAGCGGGTCGCCGGGGCCCGCGAGTACCCCATGGCGGGCGAGCATCGTGCGCACCAGTGCCCGCCGATGGGCCGAGTAGGTCAGCACGTGGGCGACGATGCCGTACAGCTGAAACGACTCCGGCGGGTCGCACAGCGCATCGATCACGGTGTCTCCCAACCGGCCCTGCTCGGCGTGGTCGACCACCATCGCGGTCCAGCGCGCGGACACCGCGGCATGATCGTCGGCGAGTTGCACGGCGGTCCGCTCCTGGGGACGTGCGGGTTGGTCGCGCCCTTCGATGCTCGCGAGCCACACTTCCTTCGACCACACGATCGCGCGAAGTACCGCACCGACGCTGGCTTCCTCACCGTCCCAGTCCAGCACCACCTGACCCGGCGAAAGTCGTTCCCGCCATTGCCCTTCGGTGAGATCGGCGGCCTTGCCGATGAGGTAGGCCGAGTCGGCGACGTCGTGCGCGACCATCAATTGGGACACGTCGGGAGGCTTGGCGTCCTCGGCTCGAACTTCCTGGGCGGACAACCACAGCGACGCCGGCGGATGGAAGTGCAGACCGTTTGGCGCGGCCAGCCGAAACTCGACGTCGCCGGCCTGAGACGGTGGTACGCCGTACGAGCGCCGGAAGGCCCGCGAGAACACCTCTGGCGAGGACCAGCCCTCTTCGGCGGCCACCGCCGCGACGCCCTCGCCGCGTTGCAGTCGCCAGGCGGCGCGTTCCAGCATGACCCGGCGGCGGATCGCCGCGGGCGGTTCGCCGGTCAGTCGGCTCACCTGCCGGGAGAAGTGGAACTCGGAGGCAAAGCTGCTGCGCGCCATCTCGGCGACATCGGTGTTGCCGGTGTCGACGACGGCGTCGAGCAACTCGCGCAGACGGTCGCGTTTCGGCGGGCAGGACCGAAGCGACTCGGGGGAAGATTTCGGCGGGCAGGAGCGAAGTGACTCGGGGGAAGATTTCGGCGGATCGCTCACAGTGACCGAGTATCGTCCGGCGCCGCGCTGAAGGACATGACGATTCCTGCTCACCACCGCCGCACTAGACTCTGGTGCCCAGTGAGCGAATTCGATGAGCTGTGTGCCAATGACGCCGATCTCGCCGGGCTGCGCTCGGCGGTCCGGGCGTTTCTGGCGGCCGACCGGGACGCGTTCGGTTGGACGCCTGCCGTTGACTGCTGGCTGTCCAGTTGGGACACCGCGTTCAGCATCCGGCTCGCCGAGGCCGGCTTCGTGGGGCTGACCATCCCCGCCGAGTACGGCGGCCGGGCCCCGACCGACGGGACCGGCTACCTGCACCGCTACGTGGTGACCGAGGAACTGCTGGCGATTGGAGCTCCGGTGGGCGCCCACTGGATCGCCGACCGTCAGGTGGCGCCCGGGCTCTTGGCGTACGGGACGGAGCAACAGCGGCGCAGGCTGCTGCCGCGGATCGCCTCCGGGCACCTGTACTCCGCGATCGGCATGAGCGAACACGGGGCGGGTTCTGACCTCGCCGCCGTCCAGTCCAGGGCCACGCGCACCGACGGCGGCTGGCAACTCAACGGCACCAAGGTCTGGACCAGCGGCGCGCACCTCGCCCATCAGGTCGTCGTCCTGGCTCGCACCAGCCCGCTGGATCCCGACCACCGGCACGCCGGCTTCAGTCAATTCATCGTGCCGACCGACCTGCCCGGCATCACCATCAGCCCGATCGTGCTGATGAACGGTGAACACCATTTCAACGAAGTGCTTTTCGACGATGTCCGGCTCACCGATGACGACGTGCTCGGCGAGATCGGTGCGGGCTGGCACCAAGTCACCTCGGAATTGGGATTCGAACGCAGTGGGCCCGAACGCTTTCTGTCCACGGCGACGATGCTGTTCGAAATCGTCCGGGCACTGCGCCGTCGCGACGTCGACGACCGGACCGCTGCCGAAGTCGGCGATCTGGTCGCGCGGATGATCTCGCTGCGCCAGCTGTCGGTGTCGGTGGCGCGAGCGTTGACCGCGGGGCAGGACGCCAACACCCAGGCGGCGCTGGTCAAGGATCTCGGCACCCGGTTCGAACAGGACTCCGTGGAGCGGGCCGCCGACCTGATCGACGGCATCGACGGGCCCGAGGGAGTGCGGCTGCGCGCCTTGTTGGCCACCGCGCGGGTGCACTCACCGCTGTTCACCCTCCGCGGCGGCACCAACGAGGTTCTCCGCGGCGTGGTGGCGAAGGCGGCGACGTGAACGACGAACTCAGACAACTGGTCGACGAGATCGGCCAGCGATCGTTCGACGCGCGGCTCGGACACCACGAGCTGCCCGAACCCTTCGACGACGACCTGTGGCGGGTACTGGAGTCGTCGGGGCTGACGCGGCTGACCAGCGAGCAGGGCGCCGAGCCTGCGGAAGCCGCGGTCGTCCTTGGCGGACTGGCACGCCATGCGGCGGCGGTACCGGTCGCCGAAACCGATCTGCTCGCAACGTGGTTGGCCGCCAAGGCGGATCTCGCGGTCCCCGACGACGGGCCTCTAACGGCGGCGATCGCCGACGTCGAGCCGCGCGACGGTCGGATCGTCGGCACCGCCGCCGACGTGCCGTGGCCCGCGGTCGGGCCGGTCGTTCTGGCCGCGCGCTCCGTCGATGCGACCTACGTTGCGGTTCTCGATCGCGGCCCAACGGCGACCACGTACAACCTCGCAGGCGAGCCACGCGGCGAGGTGCCGTTCGATCTCGCGCTGGCGGACGTAACGCGCCTGCCAGCCGGCGTCGGCGACGAACTCGTCCGGCGCGGAGCGTGGGCGAGGTGCGTTCAGATCGTCGGCGCCTTCGACGCGGCGGTGCACCTGACCACCGCCCACACCCGTGAACGCGTGCAGTTCGGCCGCTCACTGAACAAGTTCCAAGCCGTTCAGCATTCCGTGGCCACACTGATCGGCGAGGTCGAGAGAAGCCGTGCAGCAACGGCTCTGGCGATCACTGCGGCCAACGACCACGGCTTCGACAGTGCGCGGGTCGACTATGCGGTGACCGTCGCCAAGGTTGCCGTCGGCCGTGCCGTCGGCCCGGTGACCACGATCGCGCACCAGCTGCACGGTGCCATCGGCGTAACGCTGGAGCACCAACTGTGGCTGGCCACGATGCGAGCCAGGAGTTGGGCCGACGAGTTCGGCACCACGGGGCAGCACGCCACGCGCCTCGGCCGGATGGCCATGGCGGCCGACGACCCGTGGAGCCTTGTCGTCGGTCCCTAGCAGCGCTAGGAATCGAGCACCTGGGTCACCCGGGTCTCGAGCACGTCGGGGTCGGCGACGTCGGTCAGGTCGATGCCGAACGTCTCCGTCAACGCGTCGATCACCTCGGCGGCGGTGTCGAAGCGGACCTTGTCCGTCTCGCCGGCCCGATGGATGGCGAGGTTGCGGCCACGGAGGTTCCACCGCGCGTCGTCGGTCACCACCGCCGCGGTCAAGCCGACGACGAAGAACGACGACGGGTGGGTCGAGACGTACCAACTACCGACTTCGAGGTCGATCCTTGGCTGCGGACGTTCGGTGAACGTATAGAGCGCCTGCCACTCCCCGCGGACCTGCGCCGACAACACCAGACCGTCGCCACCCTCGGTCAGCCGGTACGGCTCGTGCCGGGTCTGCTGGACCGGACCCGCCGTCAATCGGATGGGTGACGTCAGCGTCTGCCCACCGAACCCGACGTCCACCAGCAGCCGCCCTGACACGCCGGGGACCGTCACCGCCAGCACGTTGTGGGTCTGGGCGGGCAGCGGACCATCTGGTTCGCGCATCCACACCACCCGGCCTGCGAGTCGCTCGACGCCGAAGCCCAACCGTTCCAGGACGAACCCCATCAGCCCGTTGTGCTCGTAGCAGTAGCCGCCGCGGCGCCGGTGCACCAGCTTGTCCGTCAGGGTTGCGGCACTCAGGTCGTCGACCGGCACGCCGAAGACGGGGTCGAGGTTCTCGAAGGGGATCGACCGGTTGTGCGCAGCGACCAAATCGGCCAACACCTCCGCCGTCGGTTCCAGTGGTCCCTGGTACCCGACGCGGGCGAGATACGCGGTCAGATCGAATTCTCCTGCGGCATCCGTCATCGATACAGCGTGCCGCCCAAACTGCCACTCAGGTCGATATCACACCTTTTCTGTGACGTGGACCACAGCGTGGTACGCGCCGGGACCGGCACTATGTAAGTCATGACCAAATTGTCGTCGTCGACAGTTCTCCCCGTGGTGGCCGCCTTGATCGGTGCGGGGGCCCTCGCGTCCTCGGTGATGGCCGCCCCGCAGGCTTCGGCGGCTCCTGCTTCCATGAGCTCGGCCATGCCCCTGTCCAGTCAGTGGCGGGCGTGTGACTTCACCAAGCTGAAGTGGGTTTCCGCGGTGGGCGATGCGCGACCCGTCGCGCACGTGGGCACCAACGGTGCCGGCATGATCGTCGCCACGGTCGACATGGCCACCGCGCTGCCGAACACTCACTACGACATCCGCGTGATCCAGGCTCCACGGGCCTCGCTCAACTGCGGGCCCGGCGCGCCTGGCGTGCTCACCGGCGGAGTTCAGACCGACGCCGTCGGCGGAGGCACGTCTACCGTCGCGGGCCCCGCCGCAAGCGGCGCCACCGGCGCCTGGGTGATCGTCGAGCGGCCGTCGGGTTCGTCGCAGACCCCCGCCGAGTTCTACACCTCGGAGTTCATCGCCTCGATCTGAGCCGGTTCGAGTCACCACCGGCCGCTGGATCGGGTCGGGCTCGGAGGCATTGGCAAAGTGTCGGATTTAGCGATTTCCCGGTCGCACCTGCGCCGGGTATCCTAAAACTAGAACACGTTCCAATTCCTCCAGGGGGCACCCGTGAACGCGAACGACATCGACCAGACCGAGGTTGAACCAAGCGCAGTCACCAAGTGGGACCCGGCACTCACCGAACGGGTGATGGGGTGGCTTCGCCCGCTCATCAAGGGCTACCACCGCGCCGAGGTGCACGGCCTCGACGACTTCCCGCCAGGCGGCGCCCTGGTGGTGGGCAACCACTCGGGCGGGCTGTTCGCGATGGACGTCCCGGTCTTCGCGACCGGCTTCTACGAGAAGTTCGGCTTCGACAGGCCGGTCTACACCCTCAGCCACGACATCATCTTCACCGGGCCAACCGGCGACTTCTTCCGCAAGACCGGCTTCATCCCGGCCAACCACGAGAACGCCGACGAAGCGCTGCGCTCCGGCGGCGTCGTCGTCGTATTCCCCGGTGGGGACTACGACGTCTACCGCCCGACCCTGGCCGAGAACAAGATCGACTTCGACGGGCGCACCGGCTACGTGCGGGCCGCACTCAACGCCGGGGTGCCGATCGTCCCTGCGGTGTCGATCGGCGGCCAGGAGGCGCAACTGTTCCTGTCCCGCGGCGAATGGATGGCCAAGATGCTCCGTCTGGACAAGCTGTTGCGCGCCAAGATCTTGCCGATCTCCTTCGGCTTCCCGTTCGGGCTGTCGGCCGTGCTCCCGGTCAACCTGCCGCTGCCGACGAAGATCGTCACCCGCGTGCTGCCGCCGATCGACGTCGTGGCCGAGTTCGGCGAGGAACCCGACGTCGACGAGGTCGATGCGCACGTCCGCCACGTCATGCAACTGGCACTCGACGAGCTGGCCAAGGAACGACGCCTTCCCGTGCTCGGCTGACGATGGCAATCACCGACACTCTCGGCCTATTGACCACGATGGTGCGAGCCGGCGTCATCGCACCGCTGCGTCCTGACAAGTACCTACGCATCGCGGCCGCCATGGCGCGCGAGAACATGGGCATCACTTCGGGTTTCGCAAGTGCGGCGCAGCGCTGCCCCGATCGACCCGGCCTCGTCGACGAGCTCGGCACGCTGACGTGGCGCGACATCGACCAGCGGGCCGACGCGTTCGCGGCCGCGCTGCAGGCGCTGCCCGGCGGCACGCCGAGCGTGATCGGGATCATGGCGCGCAACCACCGTGGCTTCGTCGAATCGCTGATCGCCGCCAACCGCATCGGCGCCGACGTGCTGCTGCTCAACACGTCGTTCGCGGGACCCGCTCTCGCCGAGGTGGTACAGCGTGAGGCCGACAACAACTCTGTCGCCGTGGTCTACGACGAGGAATTCACCCCCACCGTCGACCTCGCGCTCGCGGACAGCCCCGACGCCGTGCGGATCGTGGCGTGGACCGACACGGCCGATCACGACCGCTCCGTCGAGACGATGATCAGCGAGCACTTCGGCAGCCAGCCGAACCGGCCGGGTAACAAGTCGAAGGTCATTCTGCTGACGTCGGGGACGACGGGAACTCCGAAGGGCGCCAGCCATTCTGGCGGCAGCCCCCAGACGCTGAAGGCCATCCTGGACCGCACCCCGTGGCGGGCCGAGGAGGTCACCGTCGTCGTCGCGCCGATGTTCCACGCCTGGGGTTTTTCACAGCTGGCCTTCGCGGCGTCCATGGCGTGCACGATCGTCACCCGCCGAAGGTTCGACCCCGAGGCCACCCTCAAGCTCGTCGACCGCCATCAGGCGACCGGATTGTGTGTCGTTCCAGTCATGTTCGACCGAATCATGGCGCTACCGGACGACGTCCTCTCGCGCTACAGCGGGCGTTCCCTTCGGTTCGCGGCCGCATCGGGTTCCCGGATGCGCCCCGACGTCGTGACCGCGTTCATGGATCGTTTCGGCGACGTCGTCTACAACAACTACAACGCCACGGAGGCGGGCATGATCGCCACCGCGACGCCCGCCGACCTGCGCGCGGCGCCCGACACCGCGGGCCGTCCCGCCGAGGGCACCGACATCCACATCCTCGACGCCGACCGTCGCGAGGTCCCCACCGGTGACGTCGGCACCATCTTCGTGCGCAACTCCACGCAGTTCGACGGCTACACCTCGGGCGGCACCAAGGACTTCTACGACGACTACATGTCGAGCGGGGACGTCGGTTACCTCGACGCCGACGGTCGACTGTTCGTCGTGGGTCGCGACGACGAGATGATCGTCTCGGGCGGCGAGAACGTCTATCCCATCGAGGTGGAGAAGACACTCGCCACCCACCCGGAGGTCGCCGAAGCGTTCGTCCTCGGCGTGGACGACGACGAGTACGGCCAGCGCCTTGCGGCCTTCGTCGTGCTCGTCGACGGCGCCGCAACCACTCCGGACACACTCAAGGCCCACGTCAGGGAGAACCTGGCGAACTACAAGGTGCCGAGGGACGTCACGGTGCTCGCCGAACTGCCGCGTGGCAGCACTGGCAAGATCCTTCGTCGTGACCTTCAAGAACTCGTTTCAACGGACGGCGATGGCAGCGGTGATTCTGAGACGTCGTAGGCGCTACCCACTGCTGCGCGCCACCGCCGAGGTCGTCAACGCCGTCAACGCCGTGCGCCCACTTGGCCGCGAAGGTTACGTCACGCTGCCGGTGTTCGCATTCGGCTGGCCGACCGGTGAGGCCGCCCCGGTGGTCGCCGGCGCATCGATCCTCGATGCCGCACGGCGCGGCCTGCGCGGCGACTTCAAGGGTCCGCGCGGCCGAATCGCGTTGGCACTGACGGTGGTTGCCTGGGGGCTGCTGGGATTCTCCTACCGCCGCGCTTCACAATCACAGGACTTCTTCGAGGCGCCACTGCGCGACACCCTTGGTGACGACTACGCCGCGATCGCCGCGGAGGAGCGCCGGCGGCGACGTGGCGGGGTTCTGCGCACGTCGTGGTCGCGACGCCAGTACGTCAAGAAGGACGGCATCGTCCGATATGGGCCGCACCGGGCCAACGTCGCCGACGTCTGGCACCGGGCGGACCTCCCGCTCGACGGCAAGGCGCCGGTCCTCCTCCAGGTACCGGGCGGCGCGTGGGCGATCGGGATGCGCCGTCCACAGGCATACCCGTTGATGACCCACATGGCCGAGCGCGGCTGGATCTGTGTGTCGATGGCCTATCGGGTCAGCCCTCGCAATACCTGGCCCGCCCACATCGTCGACGTCAAGCGGGCGCTGGCGTGGGTCAAGGAGAACATCGCCGACTACGGCGGGGACCCCGACTTCGTGGCGATCACCGGCGGTTCGGCGGGCGGCCATCTGACCGCGCTGGCGGCGCTGACGCCGAATGATCCTCGGTGGCAACCAGGTTTCGAGGGGGCGGACACCTCGGTGGTGGCTGCGGTACCGATCTACGGGCGCTACGACTGGTTCACCAAGGAGGGCTCCGGCAGACCGGAGTTCATCGCGATCCTGCAGCGCTACATCGTCAAGAAGCGGTTCGCCGAGCACCGCACCGTGTACCTCGACGCGTCGCCGATCACCATGGTGCGGCCCGACGCCCCGCCCTTCTTCGTGCTGCACGGCACCGACGACTCGATCATCCCGGTGCAGGAGGGGCGGGCCTTCGCCGAGGCGCTCGGGGAGGCGTCGGACAACCCGGTGGTCTATGCCGAGATCCCGCACGCTCAGCACGCCTTCGACTTCTTCGGCTCACCGCACGGTCACTTCACCGCGACGGCGGTCGCCCACTTCCTGGATTGGGTGAAGGCCAAGCGCGGCTAGGGGCACACTGACCCGATGAACTCCAACGACGTCTACGAACGACTCGGCGTGCTCGAACTGCTCGTCCAGAACCTCTACGCCAAGACTGGAATACCGATCCCCGATCTACAGACGCTGGCCAACTCGCAGGTATCGGCCAACGTGCGGCAACTCCTTGCATCCGGTGACAAGATGGGCGCCATCAAGGCCTACCGCGACGAGGCCAACGTCGATCTGGCCACGGCGAGCAAGGTCATCGAATCGCTCTAAGGCAGCACCGTGTGCATCAGCATCACGTTGTACGCCGACCATAGCGACAGGTTGTAGTACAGCTCCTTGCCCGTCGACCACGGATGCAGGTACGGCGCGTAGATCCCGCCGGGGAACTCCCCCGACGTCACCAGCACCTGCTCGGGGCTCCACGGTCCCTGCGGGGCCGGTGCGGTCCTCATCACGACGTCGTTGGGACCGTTGCAGTAGAGCACCAGGTACTGCTTGAGATACGTGTTGTACTGCGCCGACAACTCGCCGACCGGGCCGGGGATCACGGGCGTCGCGGCGGCCGGATTGCCTGGCACCCAGGTGCCGTTGTCGGCGTTCCAGTACTCGTACTTCGAGAGGTCCGGAATGAGTCCGGGCGACACTCGCGCGACGTACGCCGAGCCGCCACGGCCGTTCGGCGTCCCGAACGTATAGAGGTAGTTGTCGCCGGGCCCGCCCTTGAGGAACGCCCCCATCTGGAAGTTCTCGTTGCCAGCTCCCGGCGTGCGGACGGTGCCAGGGTAGACGCCCCACGTCTCGCCGTTGTCGGGCGACATCGCAATCGCCGAGTAGTTCGTCGACCAGGCGCCGTTGGCGTCCCAGCTCTTGATGGACATGAAGTTGAGGTACTGGTTTCGCCCCACCGCGACGCCCGCGGTCGGAATGATGCCCGTCTCCTGCGGCGCCTTCCCGATCGTGTTGACGATCTGCTTGGAGATGCCCGGCCGCCATACCGGGGAGCCCGAATACTTGTTGGCGACAACGCCATTGGGCACGGCGACCGTCTTGGCCAGCGACCGGTCCTGGCTGCGGAACAGCGCGTTGTACCGCCACTGCTTACCGGGGATCCCGCAGTAACCGTTCGTGTCGCCGAAGGCCATCAGCACCTGGTTGTTGGCGGGATCGCCGTTGTCCCACATGATTCCGAGGTCGGTCCCGGTGATGGCGAACCGCTTGATGGTGTCGTTGGGGCTGTCGGGTCCGGTCACCCATCCGACGAGCGAGGTGCCCGGCGGACCGGACGGCACCGCAGCCGCTGCCGGCGCTGGTGCCGGTTGGGCTACAACCGGCGGCTGTTGGGTGGCCGCGCCGCCGGGACGTGGTGACGGCACCACCGCCGCCTGCTGCTGCACCGGTGCTGCGGGTGGAGTCAGTGCCTTGAGCAGGGCGGGCAACAGGCCCAGTTTGGGAAGTGGGGCAGCGTCGTTCGCACCGACGGGTTTGTGTCCGATCGGACGGTTGAACGGTGAGATGCCGGACGGGCTGGGGATCTGGAACGCCTGACCAGGCAGCGGCTGGGCGGCCGCGGCCGCACCCTCGCAGGGTTCGGCGTTGGCCGGTGGCGCGACGCCGACGACAGCACAGAGCCCGATCACGGCCGCCGTTGCCATCGATGCGGATGCGGTTCGACGACGCGGCGACATGTCACACCTTTCACGGAGGACGTCGCAGTGACGTCAGCAACTTCAGCTGTGACGATAGTGACTGACGGGGCTGTTGTGATTATCGAGTGATGGCTTGGTATTCATCCGTGACCGTGTCGATACCTTGGCGACCAGCCGATACTGAACTGACGAGCCAGTGCTCGCCTACGGGGCCATCGTGCCTTCGACGACGGTGAGCTCCTCGGAAAGCCCCGCAGCACGGCGTATCTCGATGAATGCCTGGACCATCGCGGCGGTCAGTTCGTGCGCATCCTCGAGCGTGGCGCCATCGGACAACACCGAAATGTTGAGCTGATCGACGTAGCTCCACACCGTGATGTTGAGCCCACTGCCCGTGGTCAGCGGACCAACGGAGTAGATCTCGGTGACAAGCGCGCCGCCCACTCGGCCGTGCTCGCGAGGGCCAGGCACATTGGAGATGGGTAGGTTGAGCACCTTGTTCTGCCCGTCCTTGTTGGCCAGCCAGCGGAACAGTGCCTCGGCCGGCGCCGGCGGGAAGTAGGCCGACCACCGACTCACCAGCTCGGGCCCCATCAGGTGGTGCGTCTCCTTGGCCGACACCGCGGCGTCGTGTACTGCCTGCACGCGCTCGAGCGGATCGTCCATCTCCACGGGAAGCGTCATCATGACCCCGGTGAAGTAGTTTCCCGAGATGCGATCGCGGGAGAAGTCGAAACTCACTGGGACGGAAGCCAACAGCGGGTGATCCGCGTGTCCGTCGTACTTCTTCAGGAGCTGGCGAAGCGCCCCCGCCGAGATGGCCAGCACCATGTCGTTGATGGTGACCCCCAGCTGCTTGCCGGTTTCCTTGACGTCGGCGAGTGCCAGCGTGGCCGTCGCGAACTTGCGCGTGCCGTCGACCATGTGGTTCATGAAACTGGGCGGCGGAGTGAACGGCCGTGTCAGTTCCGGGCCCAGCTTGTAGGAGCTCTTTCGCACCCTGCTCAAACCCTGTGCGGTATAGCGCATTACGCCGGGTAGCCGGCCGATCTGACGTACGTGATCGCCGAAGGCCGTCCGCACCAACTCCGACTTGGTGGGCGCGGGATCGGTGGCGTAGGAGTCTCGATCGTCGGGGCCAGTCTGGAGATCCATCCCGCGCGCCATCAAGTTGGCCGACGCCACGCCGTCGGCCAGCGCGTGGTGGATCTTGCCGAGCACGGCGATCCTGCCGTTGGCGAGACCCTCGATGAAGTACATCTCCCAGAGCGGCTTGCTGCGATCCAACGGGGTACTGGCGATCTTGCCGACCGCATCGTCGAGCTCACGCCGTCCGCCAGGGCTATCCAGCCGATGAGGACGAATGTGGTATTCGAGGTCGACCTCGCAGTTCTCCCGCCACATCGGATGGTGGAACTTCCACGGGATGTCGACCAACTCGTAGCGGAACGGGTCCAGCTTGTAGAGCCTGCCGTGGATGACCTTGCGGAAGTCCTCGACCCCGAACGCGCGGCCCTTCAATTCGTCGAGCGCGATGACCGCCAGTTTCAGCGTGTGCATGTGCACGGTCGGCGTTTCGCTGTACAGAAGTACCGCGTCCCACCCGCTGAGCCTCTTCACGCGGCTATATAACCTGCTTTGCCCCGGCCATCGTCTGGTTTCGGTGAACTTCGTTGAGGAACAAGCCGATTGCCGTGGCCATCGACCCGGTGCGGGCCCCATCGGTCATGTCGAAGCCGTGTCCTGCTCCTGGCAGCTCCACGTAACCGACGACCGAGCGGGACACGCTGCGCAAATTCTCGACGAAGTCCCTCGCCTGCTGCACCGGAATGACCGTGTCACCGCTGCCGTGGATCACCAGGAACGGCGGCGCACCGCCATGCGTGCGGGCGATCGGCGAGGCCTTGCGGAAGATCTCCGGGTGTCTGGCGATCTTGCGCTTCACCACCACACGCTCCAAGAAGTCGACGAAGCGGGCCCGCTCAACGGTGGAGCGGTCCTCCCAGTCGTAGCGACCGTAGATGCCGACGACGGCGTCGACCGACGTGTCGGAGCCCTCGGGGAGATCACGCTGCATTTCGGGGTCCCCTGCGGTCAGCCCGGCCAGCGCGGCCAGGTGAC
>NZ_JAVRQA010000445.1:0-3855 GCF_032161845.1 Mycobacterium sp.
CATGGGGCCCTCCCTAGCTATGTCTCCGAGCATAAATTATGTAACACAGCTAGCCAACTAATGTATTCCCCGTCACACGTCGGCGGTGCTGAACGGCAGTTGAACGAGTCGACGGCTGCAGGCAGGCTTTCGCCCACGGCCCCTAATTATGGACTATTGCATAATTCGGCGAAATGGAGTTCACTGCGACTGTGACGACCGCAAAGACTGTCGCTCCGGACCTGACGCTGGACACCATCACGCTCGAACGTGACGGAAATGTGCTGGTCATGGGGCTCGACCGCCCCGAAAAACGCAATGCCTTCAACGTCGCCATGCTGGCCGACCTCTCCCGTGCCTACGCACTGCTGGAGGCCGACGATGAGCTGCGGGCAGGCGTTTTGGTCGCGCACGGCGAGCACTTCACCGCGGGTCTCGACCTCGCGGACGTGGCCCCGTACCTCACTGACGGGCGCGACCCCATGCCTGCGGACGGTCGCGATCCGTGGCGCCTCGATGGCGAGTGGACCAAACCGGTCGTCGCAGCCGCCCACGGCCGTTGTCTCACGCTCGGCATCGAACTCCTGCTCGCGGCCGACATCCGCATCGCGGCCGCGGACACCCGCTTCGCGCAGATCGAGGTGTTGCGCGGCATCTATCCATTCGGGGGAGCGACGATTCGGTTCCCGCGCCAGACCGGATGGGGAAATGGCATGCGGTGGCTGCTCACCGGTGACGAATTCGACGCGGCCGAAGCGCACCGAATCGGTCTCGTGCAGGAGGTTGCGCCAGACGCAGCCGCCGCGGCGGCGAGGGCCAGGGAGATCGCCCACACCATTGCGGACCGGGCGGCGCCCCTGGGAGTACGGGCCACGTTGGCGTCGGCGCAGCTAGCCCTCGCCGAGGGTGACGTCGCCGCGATCGCCGCGCTCCGTCCCGAGGTGACGCGCCTGTTCGGCACGGCGGACGCGGCCGAGGGGGTGCAGTCCTTCCTCGAACGTAGGCCCGCTCGGTTTCGTGGCTGCTGAGACGTAATCGGACTACGCTGCATGGCGCAGTTCGATCGCGAAAGGCGCCAGACGTGGGTCACTACAAGAGCAATGTGCGCGACCTCGAGTTCAACCTCTTCGAGGTACTTCAACTCGAGAAGGTGCTCGCCGGCGGCGAGTTCGGAGATCTCGACGCGGCGTCGATCCGCGAGATGCTCAGCGAGGCCGCCCGGCTGGCCGAAGGACCACTGGCCGAATCCTTCGCCGAGTCCGACCGCCATCCACCGACTTTCGACCCGGACACCCACGCGGTGACACTTCCCGAGGCGTTCAAGAAGTCGTTCAAGGCGTGGCAGCAGGGTGAGTGGTTCCGGATCGGGCTCTCCGAGGATGTCGGAGGCGTGCCCGCACCGTCGATGCTGTCGTGGGCGATCAACGAGTTTCCGCTCGGGGCCCAGCCGGCCGCGTTCATGTACCTCGCAGGCCCGGTTCTGGCCGACATCCTCTTCGACGAAGGCAACGAGCAGCAGAAGCATTGGGCCGCATTGGCCGTCGAGCGCAACTGGGGTGCCACCATGGTGCTCACCGAGCCCGATGCGGGTTCCGACGTGGGCGCTGGGCGCACCAAGGCGGTCGAGCAGCCCGACGGCACGTGGCACCTCGACGGGGTGAAGCGCTTCATCACCAGCGGCGACTCCGACGACCTCTTCGAGAACATCCTCCACATGGTGCTCGCCAGGCCGGAGGGTGCTGGCCCCGGTACCAAGGGTCTGTCGTTGTTCCTGGTGCCCAAGCTCATTCCCGATCCGGAGACGGGTGCGCCGGGCGAACGCAACGGCGTGTACGTCACCGGAGTCGAGCACAAGATGGGGCTCAAGGCGTCCGCGACGTGTGAGCTGACCTTCGGTCAGCACGGAACGCCCGCGGTCGGGTGGCTGGTCGGCGACAGTCACAACGGCATCGCCCAGATGTTCAAGATCATTGAGTATGCGCGAATGATGGTGGGCACCAAGGCGATCAGCACGCTCTCGACCGGGTACCTGAACGCGCTCGACTATGCCAAGACCCGCATTCAGGGTGCCGACCTGACGCAGATGACCGACAAGGCGGCGCCACGCGTCAGCATCCTGCATCACCCCGACGTCCGGCGGGCGTTGATGATGCAGAAGGCGTACGCAGAGGGTTTGCGGGCGCTCTATCTGTACACCGCGGCGCATCAGGACGTCTCGGCGGCGAACATCGTGTCAGGTGCGGATGGTCCACTGGCCAATCGCGTCAACGATCTGCTGCTGCCGATCGTGAAGGGTGTCGGATCCGAACGGGCCTACCAGACGTTGACCGAGTCCCTGCAGACCTTCGGTGGCTCAGGATTTCTGCAGGACTATCCGATCGAGCAGTACATCCGCGATGCCAAGATCGACTCGCTCTACGAGGGCACCACGGCCATCCAGGCGCAGGACTTCTTCTTCCGCAAGATCGCCCGCGATCAGGGCGGTGCGCTGGCGCACGTGGCAGGTCAGATCCAGGCGTTCCTCGACGCCGATTCGGCAAGACCCGAACTCGCCGACTGCCGTGAGCGGCTGGCCACCGCGTTGGCCGACGTCCAGTCGATGGTCGGGACCATGACCGGCTATCTGATCGCGTCCCAGCAAAACTCCCGCGATCTGTATCGGGTGGGACTGGGTTCGGTGTCGTTCCTGATTGCCGTCGGCGATCTCTTCATCGGGTGGATGCTGCTGCGGGGTGCCGAGATCGCCATCGAGGCACTCGACGGCGAAACCGCCGACCGCGACCGCGACTTCTACGCTGGAAAGATCACCGCCGCAAGGTTCTTCGCCAAGAACGTGCTGCCGCGACTCAGTGCCGAACGCAGGATCATCGAATCGGTCGACCTGACCACGATGGACCTCGACGAGGGCGCCTTCTAGCCATCGTGAGCCACTACAAGGCCAACGTCCGAGATCTGGCGTTCAACCTCTTCGAAGTGCTCGACCTCGAAAAGGTCCTTGCCACTGGTCAGTTCGGCAATCTGGAACCGGACGACGTCCGCAGCATGCTGGATGAGGCCGCGCGACAAGCGCAGGGCCCACTGGCCGCGTCGTTCGAGGAGAGCGACCGAAATCCGCCGACGTTCGACCCGGAGACCCATTCGGTGACGCTTCCGGAGGCGTTCAAGAAGTCGGTGCTGGGGTGGCAGCGGGGCGAGTGGACGCGCATCGGCCTTTCCGAGGGGATCGGCGGCGTGCCCGCGCCTGCGATGGTCAAGTGGGCGATCAACGAGTTCCTCTTCGGCGGTCTACCGGCGGCCTTCTTCTACCTCGACGGCCCGCCGATGATGGACGTCCTCTTCAACGTAGGCAACGAACAACAGAAGCATTGGGCCGCACTCGGGGTCGAGCGCAACTGGGGCGCCACCATGGTGCTCACCGAGCCCGATGCAGGCTCCGACGTCGGTGCAGGCCGAACGAAGGCCGTCGAGCAGCCGGACGGTACCTGGCACCTCGACGGGGTGAAGCGATTCATCACCTCCGGTGACTGCGACGACCTGTTCGAGAACATCGCCCATCTGGTGTTGGCGCGGCCCGTTGGGGCGGCACCCGGCACCAGGGGGCTCAGTCTGTTCCTGGTGCCGAAGTTCATGCCCGATCCCGAGACGGCGGCGCCGGGGGAACGCAACGGCGTCTTCGTGACCGGCCTCGAGCACAAGATGGGTCTTGCGGCGTCGGCGACGTGTGAGCTGACGTTCGGTCAGCACGGCAAGCCGGCGGTCGGCTACCTGGTGGGCGACACCCACCAGGGCATCGTGCAGATGTTCAAGATCATGGAATTCGCCCGAATGGCCGTGGGCGGCAAGGCGATCAGCACCCTGTCGACCGGCTATCTGAAC
>NZ_JAVRQA010000446.1:0-13971 GCF_032161845.1 Mycobacterium sp.
CGGACGCCGCTACAACGAGGGCATGCACCAGGCCATCGAGGCCAAGGAACGGGTCGAGATCAAGGCCGAGAACCAGACGCTGGCCACCATCACGCTGCAGAACTACTTCCGGCTCTACGACAAGCTCGCCGGTATGACCGGTACCGCCCAGACCGAGGCAGCCGAGCTGCACGAGATCTACAAGCTCGGCGTGGTTCCGATCCCGACGAACAAGGAAATGGTCCGCACCGACCAGTCCGACCTGATCTACAAGACCGAGGAAGCCAAGTACATCGCCGTCGTCGACGACGTCGGCGAGCGCTTCGAGAAGGGGCAGCCGGTCCTCATCGGCACCACCAGCGTCGAGCGCTCCGAGTACCTGTCCAAGCAGTTCACCAAGCGCCGCATCCCGCACAACGTGTTGAACGCGAAGTACCACGAGCAAGAGGCGAACATCATCGCGGAGGCAGGTCGGCGCAACGCCATCACCGTCGCCACCAACATGGCCGGCCGCGGCACCGACATCGTGCTCGGCGGCAACGTCGACTTCCTCGCCGACAAGCGACTGCGGGATCGCGGTCTCGATCCCGTCGAGACGCCCGAGGACTACGAAGCCGCGTGGGACGACGCGCTCGCTCAGGTCAAGGCCGAGGCTGACGCCGAGGCCAAGGAAGTGATCGAGATCGGCGGCCTCTACGTGCTTGGCACCGAGCGCCACGAGTCGCGCCGCATCGACAACCAGCTGCGCGGCCGCTCCGGCCGCCAGGGCGATCCGGGCGAGTCGCGGTTCTACCTGTCGCTCGGTGACGAGCTGATGCGGCGCTTCAACGGAGCCACGCTGGAGTCGCTGCTCACGCGCCTCAACCTGCCCGAGGACGTGCCCATCGAGGCCAAGATGGTCACCAGGGCCATCAAGAGCGCCCAGACGCAGGTCGAGCAGCAGAACTTCGAGGTCCGCAAGAACGTCCTCAAGTACGACGAGGTGATGAACCAGCAGCGCAAGGTCGTCTACGCCGAACGCCGGCTGATCCTCGAGGGCGAGAGCGTCCAGGACCAGGCCAAGCAGATGGTCGAAGACGTCGTCACCGCGTACGTGACCGGTGCCACCTCGGAGGGCTACTCGGAGGACTGGGACCTCGGTGCCCTGTGGGACGCGCTCAAGTTGCTCTACCCGGTCGGCATCGACCACCACGATCTCATCGACTCCGGCGCGGTCGGCGAACCTGGCGAGCTCACCAGCGACGAGCTGCGCGAGGCGCTCCTGGAGGACGCCCGGCGCGCCTATGCGGTGCGCGAGGCCGAGCTGACCGCGATCGGCGGCGAGGGTGCCATGCGTCAGCTCGAGCGCAGCGTGCTGCTCACGACGATCGACCGCAAGTGGCGCGAACACCTCTACGAGATGGACTACCTCAAGGAGGGCATCGGCCTGCGTGCCATGGCCCAGCGCGACCCGCTCGTCGAGTACCAGCGCGAGGGCTACGACATGTTCATGGGCATGCTCGACGGGCTGAAGGAGGAATCGGTCGGTCTGCTGTTCAATGCCCAGGTCCAGGCGACGCCGACGCCCGCATCGCAGGTGGGCGCCACCGCGGCGCCGCCGAACCTGGCCCAGTTCGCCGCTGACGCCGCCAACGCGGCTGCGAGGGCGCGCCAGGTGGACGCCGACGTCGACGACGACGAGGGCGCCGTGGCGACCGAGGAACGGCCCAGGCAGGCACCCGCCGCATTGCGCGTCAAGGGCATCGACGACGAGCAGTCGCGACCGATGACGTATTCCGGGCCATCCGAGGACGGCTCGGCCAAAGTGCAGCGCGATGGCGGCGGCAACAATGCGGCGCCCGCCGGCGGAACTCGGCGCGAGCGGCGTGAAGCTGCGCGTCGCCAAAGCCGGGGTGGCCCCAAGGCGCGCCGAGGCTAGTCAGCCGACCTGAAGCGCGACGATCGTCCAGCGCCCGTTCACCAGTTCGACGCGGCCTGCGATGGCGCGGACCCGGCGGCCACGCGAGTAGGTGGCGAACACCTCGGCGGCTCTCACCTCGCCGGCGTCGTCGTCGAGCACCTCGGCGGATCTCAGCCGTACCCGTCGCAGGACGGCGGCTCCGTCGCGGGAGCGTGTCTTGGTCAAGGCGACCATGGCGTCGAACAGCGCCGGGGCGATGAGCGGCCGCAGCTGCGCCACCGGTCGGCGCCGGTCGGTGACTTCCAGAATTCGGCGAAGGGCGGTGTCGGCGAATACGGCGGCCGCCCGCGGTGGAGCCGGCTCGCCGGGGAGTGGCCGCGCAGCAGGCACCGGTCGCAACGGCCTGGAGGGGTGGCGGTGCAGTGCTGCAGGCCTCGACCCCCGCGGCGACGGGCACGGACCGACCGGAAGGGCGGCGACCGGTGGCGGTTCGTAGTCGACGACCGGCGAGGTGAACGAGGTGCGGCGGGTCGGGATGCGTGCTGCGGTCACGGCTGCTCTCCAGCGGTCGAGGCGAATGGACGACATCTGCTGGAGAGTCGCAGACGCATTCATGATCCCACGATCGGGCGACACCCTCGTGCACCCGTAATGCGGCACCCCGGTTTGGCCGGTTACCGTGACGGGGTTCAGACGTCGAGCGAGAGGAGGGTCGCGCGGTCATGGTGACGAGGCTGTCGGCACCCGACGCGTCCTTCTTCCACCTCGAGAACACCTCGACGCCGATGTACGTTGGGTCGCTGTCGATTCTGCGCAAGCCGCGCAACGGGCTCAGTTACGAGACGCTGCTCGAGACCGTCGAGCAGAGGTTGCCCCAGATCCCGAGGTACCGGCAGAAGGTGCGCGAGGTCGGCCTCGGGTTGGCCCGACCGGTGTGGATCGACGACCGCGAGTTCGACATCACCTATCACATTCGCCGCTCCGCGCTGCCGTCACCGGGCAGCGACGCGCAACTGCACGACCTCATCGCGAGGCTCGGATCACGGCCGCTGGACAAGTCCCGCCCGCTGTGGGAGATGTACCTCGTCGAGGGTCTGGCCAAGAACCGCATCGCGATCTACACCAAGTCGCACCAGGCACTCGTCAACGGGATGACCGCGCTGGAAATCGGGCACGTCATCGCCGACCGCACCCAGAAGCCGCCGGAGTTCGGCGAGGACATCTGGATTCCGGCGCGGGAACCGAGCGATGCCAGCCTGGTACTCAACGCCGTCGGCCATTTCGTCGCCAAGCCCGGCAGTCAACTCGCAGCAGTCCGGTCCGCCGTCACCGACATGGCCACCAACACCGGCCAATTGGTCGACGCCGGCCGCCGGTTCGCCGACGTCGCGAAGACGTTGGCCCGCGGTACCGCTCCGAGCAGCCCGCTCAACACCACGGTGTCGCGCAACCGCCGCTTCACCGTCGCGTCGCATCAATTGGAGGACTACCGCAGGCTGCGAGCAAGGTACGACTGCGACGTCAACGACGTCATCCTCGCGGTGATCGCCGGAGCGCTGCGCAATTGGCTGCTGTCGCGGGGCGAGCCGGTCACCTCGACGTCGACGATCCGGGCGATGGTGCCCATGTCGGTGTACCCCGAAGCCGAACTCGATGCGACGGGGCCGGGCCAGGCGATCAGTGAGGTGTCGCCCTTCCTGATCGACCTGCCGACCGGTGAGGGCAACGCCGTGGTGCGGCTATCGCAGATCGCCCATGCGACTGAATCGCATTCGACCGCGGCCAGCCTCGTCGACGCGCGGACCATCGTCACACTCTCGGGTTTTGCGCCACCGACGTTGCACGCCATGGGTACTCGCGTTGCCACCAGCTTCTCGGCGCGGCAGTTCAACCTTCTGATCACCAACGTCCCTGGCGCGCAGAATCAGATGTACGTCGCGGGCACCAAGTTGTTGGAGACCTACTCCGTGCCGCCACTGCTGAACAAGCAGGTACTCGCGATCGGCGTCACCTCCTACAACGGGATGCTGTATTTCGGTATCAACGCCGACCGTGATGCGATGAGCGATGTCGACATGATGCCCACCCTGCTGCGCGAGTCGCTCGACGAGTTGCTCGAGGCAGCGCAGTAAGTCGTCTCCCACTACGATTCGGCGATGAGCAAGGGCAAGTCTGCGAAGAACTCGAATAAGAAGTCCAGGATTCCCAACGCCGTCTACGAGGCGGAACTATTCCGTCTCCAAACGGAATTCGTGAAACTTCAGGAGTGGGTGCGCCATACCGGCGCCCGTATCGCCGTCGTCTTCGAAGGCCGTGACGCCGCGGGCAAGGGCGGCACCATCAAGCGCATCACCGAGTACCTCAGCCCCCGGGTCGCGAGAATCGCGGCGCTGCCCGCGCCGAACGACCGGGAGCGTGGCCAGTGGTACTACCAACGCTACGTCGCGCAGCTGCCCGCCAAGGGCGAGATGGTGCTCTTCGACCGCTCCTGGTACAACCGAGCCGGTGTCGAGCAGGTCATGGGATTCTGTACACCGCAAGAACATTCGTTGTTCCTGCGGCAGACGCCGGTCTTCGAGCAGATGCTCCTCGAGGACGGAATCCTGCTTCGCAAGTACTGGTTCTCGGTGTCCGACGACGAGCAGTTACGTCGGTTCTAGTCGCGGCGCAACGATCCGGTCCGGCAGTGGAAGCTGAGTCCGATGGACCTGGAGTCGGTGTACCGCTGGGAGGATTACTCGCGGGCGAAGGATCAGATGATGATCCACACCGACGTTCCGCAGAGTCCTTGGTACGTCGTGGAGTCCGACGTCAAGAAGCACGCCAGGCTGAACATGATGAGCCACCTGTTGTCGACCATCGACTACCACGAGGTCGAACTCCCGAAGGTGCACCTGCCGGACCGGCCCATCCTGAGCAATTCCTACGAGCGTCCGCCGCGTTCGTTGACGACCTACGTCGACGATCACGTCGCGACGTTGACGGGGGACCGCGAGCAGGGCCGCTAGTCTCGCCTGGTGCGTGTCTACATCCCAGCGACCGTTGCCATGCTGCAGCGGCTCGTCGCCGATCAGTCCATGCACGCCCTGAGTGGGACGGCGTTCGCGGTCACCCCGACGCTGCGGGAGTCCTACGCCGAGGGCGACGACGACGAACTCGCCGAGGTGGCGCTGCGTGAGGCCGCTCTGGCATCCCTGCGGCTGCTGGCCGCCGAAGGCCCCAGCGAGTTGCCGCTGCGGCGCGCGGTGCTCGTCGTCGACGTCGAGGGGGCGGCCCTCCGTCCCGATCTCGACGACGCCGTCGTGAGGCTCTCGGGTCCGATCGGCATGGGCGACGTGATCGCCGCCTACCTGGACAACGCGGCGGCGGAGCCCGACGTCAAGGCCGCGATCGAGGTCGTCGACCTGGCCGACATCGGCGACGAGGACGCGGAACTGACCGTTGGCGATGCGCAGGATCACGACCTCGCCTGGTACGCCACCCAGGAGCTGCCCTTTCTGTTGGAGCTGCTCTGAGGCTGGATACGGCAACGTAAGTTACGGTACCGTAGGTTATTGCCCGCGAGTCGTTTCGCGGTCTTGAGGCAAGGTGAGCAGGAGCCGAGATGGCCAAGCACGAGATCAAGGTTTCGGCCAATGTGGCTGACACGATCCGCCCGACGGCCAAGGGCGTCAAGACGAATCCTGGCTGGCAGGCACTGCGTTCGATTGCCGGACGGATCACCACGCCACTGCTGCCCGACGACTATCTGAAGCTGGCCAACCCGCTGTGGTCGGCGCGCGAGTTGCGCGGTCGCGTGGTCGAGGTGCGTCGCGAAACCGTCGACTCTGCAACGCTGGTGATCAAGCCGGGGTGGGGATTTCACTTCGACTACGAGCCCGGTCAGTACGTCGGCATCGGCGTTCTGATGAACGGTCGGTGGCGCTGGCGTTCGTACTCGCTGACGTCGACCCCCGTCACTCGCGACAAGTTGATCACCATCACCGTCAAGGCAATGCCCGAGGGTTTCCTGTCCAGCCACCTGGTGGCGGGTGTGACGCCGGGGACGATCGTGCGGCTGGCGGCCCCGCAGGGCAACTTCGTCATGCCGGATCCGGCGCCCGCGTCGGTGTTGTTCCTCACTGCGGGGTCGGGCATCACGCCGGTCATGTCGATGCTGCGAACGCTGGCGCGCCGCGATCAGGTCGGCGACGTCGTTCACGTGCACTCGGCGCCCACCGAATCCGACGTGATGTTCGGGGGAGAACTGGCGCGACTGCACGAGTCGCACGCGGGTTACCGCCTGACCGTCCGATCGACGCGGACCGAGGGACGGCTCGATCTGTCCAGGCTGGCGGAATCCGTGCCGGACTGGCAGGAGCGTCAGACGTGGGCGTGTGGCCCCGCGGGCATGCTCGACGATGCGCACCGCGTCTGGGCGTCCGACGGCATCGGCGACCGCCTGCATCTGGAGCGTTTTGCCGCGTCGCGCGCCGCCGCGCACGGTACCGGCGGCACCGTCACGTTCGAGCGCAGCGGCCGAACCGTCGAGGCCGACGCCGCGACGTCCCTGATGGACGCGGGCGAAGAGGTGGGGATTCGGATGCCCTTCGGCTGCCGGATGGGCATCTGCCAGTCTTGCGTCGTCGGACTGGTCGAAGGGCACGTTCGAGACCTGCGGACGGGCGTCGAGCACGAACCGGGCAGCCGAGTGCAGACCTGCATTTCCGCAGCTTCTGGCGATTGCGTACTGGACGTATAGGGTTTACTGGCTAGTAACCTACGGAGTCGTAGGTTACGCTATCGTAGGCAGTTGATAGGAGGCTGAACGATGGCAATTACAGACGTACCGGCATTCGCGCACCTGACCGAAGCGGACATCGAAAATCTGGCCCACGAGCTGGACGCGATCCGCCTGGACATCGAAGACTCTCGCGGCGAACGCGACTCCAAGTACATCCGCCGGACCATCGCCTCGCAGCGCGCCCTCGAGGTCGCCGGGCGCGTCATGTTGGCGGCCGGCTCCCGACGTTCGGCGTGGTGGGCAGGCACGGTGACCCTCGGCGTGGCCAAGATCATCGAGAACATGGAGATCGGCCACAACGTCATGCACGGCCAGTGGGACTGGATGAACGACCCCGAGATTCACTCCTCGACGTGGGAGTGGGACATGAGCGGGGCGTCCAAGCACTGGCGGTTCACCCACAACTTCATGCACCACAAGTACACGAACATCCTCGGGATGGACGACGACGTCGGCTACGGCGTCATCCGCGTCACCCGCGACGCGAAGTGGAAGCCGTTCAACCTCTACGGCAACCTGCTGTTCAACACCCTTCTGGCCATCGGCTTCGAATGGGGCGTCGGACTTCAGCACCTCGAACTCGGCAAGATCGCCAAGGGCGGCGATGACCGCAAGGTCACGTTGACCCGGGTGAAGGAGTTCGGCATCAAGGCCGGCCAACAGTTGGTGAAGGACTACGTGGCCTACCCCGCGCTGACGTCGCTGTCGCCGGGCGCCACGTTCACCTCGACGCTCAAGGCCAACGCGATCGCGAACGTCATCCGCAACGTGTGGGCCAACGCGGTGATCTTCTGCGGCCACTTCCCCGATGGCGCGGAGAAGTTCACCAAAACCGACATGGTCGGCGAGAGCAAGGGACAGTGGTACCTGCGACAGATGTTGGGCAGTGCCAACTTCGAGGGCGGGCCCGCGCTTCGGTTCATGAGTGGCAATCTGAGCAACCAGATCGAGCACCATCTGTATCCGGACCTGCCGAGCAATCGCTTGCACGAGATCAGCATTCGCGTCCGTCAGATCTGCGAGAAGTACGACTTGCCCTACACGACGGGCAATTTCGCGGTTCAGTACGGCAAGACGTGGCGGACCATCGCCAAGCTGTCGCTGCCGGACAAGTATCTGCGCGACACCCGCGACGATGCGCCCGAGACCCGCAGCGAGCGGATGTTCGACGAGCTCGCACCCGAGCAACGCCGCGGCCTGAAGTCGTCGATCGCAGCGGTGCGCGCCAAGACCCGCGCAAAGCGGGCACGCTGACACGTTGACATAGCACTCACGGCGAGAACCTTCGAGAAGGTCTCGCCGTGAGCGCTATCTGAATGGGATCAGTCGGGGATGTAGTCGAACGTGTCGGGATTGGGACCGGTCCGACCGTCCTCACCCTTGTCAAGGGCGGTCAGCTCATCGACGTCGTGTTCGCTCAGTTCGAAGTCGAACAGCGCGTAGTTCTCCTCGATCCGCTTGGGCGTCACCGACTTCGGGAAGACGATGTCGCCGCGCTGGATGTGCCAGCGCAGCACGACCTGTGCCGGTGACCTGCCCTCCCGTTCGGCGATCTCGGTGACGACGGGATCGTCGAGGACCTTGCCCTGTGCGATCGGCGACCACGCCTCGACGGCGATCTCGTTCTCGGCGCAGTAGGCGCGGACCTCCTCGTTGACGAAGTACGGGTGCACCTCGATCTGATTCACCGCGGGCACCGTGTCGGTCTCACGGGCCAGCCGCTCGAGATGCCCGACCTGGAAGTTCGACACGCCGATGCTGCGGGCCCGGCCGTCCCGCCTGAATTCCTCGAGCACCTGCCACGTCGAGACGAAGTCGCCGCCGTAAAGCGTGGGCAGCGGCCAGTGGATGAGGAACAGATCGACGTAGTCGAAGTCGAGCTTGGTCAGCGTCTCGTCGAAGGCCATTCTCGCGGCATCGGGCTCGTGAAACCCGTTGTTGAGCTTGCTGGTAACGAAGACGTCGGCGCGGTCCACACCGGAATCGCGGATGCCCTGGCCGACGCCCGCCTCGTTCTGATACATCTCGGCGGTGTCGATGTGCCGGTAGCCGACGTCGAGGGCGGTCTTGACGGCCCCCGCCGTCTCATCGGGATCGATCTGGTAGACGCCGAAGCCGAGCTGCGGGATGTGGGCACCGCTGCTGAGTTCGATCGTCGGTACGTTCGTCATGTATGCGCCTCCTTTGGCAATCTGCCGTTGGAGGCGTGCCCACTGAGGCGCGAGTGCAAACCGCCGTCAGCGTCGATCCGGAGGACAGGAGCGCAGCGACTGGGGAATGTCACCGTCCGATGAAGTCGAACGTATCGGGGTTGGATCCGACCCGGCCGGCGTCGCCCTTGTCGAGCGCATCGATCGCCGCCACGTCGGCGCTACCCAGCTCGAAGTCGAAGACGGCGAAGTTCTGGGCGATGCGCTGCGGCGATACCGACTTCGGAAACACGATGTCGCCACGCTGAAGGTGCCAGCGCAGCACCACTTGCGCTGGCGACCTTCCCATCGTCTCGGCGATCCGCCCGACCACCGGGTCGTCGAGCACCTTGCCCCTGGCGAGCGGCGACCACGCTTCGAAGGCGATGCCGTTCTGCAGGCAGTAGTCCCGGACGGTGGCGTTGGTGAAGTAGGGGTGTGCCTCGACCTGGTTGACGGCGGGCACGGTGTCGGTGGCGGCGGCCAGTCGCTGGAGATGGGGGACGTGGAAGTTGGACACCCCGATGCTGCGCGCCCGCCCGTCGGCGGCGAACTCCTCGAGCGTGCGCCAGGTCGAGACGAAGTCGCCGCCGTAGCGAGTCGGCAACGGCCAGTGGATCAGGTACAGATCGACGTAGTCCGATCCGATGGCGGCCAGTGTCGCGTCGAAAGCCCTTCGCGCAGCGTCCGGTTCGTGAAACCCATTGTCGAGCTTGCTGGTGATGAAGACGTCGCGTCGCTCGAGCCCGGCGTCGCGGATGCCTTGGCCGACGCCCTCCTCGTTGTGGTACATCGCCGCGGTGTCGAGGTGGCGGTACCCGACGTCCAGGGCGGTCCGGATCGCCGCTGCGGTCTCATCGGGTGCGACCTTGTAAACACCGAACCCGAATTGGGGGATGCTAACGCCATTGTTCAGTTCGATTGCGGGCACCGGGCTCATCACCCAGATAGGTTAGCGGGCAGGCAAAGCCGCTAGCGGACTGCTCGGAATCCCGTACGGGGTTCACGACGGATTGTGCCCGTGGCCTCCGGCGGGCTCCGCGGCCATCGCGGCAAGCAGCCGGCGCGTGGCGGCGACACGGTCGGCGGCGTGACCGGTCAAGCCGTCGAGGGCGCATTCGGGATCTGCGGGAGGCCCAAGGTGGCCACAGCCGCGCGGGCAGTCCTCGATGGCTTCGGCGAGGTCGGAGAACGCGAGCATGATGTCGGCCGCCGTCACGTGGGCCAATCCGAACGACCGGATGCCAGGAGTGTCGATGACCCATCCCGAACCAGCCAGCGGCAGCGCCACCGACTGCGTCGAGGTGTGTCTGCCCTTACCGACGCCCGACACGACACCGACCGCCCGATTAGCCTCTGGAACAAGGCGATTCACCAGTGTCGACTTACCGACGCCGGAATGGCCGAGGAACACCGTCACCTTGCCTGCGCACAATTCCGTGATCCGCTCGAGCGGGTCGGTGCGCCCTGCGGTGACGACCGTCAGGTCCAGGCCGGCGAACTCGGCGGCGAACGGCCCGGGATCGGCGAGGTCCGACTTGGTGAGGCAGAGGATCGGCGTCAGGCCGCCGACGTAGGCGGCGATCAGCGATCGCTCGACGAATCCGGTTCGTGGCGGTGGATCGGCGAGTGCGACCACGATCAACAGTTGGTCGGCGTTGGCGACGACGACGCGCTCGGTCGGGTCGGTGTCGTCGGCGGTGCGGCGCAACACCGTTCGACGCTCTGATCGCCGGATGATCCGCGCCAAGGTGTCTGGCCGCCCGGTGACGTCGCCGACTATGCCCACCTCGTCACCGACCACGATCGGCGTCCGCCCCAGCTCTCGCGCTCGCATTGCCGTGACGACGCGTTCGGGGTCTCCGTCGAGAGCGCAGCCCCACCTGCCGCGGTCGACCGTGACGACCATCGCTTCGGAGGCGTCGGCGTGCTCTGGTCTGGTCTTGGTCCGCGCCCGCGAGCCACGTCCGGCGCGCACCCGGACGTCGGACTCGTCTTGGTAGTCACCAGGTCTCAAGCGGCTGCTCTCAACATGTCGGCCCACATCCGCGGAAAGTCCGGCAGGGTCTTGGCAGTGGTGCCGATGTCCTCGACCCCAACGCCCGGTACCCGCAATCCGACGATGGCCCCCGCCGTCGCCATCCGATGGTCGGCGTAGGAACGCCACACCCCCTCGTGAAGCGACCGGGCCGTGATCACCAGGCCGTCGCGAGTCTCCTCGCAGTGGCCGCCGAGCCCGTTGATCTCGGCCGTCAACGCAGCCAGGCGGTCGGTCTCGTGGCCGCGCAGGTGGGCGATGCCACGCAGGCGTGACACCGAATCCGGTGCGGCCAGCGCGGCGAGCGCAGCGATCGACGGCGCCAGCTCGCCGACGTCGCGCAGGTCGACGTCGAAGCCTGCGTAGTGGTCGGGGCCGGCGACCTCGAGGTACGAATCAGATTGATGGACAACGGCACCCATCTGCTGAAGAAGGTCGATGATGGTGCCGGCGGGCTGAACGCTCGCCCGTGGCCAGCCCTTCACCCGGACTCGTCCACCCGTCACGATCGCGGCCGCCAGGAACGGCACGGCGTTGGACAGGTCGGGTTCGATCGCCCAGCGGCGGGCGGCGACGGGCCCCGGCCGGACCGTCCACCGGTTCGGTGTGGCGTCGTCGACCCGCACACCCGCGTCGCGCAGCATCGACACCGTCATCGCCACGTGCGGCGCCGATGGTACGGAATCGCCGGTGTGCACGACGGTCAGGCCGTCGTCGAACGTCGGACCCGCAAGCAGCAGTCCGGAGACGAATTGCGACGACGCCGATGCGTCGATGTGCACGGTGCCGCCCGCCACTGCGCCCTCGCCGCGCACCAGGAACGGCATCGCATCACCATCGAGGCGGACGCCGAGGCCGCGCAACCCGTCGAGTAGGGGAGCGATGGGCCGAGAGCGGGCCTGCTCGTCGCCGTCGAATGTGACGACCTCGTCCCCGAGGGCGGCGATTGCGGGGACGAACCGCAGCACGGTCCCCGCCAGGCCGCAGTCGACGTGCGCGTTCGGCACCGGCGAGATCGACCCACTGACCGACAGCTCGGTGCCCGCCCCGTCCAGCGACACTCCGAGGGTCCGCAGCGCGCCGATCATCAGGTCGGTGTCGCGACTGCGCAGCGCACCGCTCAGAGTCGACGTGCCCTGCGGAGTGGCCAACGCGGCGAGCACAAGCGCGCGGTTGGTCTGCGACTTGGAGCCGGGCACGACAACTTCCGCGAGTACGGGCGCCGTCGTCGACGGTGCCTGCCACGTATCCATGGCGTCCATCCTGCCTTGTCGGCAAGTTCTGCAACCATGGGATGCATGTGTGGGCGATTCGCGGTGACGACCGATCCGGCGCTTCTCGCTGAGAAGATCAAGGCGATCGACGAGGCGACGGCGGCCGAGAAGGAGCCGCCACAACCGAACTTCAACGTCGCTCCGACGACGACCATCAGCTCCGTGGTCAAGAGGCATACCGAGCCCGACGACGAATCGACCCGTCGGGTGCGGCTGATGCGGTGGGGATTGGTCCCACCGTGGGCTAAGACGGGGGCCGACGGCGGACCCGACACCAAGGGGCCGCTGTTGATCAACGCCCGGGCCGAGACGGTCACCACGTCGGGGGCGTTTCGCAACTCCGCCAAGGGCAAGCGGTGCCTGATACCGATGGACGGCTGGTACGAGTGGACCCAAGTGGGCGGAGCGAAGGGCCCGAAAACCCCGTTCTACATGCACGGCACCGACGGCGAGCCGTTGTTCATGGGCGGCCTGTGGTCGACATGGCGACCGAAGGATGCGCCCAAGGACACGCCGCCGCTCCTGAGCTGCACCATCATCACGACCGACTCCGCAGGTCCGCTCGCCGACATCCACGATCGCATGCCGCTGACCATCAGCGAGCGCGACTGGGACCGCTGGTTGGATCCGGATGCGCCGATGGACGACGGGTTGCTGCGGGGCCACGGCGACCTGGACCGCATCGCCATCCGCGAGGTCTCCAGGCTGGTCAACAGCGTTCGCAACAACGGGCCCGAACTGATCGAACCCGCCGAGCCGGAGCCCGTGCAGGGGACGCTTCTCTAACGACGGCTGCGCCGGCTATGGACCCGTGTAGCCGGGCGGATTCGGCGCCTCGACCCAGAGGTCGACGCCGAGTTCAGAGCCGGGCACGCAGTCGTACACCGACAGGTCCGTGACGCCTGAGTCGAAGAGGACGTCCTCGCACAGCACCGAATTGCCGGTGTACTCGGCGGCCGGCTTGTTGAAGATCACGTACGCCGCGTCGGAGTACACCTCGGGCTTGCGGGCGCGGGCCATCGCCTCGTCGCCGCCAAGGAGGTTCTTGACGGCGGCTGTGGCCACCAGGGTGCGCGGCCACAACGTGTTCGAGGCGATGCCGTCGGCCCGCAGTTCCTCGGCCATGCCGAGCCCACAGAGCGTCATGCCGTACTTGGCCATCATGTACGCCGTCGGTTTGAGCCACTTCGACTCGAGCAGGATCGGCGGTGACAACGTGAGGATGTGCGGATTTTCGCGACCCTTCATGTGCGGAATGCAGGCCTGCGACACCGCGTAGGTGCCGCGGACGTTGATGCCGTTCATCAGGTCGAATCTCTTGAGCGGCACCTCGGTGATCGACCCGAGGTTGATGGCCGACGCGTTGTTGACGCAGATGTCGATGCCGCCGAACTGGGCAACCGCCTGCGCCACAGCGGATTCCACTGATTCACCATCGCGGACGTCGCCGAGGATCGGCAGGGCATGGCCGCCGACGTCCTCGATCTCCTTGGCCGCGGTGTAGATCGTGCCCTCGAGTTTTGGGTGCGGTTCGGCGGTCTTGGCGACCAGTGCGACGTTTGCGCCGTCGGCGGCGACACGCTTGGCGATTGCCAGCCCGATGCCGCGGCTGGCGCCGGAGATGAACATGGTGCGCCCAGCCAGGGAGGAGGTAGCAGAAGATGCCATGGCCTCACCCTAGAACTGTCACGTCGCCAGGATGTCGGCGGTCACCGCCTTGGTGAGACGGACGAGATCCGCGGGTGCCAGCGCCACCTGCAGGCCGCGCCTTCCCGCGCTGCACAACACGCGGTCCCAGGCGTACACCG
>NZ_JAVRQA010000447.1:0-9202 GCF_032161845.1 Mycobacterium sp.
ACAGGTCGTAACGGAACGTCTTGATCAGCGGCGCCTCACCTGGGCCGGGTGCCGTGACGACACTCTCCCGGCCGGACCCCGACTCGACCATGCCGGTGGCCAGCGCCACACCCGTTTCCGATCCCGGGTATGGGGTGAACGCGGAGAACAACTCGGGCGCCTTGCCCGATTCGCCGGGGAGGGTCGAGGAGAACACCTTCACCTGGGATTCCATGCCGGGTCCAGATCCGACGATGACGTTGTCGGACATCGCGTTTCCGTCGATGTCGGTGCCCGCGACGGTCACCCCGCCCTTGAAGTCGGCGTCGAAGGGCGCAAAGCGGGCGAGCTCCGACTTGAACAGCCCCTCCCTGGTGTTGTTGCCGTCGTAGACCGCGACCTCGGGCGACACTCCCTTGCCGGTGCCGGCGATCAGGTCGAGAATGCCGTCGCCGTTGACGTCGGCCATCGCGACCGTCGGCGTGCCCTCGAAGTTCGGGAAGGGGAAGACGGTCTGCATGACCTTGTCGCCGTTGGCATCTCGCACCTGTACGGAGGCGGGTTTACCTTTACTTCCGGGTATCGCCACCGCGTAGGTGGACACCTCGGGGATGACGTTGATGGTCGCCATCAACCCGTTGTCCTCGTGGTTGAGCCGGTGGCAGTGGATCACGTAGGTCCCGATGAACTCCAGGAACTCCTGGCGCAGGGTCAGCGTGGCGGGTGTGCTGACGACGTGCATGTCGTTGAACACCGGCGCCGGAACGTTGACGTTGTCCAGGCCCCACGGTTGCACTCCCGTCTTGCCGTTGTGCGGGTCGTCGATCTCCATCACCTGAAAGTCGTTGACGTGGATGTGCATCGGATGCGCATCGTTGTTCTGGTTGGTGATCTTCCACTCCTCCACCGAGTTGAGGCGGGGCTGGATCAGTGGGACGTTCGGGAACCCGGCGGGTTCGAAGAAGTAGATGACGGCCTTGGGATCGTT
This sequence comes from Mycobacterium sp., assembly GCF_032161845.1. GTDB lineage: Bacteria > Actinomycetota > Actinomycetes > Mycobacteriales > Mycobacteriaceae > Mycobacterium. Next base: position 968 of record NZ_JAVRQA010000447.1, read on the forward strand.
GTTGCTGGCCTTGTCGCCGCCGATGGTATCGGTGATGGTCATCTCCCGTTTGACCGCCGGTGTCATGACCGACGTATCGACGAAAGACGTATAGGCGCCGAGGTTCTGGCCCTGTTCGAAGGCAGTCGTCTGCCCAGGCCCGCCGGCGTCCGGTGTGGCGCGGATCAGCGTCTGGGTCGGAAACACGAAGAAGCCGTCGGCGTAGCTGATGTACTTGGGATCCACGCTCAGGTTGCCGAGCACCGCTGGCGTGTTCTTGGTGCCGTCGTTCGTATACAGCACAGCGGGATCGGTGATCTGGGTGGCCTTGGGATCTGGGGGAAACTCGAGCACCAGGTCGCCTTGCTTGGGCATGGTCACCGCGATGGCGTACCGCGACCCTGGCGGGATGTCGAGCGTCGTGCCGTCACCGTAGACGGGCTTGCCGACCTGGGTGTACGGGTTGCCGTCCTGCCCGACGATGGCGAACTTCGGGTGGTTGCCCGTCGCGGTCTCGGTCAGCCGCAGCGTCATGTAGGAGATGTCACTGATGTTGGCCACCGCCCAGATCTCCGTCTGGCCCGGCTTGATCTTCAGCTCGGGCTGGAACTGACCGTTGACGGTGTATTGCACGTCGCGCTGGTTCTCCGGCAGTGCCGGGTCCTCGTCTATCTTGGCGCCTCCGCCGTCGAAGGCGATCAGGTTGGACGGCATGAACTGGGTCTGGCCGCGGTTGTTCTTCGGCGACAACGGGCCTGACCACCACGGCGTGACGTACCGGGCACCCTGCGTCGTGTCGGCAATGTTCACCGGGGCCAGGCTCGGCTGGTACGTGCCGTCGGCCAGCTGGGAACCCTCGGGCGGCTTGAGCGTGCTCACCCACTGCGGCCAGGTCGGATTGTTGAGCTGATGCCCCTTGCCGTTGCGGTCGAACACGTAGTTGTACTGAATCGCCATGTCGCGCACCGGAATCTTGTTCTGAGTGACCAGCGGCAGATTTCCGTCCGGTCGCCCAATCTCCAGCAGCCCCGCCAAGCCGGCGTAGGTCTGCTGGGTCGTCATCGTGTGGCGGTGACTGTGATACCAGTACAGCCCGTTGGGCATGTTGTTCGGGACGTCGTAGCTGTAGGTGTTGCCCATCCCGGCGGGAATCGACAACAGCACGTTGTCGGCGTTGCCCGACGGGCTGACGTGCAGGCCATGGGTGTGCAGATTGAGCGGCGCCTCGGCCAGCGGCGGCGGGTAGATGGGCACCTCGCCGCCCTTCGGGGTCATGGCCGGGTCGTAGAAGTCCTCGATGGTGAGGCCCTGAAGGTCGTTGTCGTAGTGCACGATCAACTTCTCGCCTGGTTGGACGTGCAGAGTTGGTGCGGGATAGAGGTTGTCGCCCTTGGCCGAGCCGTCCGAGCTGGTGCCCTTGATCAGATCGAAACCGAAGATCAGGAAGTTGTCGACCGGCTTCTTCACCGTGTCGAGGTTCACCGTGCCCTGATGCGCCGACAGTCGTACTTCGAGCACGCCGTCCTGGCTCGACAACCGCACCGGCTCGCGGAAGGGGGCCGGTTTGCCGTCGGCCCCGGCGTTCACGCCTGCGGGCGGATTGACCGATTCCTTCGGCGTCGCAGCACAACTGGTGCCCATGACGGTCATGGCGACGATGACGACCATCGCGAGCGCTGATCTGGCTCGACGGTGCTGCATGCGGTTCTCCCCTATAACTTGGTCTCCTGAGCCGAGAGCGCCATCCACAACCCGTCCTGCCGAACGAACACGTCGGTGAACCGTTCGCGATCGACGACCCTGCCGTCCCTGGTGACGTTGTTGACGCCGTGAATCACGGCCGTGTCACCCGCGATGTCGACGATCTGGTCGGACGCGACGAACGTGAAGGGCAACGGCTCGGTGCTGGCGATCTCCTGCCCACGGTCGAGCAGCTGCCCGTCGGAATTCACGTGCCGGAAGGTCGGCGCGAGAATCGCCTCGACCCCCGCGACGTCACCCGAGGTGATCGCGACGAGCCAGCGCGCCTCCTGGGTGAGCACGTCCGCGCACGGCGATGCCTCGATTGGCAGCGGCAGGCCATCGCTGTCGACGCACGTGTCGGCCCGGCTGATCGCGGGCGTCAGGATCGACGCGATCGCGACGAGCCCGGCCATCACCGTGAGCACCCCGAGGACGGCGCGCGCTTCACGGCTCATGGGATGAATTCCTGCCTCACTCGGGTCACGGAGTATAGGCACGAATACGTCAATAAAATGGCTGGTTCGCGAACTATCCGGCTCGGCTTGCTACGTTACGGCGGTGTTGACCGAACTGATCCCCCTCGCGCTGGTGGTGGCGCTGTCGCCGCTGTCGATCATTCCCGCGGTGTTGGTTCTGTCCACCCCGCGACCCAGGCCGACGGGGCTCGCGTTCATGATCGGTTGGCTGTTCGGTCTGGCCGTGTTGACCCAGATCTTCGTCGAGGTGTCCAGCCTCCTCGGCGGGGGTTTGGACAAGCCGCCGCCGTGGGCGTCGTGGGTGCGCATCGTGGCGGGCGCGGCGCTGATCGCATTCGGTCTCTACAAGTGGTCAACCCGCAAACGGTCGGAGCACTCGCCGAAGTGGATGAGCAGCTTCGCCAAGATCACCCCGGCCAGGGCCGCCACCACTGCCGTGGTCCTGGTGTTCGTCAACCCCAAGGTGCTGTTCATGTGCGCCGCAGCGGGTTTGGCGATCGGGACCGAGGGGCTCGGTAGAACCGGCGCCACCCTCGGCGTCGTGTACTACGTCGCGATCGCAGCGTCGACGGTGGTACTCCCCATCCTGGCGTACGTCGTGTCCGGCGACCGTCTCGACCACGCGCTGGTCCGACTCAAGGAATGGATGGAGGCCCAGCACGCCACCCTCGTCGCAGCCATCCTCGTCGTCCTTGGCGTGATGGTCCTCTACAAGGGCATCCGCGGCGTGTAGCGACGTAACTAGACTCCGACAGCGTGGGACTCGACGACCGTGACGCGCTGACGGTGCTGCGTGCGGCGGTCGACCCCGAAGCCGGCTCCGACGAGTTGATCCGACGCTTCTACACCCGATGGTTCGCCATCGACACCGCGGTCAGCGACCTGTTCCCACCCGACATGGACCGGCAGCGCACCGTGTTCGCCAAGGCCATGACGTGGCTGTTCGGCGAACTGATCGAACAGCGCGCCGAGGAACCCGTCGCGTTCCTGGCCCAGCTTGGCCGCGACCACCGCAAATACGGTGTCAGCCAACGACATTACGACAGCATGCAGAACGCACTGATCACCACGTTGCGCAGCCACCTCATCGATCAGTGGGATGGCCGACTTGCCGACGCCGCCGAACAGGCCGTCCAGCTGATCGTCGGGATCATGCGCGGGGCGGCCGATGCCGAGAAGGGGCCACCCTTCGTCGACGGCACCGTCGTCGAACACCTCAGGACCACACGCGACGTCTCGGTGATCCGATTGCAACTGGACCGGTCGCTGTACTTCCATCCCGGTCAGTACGTCACCGTGCAGGTGCCCCAGTGGCCGCGCCGCTGGCGGTACCTGAGTCCGTCGATCCCGGCCGACCGCAGCGGCGCCATCGAATTCCACGTGCGTTCCGTGGCAGGAGGCATGGTCAGCACCGCCATCGTCGGCGAGACGACGCCCGGCGACCGGTGGCGGCTGTCCAACCCGCACGGCGCAATGCACGTCGACCGAAATGGCGGCGACGTGCTGATGGTCGCGGGCGGCACCGGTCTCGCGCCCCTGCGGTCGATCATCATGGACCTCACCCGATCGGCCGTGAATCCGCGGGTGCACCTGTTCTTCGGCGCCAGGTATCCATGCGACCTCTACGACCTGAAGACCCTGTGGCAGGTCGCGTCGACCAACCCGTGGCTGTCGGTGACCCCGGTGTCGGAGTACTCCACCAATCCGCCGTGGGCGGCCGACTATCCGGACGTCGCACCTCCACGCGGACTGCACGTACGTCAGACCGGCACGCTCCCCGACGTGGTGACGAAGTACGGAAGCTGGGGCGATCGGCAGATCCTGGTCTGCGGCGGGCCGGAGATGGTCGAGGCCACCAAGGCGGCACTGATCTCCAAGGGCGCCGATCCGCGGAGCATTCAACACGATCCACTCGCCAGTTGAGCGTGACAGAATCGCCGAATGTCCGAGTTCGAAGCCGTCACGCTGACTGACCCGTCCTCGTCGTTGACCGCCACCGTCGTACCGCTGGCAGGCATGGTCGTCTCGTCGCTTGCCGACGGCGAAGACGAGTTCCTTGGCCAGCGACGTGGCCTGGACGCCTACATCACCAACGGTAAGACCATGGGCATCCCGCTCCTGTATCCGTGGGCAAATCGCTTGAGCGCCAGCAAGTATGGGATCAACGGGGCCGTCGTGACACTCACCCCGGGTACCGGCGGCGTTCGGACCGACGAGCACGGTGTGCCGATCCACGGGGTCCTTGCCGCCTATCCCGGCTGGCTGGTCACGGACCGTTCCGACAACTCGGTGACGGCAGTCCTCGACTACGGCGGACGGCCGCGGCTGCTCGCGTCATTCCCATTCCCCCACGTGCTGACGCAGCAGGTGACGCTCGCCGACCGCACGCTGACCATCGAGACCACAGTGATGCCGACGACGGCCGCGTCCGTGCCACTGTGTTTCGGCTACCACCCGTATCTCAGGCTCCCAGGAGCGCCCCGCGCGGACTGGCTGTTGGAGACGCCAACCATGCGGCACCTACCGGTGGACAACTGGGGCATCCCGACCGGGTCGCACGAGGAATGGACCGGCTCGGCAGAACCGCTGAAGTCCACCGAGTACGACGACGGATTCGATCAGGTACCCGACGGCTCGGTGTTCGCCATCTCGGGTGGCGATCGACGCGTCGAGGTGAGGTTCATCAAGGGTTATCCCGCGGCGCAACTGTTCGCGCCGGGGAACGACGACATCGTCGCCATCGAGCCCATGGCCGCGCCCACCGATTCGCTGCGTCGTGGCAACTACCGGTTCGCCGTCGCCGGCAAACCGGAGAGGTGCCGGTTCTCGATCAAGGTCACGTGAGCGGGCCCGCGGCGGCGACCTGCCGCCCGGTCACGGCGATCCACGCCAGCGTCACCAACGTCGCAACGACGTAAACCATGCCGGCCCATGCCAAATACCACGGCCGGCTGATCTGCCAGAGACTCGGTTCCGCGAAGGCAAGCAGACTGGGGACGCTGAGGAAGGTCAGCGCCACCCAACCCCACCCGAGAACGCGAGCGCCCCGCTCATCCCGCCACGGCCCTCGTAGCAGCCAAATGATCAACGGCACCACCCACACCCAATGGTGAATCCACGAAATGGGTGACAGCAAAAGGCCGAACAGTTCGACGACGAGCAGCGAGCCCAGCCTGTCCCGGGGGCCGGCACCGGCCCCCACCGCCCGCCACGCCAACAGTGCCAACACCGCCGTCGCGACGATCGCGCCGATCACCAGCGCACCGTGACCGGCGTCGTGGCCAACGATCCTCGAGATCCCCCCGCGCCACGACTGGTTGATCGCGATGCCAACCGGATTGACGCTGGTATCCCCCATCACCCTGGTGAAGTAGTGCCGCACCTGATCGCCAACCACTAGGTACGACAGCCCGACCGTGGCGAAGAAGACGACCGCCGAGAAGACGGCGACGGCCCACCGCCGTACCCCGACGAAGTAGAGGCCCGCGATCGCCGGCGTCAGCTTCACCCCCGCGGCCAGCCCAATCAGCAGGCCCGATAGCCACCACCGGTTGCTGAGCACGGCGTACAACACGGCAAGGGTCAGAAAGACGCCCACCTGCCCGAGATTCACTGCGACGCGGACTGGTTCGAGCCAGATCACACCCGCGGTCCACAACATCGCGGAGCGATGTGTGCCGCCGCCCACCAGACGTTGACTGATGCGCACGATCCCGTACACCGCAGCCAGCATCGCCAATTGCCACAGCAGCCCAGCCAGCTCGACCGGCAAGACCGTCAGCGGGCGGAACACGATCGCCGCGAACGGCGGATAGACGAACGGTAGCGGCTGGTCCGGGGATTGATCCGAGTAGGCGAAGGAATACAAGGTCTCGGGGCGACTCAAGGCGGACCCGCCGAGCACGTACACCCGGAAGTCGACGAGGTTGGGCGGGCTGGGGATCGTCACCCCGAGCAGAGCCGCCACGCTGGCGGCCAGCACCAGCGGGGCGAGCAGGCGCCGGCGATCGGCAGGCCCGCCGACCTCAGGCACGGCGCCCAGTTGCGACGATCCAGACCAGCGTCGTCAACGATGCCACGAGGTAGACGAGGCCGGCCCATGCCAGATACCAGGGACGACTGATCTCCGAGATGTTCGGTTGGGCAAGGGACAAAAGGCTGGGAATGCTGGCCACCATCAGTGCCAGCCAGCTCCAGCCCAGGACACGCGCACCGGGCTCGTCGCGCCACGACCCGTGCCGGAGCCAAATTAACAGCGGCACCACCCACACCCAGTGATGAATCCACGACACCGGCGAGGCCATCAACCCGAACATCTGAACCACCAGAAGCGAACCCAACCGGTCACGTTCGCCCGCACCGGAACCCAGCGCCCGCCAGGCGAATACCGACAGAATCGCGGTGCCCGCAATCGCCCCGATGACGAGGGCGTGCGGACCCGCGTCGTGACCCACTATCCGGGAAATCCCGCCCAGCCACGACTGGTTCCACGACGATCCGATCGGCAGCGTCTGACCTGCCTGGATCACTTGACGAGGGAAGTAGCGACCCGTGTCACCGGGCAGCACGGCGTAAGCCAACGCGACGGTGGCGAAGTAGACCACGGCCGAGAACGCCACAGCGGCCCAGCGCCTGGTGCCGACGAAGTACAGACCGGTGATCGCCGGGGTCAGCTTCACCCCTGCGCCGACACCGATCAACAGCCCGGAAAGCCACCAGCGCGAACTGTAGGCGGCATACAGCACGGCGAGCATCAGGAAGATGCCGACCTGCCCGGATTGGATGTTGCTCCCAGTAGGTTCCAGCCAGATGGCGATCGCGGTCCAGAGCATGGCCGTCCTGGCGCTACCGCCGTTGCCCATCAGGCGTTGGCTGATGCGCACCGAGCCGTACACCGCGGCAATCTGGGCGACCTGCCAGAGAAATGCGAGCAGACCGAACGGCAGCAGGTGCAGTGGGTAGAAGACCATCGCCGCAAACGTCGGATAGGTGAACGGCAAGTGCTCACCCTTGAGCGGGTCGACGTAGAAGACGTCGTACAGCGTGCCCGGCTGGTTCAGGGCCGCGCCGCCGAGCGCATACACGTGAAGGTCGAAGAACCCGTCGCCTGCGATCAGGTAGTAGCCCATGGTCGAGGCCAGTCGCACAACGACACTGACAGCCAGCAGAATCGGCGCCAGAGTCGCCAATCTGGATACTCGAGGACGCACGATCGAAGTCGGCTCCGCGGTCACCGGGCGACTATAACGACATGGCGTCGGTCCGGCATTCGTCACGATCGGCGCTGCGGCGAATGATCATGCCGGTGAAGATGATCCAGCAAAATGTCGCCAACGTCAGCATCGGATAGACGAGCCCGGCCCAGGCCTCATACCAGGGCCGGCTGACCTCCCACCGGTTCGCCTGAAGGGAGGCAAGGGCGTTGGGGATGGCCAGCACGGCAACGGCCAGCCATAGCCACCGAAGAACGCGAGCGCCGCGCATGTCACGCCACCGTCCGTGACGGAGCCAAACCAGCAGCGGCACGATCCACACCCAGTGCGCGGTCCAAGAGACGGGCGAGGCCAGCAGCCCGAAGACCATGACCACCAGCAGGGAGCCCAGCTGGTCGCGGCGTGTCGAGCCGAAACCCAGCGCCCACCATGCCATCACCGCGAGCAGACCGGTGATGGCGAGCACCGCGATCAAAAGCGGACCCGTGCCGGCGTCATGACCCAAGACCCGCGCGATCCCGCCGCGCCAGGATTGGTTGTAGTCATTGCCGATCGTGAACAGGTTGTCTCGGCCGATCCAGTCGGTGAAGAAGTAGCGAACCTGTTCTCCCGCAACGAGATACGACACCACTAGCGTCGCGAAGAAGACCACCGCCGAGAACACCGCGGCGGCCCAGCGCCGGACCCCGACGAAGTACAGCCCGGTGATCGCAGGCGTCAGCTTCACGCCAGCGCCAAGCCCGACCAACAAGCCGGCCAACCACCAGCGCCTACTGTAGGCCGCGCACATCACGGCGAGCATGAGGAAGACACCGATCGTGGCG
>NZ_JAVRQA010000448.1:0-5604 GCF_032161845.1 Mycobacterium sp.
ATCATGGACGCCACCGACATCGATGCGGCCGACGGCGCATTCGACCTCGCCGTCTTCGCGTTGTCGTTCCATCACCTGCCGCCCGCACTGGCGTCGCGCGTGATCGCCGAGGGCACCCGCGTCGCCGGCAAACTACTGATCATCGACCTGCCCCGACCGCCGGCTCCGCTACACCTGCTGCGACTTGCGGCGATGCTTCCGTTCGTCCCCTTCGTTCCGTTCGTTCACGACGGGCTGATCAGTTCACTGCGGAGCTATAGCCCATCGGCGCTGCGGGCCCTGGCGGAACATGCCGACCCGGCCATCATCCTCGAGCTTCGCGGCGGTCTTGTCAGTCCTCAGGTCGTGGTGGCCTCGCGTCGATAAGCTCGCGGAATGGGTGACGAGGTCACGCACACCGAGTACAGCCGGGAGCACCGGCTTCAGTATCGAAGGAAGGTCCAGCTCAGCCTGGACGTCTTCGAGACAATGCTCGCCCAGTCGAGCTTCGACTTCGATCGTCCGCTGACGGGCATGGAGATCGAGTGCAACCTCGTCGACGCCGACTACCAACCCGCGATGACCAACCGCGAGGTACTCGCCTCGATCGCCGATCCCGCGTTTCAGACCGAATTGGGTGCCTACAACATCGAATTCAACGTGCCACCGCGACCGTTGGGTGGCCGCTCGAGTGTCGAACTCGAGGGTGAGGTCCGCGCCAGCCTCAACGCCGCGGAGGCCAAGGCCAACGCCGACGGCGCGCACATCGTGATGATCGGAATCCTGCCGACCCTGATGCCCGAGCATCTGTCGGCGGGTTGGATGAGCGAGTCGACGCGATACCAGGCGCTCAACGACTCCATCTTCACCGCTCGCGGCGAGGACATCATGATCGACATCAGCGGGCCCGAACGGCTTGCCTTGCAGTCGGCTTCGATTGCGCCCGAATCTGCTTGCACCAGTATGCAATTACACCTGCAGGTGTCGCCTGCCGACTTCGCCAGGAACTGGAACGCCGCGCAGGTATTGGCCGGACCGCAGTTGGCACTCGGCGCGAACTCCCCCTACTTCTTCGGCCACGAACTATGGGCCGAGACCCGCATCGAGCTGTTCGCGCAGGCGACCGACACCAGGCCCGAGGAACTCAAGACTCAAGGCGTACGGCCGCGAGTGTGGTTCGGCGAACGGTGGATAACGTCGATCTTCGACCTGTTCGAGGAGAACGTCAGGTACTTCCCCTCGCTGCTGCCCGAGGTGTCCGACGAGGATCCGGTCGCCGAGTTGGCCGCAGGCCGGACGCCGACGCTGCCCGAACTGCGGCTGCACAACGGCACCGTCTACCGCTGGAACCGTCCCGTCTACGACGTGGTCAACGGTCGCCCACACCTGCGGGTGGAGAACCGGGTTTTGCCTGCCGGCCCAACGGTGGTGGACATGCTGGCCAATGCGGCCTTCTACTACGGCGCGCTGCGTGCCCTTTCCGACGACGAGCGACCGGTCTGGTCGAAGCTGAGTTTCGCTGCGGCGGAACGGAACTTCACCGCGGCTGCCCGCGGCGGGATGGATGCTCGGCTGTACTGGCCAGGGCTCGGCGAGGTGACGCCCGACGAACTGGTGCTGCGCGAACTGCTCCCGCTCGCTCACGAAGGACTCGACAGGTGGGGTGTCGCCCCGGACGTTCGCGACCGCTTCCTCGGCGTCATCGAGGGCCGGGCGAAGTGCGGCCGCAACGGTTCGGTGTGGCAGGTGCAGACGGTCCAAGCCCTGCAGGAGCGCGGGTTGGCTCGGCCGCAGGCGCTCGCCGAGATGCTGCGCCTGTATTGCGAGCGGATGCACAGCAACGAACCGGTCCATACCTGGGACGGCCCGTCGTGACGAGGGCATGGCGCGCAGCGGCGTTGTCGTTGCTGCTGGCGCTGGCCGGCTGCCAGGCGGATCACGCGTGGGCCGATCCCGTCTCGTTCGATCTGGGCCAGCCGTTTGCCCTCGCCGGCGGGCAGGAGGCTGCGATCACCGGCGAGGGGCTCCGCGTGCGCTTCACCGACGTCCTCGAGGACTCGCGCTGCCCCGAACGCGTCGAATGCGTTTGGACCGGACAGGCACGGGTGGCGGTTCTCGTCAAACCCGACGGACGCGAGCCGAAGACCCTGGAGTTCAACACCAATCCCGCTCCAGGCCAGACTATTTCGGCGGGTCGAGTGCTCGGTTACACCGTCACACTCACGTCGCTCGACCCGTATCCGCAAACCCCGGATGATGCGATCTCGCTGGAGGACTACCGGGCGACGATCTCAGTGACGAAAGGGTGAGAGCCCAAGTCCACGGGCGGCGCGTACGTTGGATTCATGACTGAATCCAACGACTCCAACGTCATCGACTGGGACAGCGCATACCGCGAAGAGGGCGAGTTCGACGGGCCGCCACCATGGAACATCGGTGAGCCACAGCCCGAGCTGGCGGCGCTGATCGCCGAGGGCAAGGTCCGCAGCGACGTGCTCGACGCCGGCTGCGGGCACGCGGAGCTGTCACTGGCGCTGGCTGCCGACGGCTACACCGTGGTCGGCATCGAGCTGACGCCGACGGCGGTGGCGGCCGCCACGAAGGCCGCCGCGGAGCGCAATCTGCCGAACGCAACCTTCGTGCAGGACGACATCACCACCTTCACCGGCTTCGACGGCAGATTCAGCACGATCATCGATTCGACTTTGTTCCACTCGTTGCCGGTCGACGGTCGCGACGGCTACCAGCAGTCGGTGTACCGAGCGGCCGCGCCCGGTGCCGCCTACTACGTCCTGGTCTTCGCCAAGGGCGCCTTTCCTGCCGAGTTGGAGCAGAAGCCCAACGAGGTCGACGAGGCGGAACTGCGTGCGGCAGTTGGCAAGTACTGGGAGATCGACGAGGTCCGCCCCGCCTTCATCCACGCCAACATGCCGTCGGGACCCAACGCCCCGTTCCAGCTGCCGCCTCACGACCACGACGACAAGGGTCGGATGAAGATGCCCGCCTTCTTGCTGACGGCGCACAAGGCGAGCTAGGAAACAGCGCTCACCGACGCCAGGGCCGCCGCGGTGATCTCGAGGTCCTCGGCGGTGACGTCGACGTGTGGCGACACCCGAAGCGCGGGTCGCGTCATCTCCCGAGGCGCGCGTTGGACGCCGGCGTAGGTGGTGACGATCCGGTGTTCGGCGATGAGGCGTGCCCGGACCTCTTGCGGGTCGACACCCTCGGGCGGGAGCAGCGTGGTGATGGCGCTTGGCTCGTCGACCGGCTCGACGACCTGCCAGCCTGCGACGTCCGCCAGCGCAGTGCGAGTCATCGCGCCGACGTCGACCAGCCGACCTCGGACCTGCCTCGGACCCGCCGCCACGTGCTCACCGATCGCGACGGAAAACCCAACTTGGGCAGCAACGTTCGCTTCCACGTCCGAGAGTCGGCCCAGCATCTCGTCGCTCAACAGCCCGCTGCGTGCGGCGAGCACACCGACGCCGCGTGGGCCCGCCGTCCACTTGCGCGACGACGAGTACGTCGCGGCGGCACCGAAGTCCGCACAGTCGAGGTGTGCGAAGGCCTGGGCGGCGTCCACGATCAGCGGGATGCCGTGTTCGCGGCAAACCGCACCCAACGCCGCGGTGGGCTGCGCGATACCGCGATGACTGCCGAGCGCGGTGAGGTGAACCAGGGCAGGCGGATCGGCCGCGAGCAGTTCCGCCGCGCCATCCATCTCGAGGCGGCCGTCGGCATCGACGGGTAGCGGCGTGACGGCGAAGCCATGGTGGGTCATCGCCAGCAGATTGGGGCCATACTCCCCAGGCAAGCAGGCCAGCGTTCGAGGCCCCCGCCAGTCGCCGAGGAGGATGTCGAGCGCGTGAGTGGAGCCGGTAGTGAATACGACGTCACCGGTGGCGAAACCCGTGAGCGCCGCGACGGCGGCTCGACCCGCGTCGAGCACGGGTGCGGCGGCCTCGGCGGCGACGTACCCGCCGACCTCGGCTTCGTGGCGGGCATGCGCGCTCGCGCTGTCGATCACGGCGAAGGACTGCCGTGAGCAGGCCGCGCTATCCAGGTGGACGCCCGCCGTCGGCGGGCGAGCCGAGCGCCATTCCTCGTCGAGGGTCACTTGACGGCGAGTGACAGTCCGAAGTCGCCGGCGTCGTCGGTCCACCAGTCGATCCGACGCAGTCCGGCCGCGGCCAGCTCTCGGGCGATGCCCTCGGGCCGGAACTTGCAGGACACCTCGGTGAGCATCTCCTCGCCGGCGGCGAAGTCCACGGTCAGATCCAGGCCGTCGATCCGCACGCGTTGCGGACTGCTTGCGCGGAGCCACATTTCGATGCGCTCTTGGTCGGGGTTCCACCTGGCGACGTGGTCGAACGCGTCGATGTCGAAGTCCGCCGAGAGTTCACGGTTCACGACGGCGAGGACGTTCTTGTTGAACTTCGCGGTGACGCCCGCGGCATCGTCGTACGCCCGCACCAGGCGCTCGACGTCCTTGACGAGGTCGGTGCCGAGAAGCAGGGCGTCGCCGGGCTGCAGGCTGTCGGACAGCGCGGCGAGGAAATCGGCTCGCGGGCCTGCGGTGAGGTTGCCGATCGTCGACCCGAGGAACACGACCAGACGGCGGCCGACCAGCGGGATCTTGCCGAGATGCTCTTCGAAGTCCCCGCAGACGGCGTCGATCTCGACACCGGGATATTCGGCTTCGATCGCCGCACCTGCCGACTCGAGCACCGTCGCATCGACGTCGAACGGGATGAATCGCCGCAGCGACCCGGCCTCCTGCAGGGCGTCGAGCAGAAGGCGCGTCTTCTCCGACGTACCACTGCCGAGTTCCACCAGAGTGTCGGCACCCGATGCCTCGGCGATGGCAGCCGCGCGGGCACGCAGGATGTTCGCCTCGGCCCGGGTCGGATAGTACTCCGGAAGGCGGGTGATCTGATCGAACAGCTCGCTGCCGACGGAATCGTAGAACCACTTGGGCGGCAATGACTTCGGCGACGCGGTGAGACCCTCGCGCACGTCGTGCCGCAGCGCCTGGACGGCGGCGTCGGCGGCGAGATAGTTGGCGAGTGAGACGGTCATGACGATCCTTTCAGTGGAATCAGTTGGACACCCGCGTCGGTGACCTCGACGAGGTGGCGGTCGGGCACGTCCTGCCAACGAGGATCGTCGTCGTAGGGTTCGCTGGCCAGCACCACGCCGTCGTCCCTGCGCAGAATCGACAGGGTGTCACCCCACGTGGTGGCCAGCAACCGAGAACCGTTGGCAGCCAGGATGTTCAGTCGAGCATTGGGATCGGACCCACCGACCTCGGCGACGGTGTCGCCCAGCGCGTCGAGCCCGCGTTCGAAGATCAGCGCGGCCAGCAGCGCGCTGTCGACGACGGATTCGGCAACCGACGAGAGCGGCAGCACTGACCGATCCACGATCCCGTTGTGGGAGAGCAGCCACTGCCCGTCGGTGAACGGGGCGGACGCGGCCGCTTCGATGGGCATGCCGATCGAAGCCGATCGCACCGCCGCGACGACACACCCACTGCGGAGGGCGGGCGCCACCGAGGCGAACGAGGCGTCACCCCACAGCGGTGTCGCGGCACGCCACCGCCGAGGGACACCATGGTCGAAGAAA
>NZ_JAVRQA010000449.1:0-3039 GCF_032161845.1 Mycobacterium sp.
ACGTAGGCGTAGACGAACGCGTCACCGTGGCGGTGGGGCACCGCACGTGCGGCCGGTGGGAAGGTCACGGTCGCCGAGGTGAAAGTCTTGCCTTGGACGTTCGGGAGCACCTTTTGGACCAGGGGTGCCAGAGTCTCGGCAGGGTGTGCCGAGGCAGTAGCAGTGGTGGAAGCCGCGGTGGGTTGAGACTCTGCCGCTGGAGCGCATCCGATGACCGCGGCAGCGATCCCGGCGGTCACCAAGCCCGTGGCGATACGCACTCGGATCACGACTGCTCCACTCCCTCGTCCTTCACGACCTGGATGATCGTCTTGCCGGGGGTGCGGCGGTGGCGGGTGAACGCGTCGGCGGTCTCGGCGAGCGGGCGCACGGCGCCGACGATTGGCTTCAGGCGTCCGTCCCGGAGCCGCTGGGCCAGGTCCGAAAGCCGGGCACGGTCGGGTTCGACCACGAAGAAGGTGGCGCGCCCGTCCTTGGGCTGCGTTGTGGGTGGCATGGCGATGGTGACGAGGGTGCCGCCGGCGCGCACCAGTGCGGTCGACCGCTCGAGGACGTCGCCGCCGATGACATCGAGCACCACGTCGACCTCGCCGACGTCCTCCAGGTGGTCGGCGTCCAGGTCGAGGAAGGCCTGCGCGCCGAGGCCGAGCACGACGTCGCGGTCGTCGGACCGGCCGGTGCCGATCACCTGGGCGCCCACTTCGCGGGCGAGCTGGACGGCGATCGACCCGACACCGCCGGCGGCGCCGTGGATCAGCACGGTCTGGCCGGTGACCAGGCCGGCGTGGTCGAACAGTCCTTGCCACGCGGTCAGCCCGGAGATGGGCAGTGCCGCCGCCACGGTGTGGTCGATGTCGGCGGCCAGGGGGGCGAGGTTGCGCGCTTCCACCGCGGTGTATTCGGCCAGGGAGCCGTCGCGGGCCCAGTCGGTCAGTCCGAACACCCGCTGCCCGACGGTGAGGCCGGTGGTGCCGTAGCCCAGCTCGACGACGACGCCGGACAGCTCGTGACCGGGAATGCTGGGCGTACGGTCCCGGCCGGCGCGGTCGCTCCACGTGGCGGGCCAGTCGAGCTCTCCCGGGGTGAAGCCCGCGGCGTGGACTCGCACGATGACGTCGTTCTCGGCGGCGTGGGGGTGGGGCATGTCGGTCAGGGTGAGCCCACTGACCCCGGCGTCATGGTCTCGGACGGTGATGGCTTGCAAGTCGGTTCCTCTCTTGGGTGGTTGCTCGAACTACGGGTGTCGGATCGGTCGGGTGCTGGTGAGCGCGCCGCCGACCGGCGTGGATGGCGGCCCCTAGAGCTAGCGCCCCGACGCACGCGATGTACAGGTAGCCCGTGGTAGCCAGCCCCCATAACGGCGCCACCAGCCCGGCCGCGAGAGACGGGAGGCTCAGCGCCGCGTAGCTGATCACGTATGCGGCCGAGAACACTTCCGACCTCGACATTGCGGTGGTGGCCCCGCTGATGCCACGGAGAGTTCCGTTGAAGGTCAGGCCGACGCCCAGCCCCGCGACCACCGATCCGCCGATGAAGACGGCTGTGGAGGCGAAGACCAGGGCGGCCGCCAAGCCTGCCGCGCCCAGGGTCAGGAGCACCGACCCCAGGAGGGTGGCGGCCGGCGCCGCGAGCCGGGCCGACCACAAACCGCCCGCGCTGTTGGCGATGAACAGCACGGCGATGCTGAGCCCGCCCGCCGCGCCGAAGTGCACGTGCAGGACGTTGCTCACCAGAGATGGGGTGAGTGCGAGGAACAACCCGGTGACGGACCATCCCGCGACGATGGCGGGGACCGCGGCGAGGAACTCCGGCCGCGTTTCCGGCGGAACCCGGACTCTCGGGCGCAGCGAGGACAGCCCTCCGGCCCGCCGGGCGACCGTCTCCGGGATCGCGAGGACCAGCGCTGCTAGGGCCACGAACGCCACCGTGAGCGCGGGAAAGACATACGCGTCGGGACGCGGAGTCAGCTGAACGAGCAACCCCGCTACACCGCCGCCGATGGCCAGGCCGAGGCTCGTGCCCACCGCGGTCATCGTCGGCCCCAGGTGCGGGCGGTCCCCGGGTGAGAACTCCACCAGTCCGGCGGCGAGGGCGCCCGTCGCCGCTCCGGTGGCGATGCCCTGCACGATCCGCGCTATGACGAGCGAGATCACCCCGTCGGCCGCCCAGAAGATCGCCGTGCTGGCCGCCGCCACCAGAAGGGAGGCGACCAACACCGGACGGCGACCGAGGTGGTCGCTCAACGATCCGACCGTCAGCAGGGCAGCGAGCAGTCCGGCGACGTACACGGCGAAGACCACCGTCAGGGTCGTCACCGAGAAGCCCCAACGCTGCAGGTACAGCGGGTAGATCGGCGAGGGGGCGCTCGCGGCCGCCATCATCAGCACGTTGGCGAAGACGAGCAGGGTGAAAGAGGCACCTCGTCCGAGACGACGGCCGTCCTCGAAGCGACTCACACCATTCATCGCGGTGTCCTCCGTGGCGTTCTGGTCAGCTCGGCCAGGCCGAGCCGACGATGCGCTCGACGGTGGTCGTGCGCCGGAAACCGGGGATGAAGTGCTCCAGAACGTCGGAGTTCACGGTTCCGTTGGTAGTTTCCGGGCGATCTTTTTGCCCGTCGAAGTACGTCCGCAGGAACTCGTGCTTGAAGTCGCCCCGTGGATGGACGGCGAGAATTTCCCCCACCTGGTCGGTGTCGAGCCCGTCCAGGCCGAAACCGAGCACCTCGGTCAGCACACCGAGATACATGGAAGCGATCTCGGGGCCCATCCGGTCGGGAATTCCCGGCGTTGTGTGCAGGGCGATCGCCGTCCACACGGTTTCAGCGGCGGCCGTGGAGAAACCACGCTCGAGCAGGAACTTGCGCGCGTGGTCGGCCCCATCGACCTCGAAACGCTGCTGCACATCGGAGAAGGGCGTCAGAAGGCCGGTGTCGTGGAACATCGCGGCGAGATAAAGCAGCTCGGAATCCGGTTTCACACCGAGCCGGTAGGCGTGGATTTCGCTCAGAAAGAAAATGCGGCGGGAGTGGTGGTAGAT
>NZ_JAVRQA010000450.1:0-2875 GCF_032161845.1 Mycobacterium sp.
ATCCGCGTGGTCGCCAAGAACATTGGCGGCGGTTTCGGCTCCAAGGGCGGACCGCACTCGCACAACGTGCTCGCCGTGATGGCCGCGCAGCGCGTGCCGGGGCGCCCCGTGAAGCTGGCGCTCACCCGCCAGCAGATGTTCGCCGTCGTCGGCTACCGCACGCCCACCATTCAGCACATCCGACTCGGTGCCGGACGCGACGGCGCCATCACCGCACTGAGCCACGAGGTCGTCGAACAGACCGCCACGGTCAAGGAGTACGCCGAGCAGACCGCGACGCCGACGCGCATGATGTACGCCGGCGCGAACCGCAAGACCAGCCACCGATTGGCGAAACTCGATGTGCCCGTGCCCTATTGGATGCGCGCTCCCGGCGAGTGCCCCGGCATGTTCGGCCTCGAGGTCGCGATGGACGAGCTCGCCGTCGCCTGCGGCATCGACCCTATTGAGCTGCGGATCCGCAACGAGCCGGACGTCGACCCCGAAACCGGCAACCCGTGGTCGGACCGTCGACTGGTCGAATGCCTGCGAACCGGCGCCGATCACTTCGACTGGGCAGCAAGGGATCCGAGGCCGGCCGCCCGTACCGACGGCGAGTGGCTCGTCGGCACCGGTGTCGCCTCGGCGGTGTATCCCGCGATGATTCAGCCAGGCAACGCCGCCCGCATCGAACTCACCGCAGCGGACCGCTACGCCGTGCAGATCGGCGCCGTCGACATCGGCACCGGCACGTGGACCGCCCTGACGCAGGTCGCCGCCGACATCCTCGGCTGCGACGTCGGAGCGATCGACCTCCAGATCGGTGACACCGACCTGCCCAGTGCGTCGGTGGAGGGCGGCTCGTCGGGCATCAGCTCGTGGGGACGCGCGATCTACGCTGCGGCGCAAGCGTTCCGGAAGGAGCACGGCGATCAGCCGCCCGTGGGCGCTGCGAGCACCGCGGACGCTCCGGAGAACGACGAGGCCGAGAACTACGGGATGTATTCGTTCGGAGCGCAGTTCGCCGAAGCCCGGGTCAGCCGCTACACCGGGGAGATCCACGTCTCCCGGATGCTCGGCGTCTTCTCGGTCGGCCGAGTGATCAACCCGGCAACGCTGCGGTCACAACTGATCGGCGGCATGACCATGGGCCTCTCGATGGCGTTGCAGGAGGAGAGTGTCCGCGACCACCGCTTCGGCCACGTCGTCACCCAGGATCTCGCCAGCTACCACATCAGCAGCCACGCCGACGTCGCCGACATCGATGCCATCGCGCTCGAGAGCGTCGACCAGCACTCCAATCCGATGGGCTCGCGCGGTGCTGGCGAGATCGGCATCGTCGGCTCGGCGGCCGCGGTGGTCAACGCCATCCACCACGCCACCGGCATCCGGGTGCGCAGCCTGCCCGTGATGTGCGATGCGCTGCTCGGTGCGGGTTAGCCGACGGCGTCAGGACTCGGCGTCCTCCCGCTCGTCCTGGAGCCGGTCCTTGCTGCGGATCAGCCGCAACAGCGTCACCAAGATCAGTCCGCCGAGGACGTTGGCGGGCGCGGTGTAGCCGAACCAGGTGAGCCAGCCGAGGTAACCGAACGGCGCATGCCCGGTGATGAGGGCGCCGAAGATCAACAGCGAGTCCAGGATTGAGTGGAACATCTGCAGCCCAGCCAGCAGGAAGGCGCCAGCGACCGCGGCGGCGATCTTGCCGGGAACGGAATCGGTGCCGTGCTGCATGCGGGTCATCAAGGTGATCACCATGCCGCCGAGGACGGCAAGCGCCAAGCTCTCCTTGGACAGCGGCGCCTCGACGTAGTGACGGGCCGACTCGATCGTCTGTGACTGCAGCTTCGGGAACGCCGTCATCACCAGCCACATGATCAGCCAGCCCCCGGCGAGGTTGGCCACCAGTGTGCCGCTCCACAACTTGAAGAGCTGAGGCACGCTGGCGCGCTTGGCGACCACCGTGGTGACGGGTACCAGGAATCCTTCGGTGAACAGCTCGCTGCGGCCGAGCAGCAGCGCGAGGAAGCCGACGGAGAACGCCAGACCCGCCAGCAGCGGGTCATGGGTCGCGCTGAGTACCGACAGGTAGGCCAGCACGCCCATCGCGACCTCGGTACCACCGAAGAAGCCGGTGGTGAGGACGTCGCGCCACGGGCGGTGCAGCCGTTGGGTGCCCTCCCCGATCATTCGATTGAACGCGTCCTCCAACTCGTCTTCGATGGGGCTGTCGGAATCACCGAGTTCGCGTTGATCTGTACCGCTCATGACCACCGAATACCCGCAGCGGGGCGCGCCACGCCTCGGAACGGATCGGGGTCCAACGGTTTGGCTGGCAAACCTCGGGGTAAGGGAACGGTTTCGGACAACCGATGCGAGGAACTCACATGAAAGCTCGACACATCACGCGGCCGCTCGCCGTCGCCTTCGCGATCGCCGGGGCGAACCTCGTCTCGGTGTTCGTTCCGCCCGCGTCCGCGGCGCCGTGCCCCGACGTCGAGGTGGTCTTCGCCAGGGGTACCGGCGAGCCGCCCGGTGTTGGCGGGATAGGCCAGTCGTTCGTGGACGAGTTGCGCGCGAAGCTGGGCTCACGAACGGTGGACGTGTACCCGGTCGACTACGCGGCAAGTGGCGACTTCACCAACCGTGAAGCGTTCGCCGGGACCGTCATCGCCGGGGTCCGAGACGCGGGTGCTCACGTGCAGTCGACGGCACAGAACTGCCCCAACACCAAGATCGTGCTGGGCGGGTACTCCCAGGGCGCGGTCGTCGCCGGCTACGTCACCGCCGCACAAGTACCGGCGGGCGTGCCCACATCGGTCACACCCGCGCCGCTACCGGCCGCGGTCGCCGACCACGTCGCTGCCGTAACGCTTTTCGGTAAGCCGTCACCGGCGTT
>NZ_JAVRQA010000451.1:0-3275 GCF_032161845.1 Mycobacterium sp.
GAAAGCCGCCGTTCGGGACGGCCGCTGGACTCCGCCACCCGTCGTGCGCGTCGGGTAACGCTCAGCCACACTGCGACTCGATCGCTGATTGCGGGTAGTCGGGAACGGCCGCGATCACCCATTCGACGTTTTGGGCACCGATGAACATGACGTCCTGCCGACTGCGCAAACTAGTGCCACTGATGGGTCACGGCGACGCAGTTCCTCCCGCCGCAGTTCCTCCCGACGCAGTGCCTCCCGAAGTGGTCCCACCGCTGGGCGCGGTGCCACTGGGTGCCGTGTCGGTGGGCGCGGTGCCGGTGGACGCCGTTCCGCTAGGGGCGGTCGATGCGCTAGGAGCAGGCGCGGCCGAGGTGGAGGCTTCGGCCGAGGTGCTTGGCGCGGTGGTGGCGCTCGGCGTCGGCGGTGCGGTGCTCGACGGTGAGCTGGTCGCAGTCGACACGGCAGACGTCTGCACCGAGCTGCTGGTTGGTGACCCGGCCGAAGTGGGCGGTGAATTCGATGTCGAGACGATGGACCCCGGCTGGTCGGCCTCGACGATCGCCTTGATCTCGTCGCTGTAAGCAGCGAGCCGCGCGTCGATCTCCTCGGGAGGCACCTCACCGGCTTCGATCGAATCTTCGTAGGCGGCGATCTCGGTCCACAGGGCGTCGAGTTTGGCCATGGCGTCGTCGGACAGCGGTTCGTCCACCGTGATGAACAGTTGTCGCGCGAGCGCGTAGGTAAGGCAGTTGGCACAGTCGTAATTCAATGCGCCTGCGAGGTTCTGGGGCGCCACCACGTTGTCGTCGGCGTCGTCGTTGTCCACGACGAAGACCACCTGATAGGCCACGGCGACTGCCGCGCAGTCGGCGCACGATGCGTAGGCCTGGGCCTCGTTGACGTTCATTGCGTCGGTGTCGTCGGTCACCCAGACCATGGCGAAGGCAGCTTCGTAAACGACGGTGTCGTCGGTGGTGTTCACCGCCAACGCCTGGGTATCACCGGGTGCCGGGGCAAGCGGCTTGTTGACGGGGAAGACCCATCCCTTGTCGACCCCGGCCGTAGGGGCGCTGATCGCACCGCCGCCGCCAGTGGGCGCCTTTGGAACCAGCACTAGCGCCAGCCGTGGCGAGCCCTTCGTCGGGACCGGAGTCCTGGTGTCCCACACCGATTGCATGACGCCCCGTTGGCCCTGGATGAGGGTTGGGGCGGCGGCGAGTCGCGGCGTGGAACCGGTCGTCGGGGGCCCGCCCATCGGGCGGGTCTCCAGCGCAAAGAGGATGTCGCCGATGGTGCCCCGCTCAGACGGCTGGATCGGCCGGTAGTTGTTCTCGTTGGGCAACCATGCGTAACCGATTGCACCGATGAAGGCGATGCCTGCGGCAGCGACCAGGATGCGCTTCGCCGGCTTCCCTTCGGTGCCGCCCCAAGCACCGACAGCGCTGCGCCGGACGAGTCGAACCAACATGTAGACGACGCCGGCCACGGGGATGACGATCGCGATCATGGCGACCACGCGAGCGGTGACCGAAAGCATGTCTCCGTCGGCCCACGCGGTGGTCAGAACGTCCTGCTGCTTGCCAAGGCTCGCCCACGCGGTGCCTACGAGCCGGGGCAATGCGATGACCGCCGTCGCGAGTGCGCTCAGTAGGAGCGGAATCACAATGACGACCCAGAGGGTGACGACGATGCGGGCCCACGGTTTGAGCAGCCGCGCCTCGGGGTCGCCCCACCGCCACGGCAGCACGCCGAGCAGCGTCGGCTTGATGCGGGCGTAGAGGTCCGGGACACCCGTCAGGTCGGCAAGGACGTGATAGCCGTCGAATCGCACCATCGGCGCAAGCTGGCGAAGCATCTGCAGGATCTGCGTGGCCACGACGAGCAGCAGCGCGTCATACCGCAACCACCACCACAGACCGGTGATGGCGACGGCGACGATGGCGTTGAAGTAGAGGCCGCCGAGGTCGGTGCGCAACCGTCCGCCGCGGCCCAGCCGGTAGGAATCGGTGACGTCGGTGTAGAAGGCCGGCCACACCAGATACATCCCGAAGCCCATGACGCCCGGCGTCGATCCGCCGTATCTCGCGGCCGCGGCGTGCCCGAATTCGTGAAAGCCTGCCGATAGCACGGTAACCGCGAACACCAGAATCAGCAGACCGGGACGCTCGAACGCGTCGTAGGCCGCCGAGGCAAGCCCCTTGCGGAGGAACACCCACCAGCACACCACGGCGAACGCCGCGAGCATCGGAACGACCATCGCGGTCCGAAACAGGAACCTGAAGGGATCGGTGATCCGCCGGGTTAGCTCGGGATCGGTGACGGCATAGCGAAACCGAAGGCCGAGAAGGGGATTGCGCTTCTTCACTACCGGCTCGGTACCGTCGGCCTGCACCAGCAGGCCCAATGGCCGCAGTTGTTCGTCGACGAAGTGCGCGACGTTGTCCTCGCTGACCGTCCGACCGGTGTCCTCGGAGACGGCGGCGGCTACCTCGGCCGCGGTACGCCGCCCATCGACTTGGAGCAGGATCGAGTACAGCAGGGGGGTGAGTTGGATCGTCTGTCCGTCGGCCCGGCGAGCGAGGGATGGCGGAACCCGGTAACCGGATCCCGCCATCTCCCCAATGAGCTGGACGCCGTCCGCGCGCCGCAGCGCTGAGTGCGCCGTACTTGCGCCTTCGGCGGCGACGCTGTCGATCGTCACAGTTCTGCTTCGCTTTCACTCGACGGCATCGCCTGTACGACGGGGTGTCAGCTAGTGGAACCGCTGCTGCCGGCGCCGGACGTACCGCCGGTGCCGCCGCTGGAGGCACCGTCGGAACCGCTCGAGGCAGCGCCGCCAGTGCTACCGGTGGTGCTACCGCTGGCAGCGGTGCCGCCAGGGGTGTCACTTCCTTGGGAAATGGTGGAGTCCTGGTTCGCGGCGGCATTGGCCTCGCCGGTGATGGTCTGGTTGATGATGGCGTCCTGCTGCGCATCGGCAATGGCGTCGGAGTCGACCGACCCGATGTTCGCGGCGACACCCGCGTTGATCGGTGCGGCCACGTTGGCGTTGGCGGCAACGGCGCCGCTGATCGGGGCGGCGAGATCGGTGTCCACGTCGACGTTGACATCGACGTTGAGCAGGTTGCCGTTGAGAAGATCGCCCGAAGCCGGGTCCACCGTGCCGGTCGAACCGTCGTCGGAGGTGCCGGTCGTATCCCCGTCCGTCGCACCCGAGGTGGAGTCGTCCGGGATGGTGTCGCCCTGGCCGATGTCGCTCACCTGATTGGACGTGGCGATGGCATCGGCGTCCA
>NZ_JAVRQA010000452.1:0-5745 GCF_032161845.1 Mycobacterium sp.
CGTAGTCGCGCTGATTGGAATCGGCGCTTAATTGGTTGCAACGACGCTTACGGTGGTCATTTGCCTGCACCGGCACGCTTCCCTTGATTCGATGCGCGAAGTCGAAACCGTTCAGCCCCTCGCACCCTGCCGAACTTCAGCAGGACGTCCATAGTACCGCTTTCCGCGCCGCTGACGAGCGATTAAGTCCCGTGTTCAGCCGCTGGTCGCGGCCTTGAGGTGCGCCGCGGACGCCATCTTGAGGTGGGTCAGGTCCGACGCCTGGATGTAGCCCTGGTTGACCAGCCGCCGATAGGGCTCTGGGAGCTCACCTGGGTGCACGTCGACGTCGACCTCGGCGACGGGCCGGGCACCAGTCTCGTAGCGCGAGTCAGATCACATAGGCCAGATTGTCGACGATCCGCTGGCCGACCTCGGAGTCTCCGCCCAGGTCGATCGCCGTCGGGCGAGCGTCGGTCATCGGACGGCCGCCTGCGACGCGGGTGAACTGCAGGGCGTCCATCCGGATGGTCGCGGTCGGCTCCACGTCGAAGTCTTCGACCAGCTGTGCCCGTCCGTCGACCGCGACCCTGATGGTGCGGGCCAGCGGTCCGGTCAGTTCGATGGCGACCCGGGATCCGTCGGGCGCCTTGCCAAGCTTGCCGACGACGAAGCCCATGCTGGCCGCCATCTCATCCAACGCCAGACGTGCCGCTGGCGAATCGAGGTCGGTGTCAGACGACGGGAGCGACAGCGCCTCGCGGATGTCCTGTTCGTGCATCCAACAATCGAAGATGCGGACCCGCATGAACCTGCCGTAGGAGTCCGGCCCGGCGGGTGTCGCGGTGACGGTGTTCCAGTCGTCGTCGCTCATCGCCCTCAACGTCTCTCGGCGAGCGGCGGTGACGTCGCGGAATCGCCCGAGCACGTCCGCGGCCGTCTCCCCGTCGAGATGGCGTACCCAGCACTCGTTCATCCCACCGATCGGATTGCGCACGTGAGCCAGCGTCGTCACGTCGACGTCGGCCTCCGGAGTCGGAACGCCGGACAGCATCGACTCGGTGCCGATCACGTGAGCGACGACGTCGTGGACGCACCACCCAGGCAGCGGCGTCGGGGCCCTCCACTGGACGTCGGGCACGTCGGTCAGCACCCCGTCGATACCGTCCCAGGACGCGAAGAGCCCGGCGAGGATCTCGGATCGATCGAGCAGGGTGCGTGGACGTTCGGTCATCCGGGCGATGGTAGACGCCGAGCGTCCTCAACCCGCAGCGATCAGGCCAACCGATGCCAGGGCCAGCACCATCCCCGCCGCTTGCCACCGCGTCACCTTCTCCTTGAGTACCACCAACGCGAGCCCGACCGTGCCCGCCGGATACAACGAGATCAACACACTGGTCAGCGAGAGCATCGACGCGTGCAGCGCCAGGAGCATGGCGACGTTCGCGACGGTGTCCAACACCCCGGCCGCCAGCGCCAGCTTCAGCGGCACCCCCGACGGCGCACTGAGATTGCGCGAGAACGCCGCAATCGCGACGACCAGGAGACTTGCCGACAGTCGGGCGAACACCAGCGGCCACAGGTGCGCATCGACCGGCGCCTGATCGATGAGCACGAAGTTCATGCCGAAGGCGAGGCCCGAACCCAGCGTCAGCCACGCCACCTTCTTCGTGAAGCGGTGTGGGGTCGAATCCTCGTCGCGCACTTCGCGACTCACCAGCACCACCGCGACCAAGGCCAACGCGATCCCTGCATAGGCAAGCCCGCTGGGCCGCTCCCCCATCGTCACGCCTGCGATGATCGGCACACCCGCAACCAGGACGGCCGTCAGCGGCGAGACCAACGACATCGGACCCTCACCCAGCGCGGCGTAGAACCACCACACCCCGAACGCCTGGCTGATACCGCACAGGCCGCCCCACACGATCGCGGGCGTCGACACGTGCCCACCGACCACGACGGCGAGCGCCGTCAACAACATCAGCGCCACCGGATAGGACACCAGCACCACCCGTAGCGCGGCCACCCGCCGCGATGCCAGACCACCGACGAAGTCGCTCACCCCGTAGCCGATTCCGGACACCAGGGCGAAGACGACCCCGATCAGGTCATGCCCTTGGAGCGCCTACCCAGTTCGCGGATTACCTCGCGGTCGGCATCACGCTTGGCCAGATCCTGGCGCTTGTCGTGAGCCTGCTTGCCGCGGGCCAGGGCGAGTTCGACCTTGACCTTGCCGTCGGTGAAGTAGAGCGATAGCGGCACCAGCGAGAGGTTGCCGTCGCGGACCTTGCCGATCAGCGCGTCGATCTCGCCGCGATGCAACAGCAGCTTTCGGTTGCGCCGCGGGGCGTGATTCGTCCAGCTGCCATGGTGATATTCGGGGATGTGGACGTTGCGCAGCCAGATCTCGCCGTCGTCGACGGTGGCGAACGCGTCCGCGAGCGACGCCTGCCCCTCGCGCAGGCTCTTGACCTCGGTACCCATCAGTGCCACTCCGGCCTCGAACGTCTCGAGGATCGAATAGTTGTGCCGCGCGCGACGGTTGGTGGCCACCACCTGGTTGTTGCGGTGCTTCTTGACTTCCGCGGCCGACTTCTTGGCCACCGCTAGCGCCGCACGTACAGCCGCAGGGTGACGTAACCCGTGACCCCCGCCATCGCCACCCCGACGAACAGCAGAATCGGTGCGATGTAGAGGATGTCGGCGTAGTCGATCCTGGCGATCAGATTCGCTTGATAGAACTGGTTGAGCGCCTTCTCGAGGAACAGGGCCCGCACCAGGATCAGCCCGACGATCGAGATCACCACACCGATGAACGCCGCCAACATGGCCTCGACGAGGAAGGGCAGCTGCGTATACCAACGGCTCGCCCCGACCAGTCGCATGATGCCCACCTCCGTTCTTCGTGTGTACGCCGCGACTTGAACCATGTTGGCTATCAACAGGATCGCGCCGACCGCCTGTACCAGGGCCACCGCAAACGCCGCCGCACTCAAACCGTCGAGCACCGCGAAGAGCCTGTCGATGAGGTCCTTCTGGTTGAGGACGTTGAGCACACCGGGTTGGCTCTTGATGGCGTCGTCGAAGTCCTTGTGTTGCTCGGGATTGTCGAGCTTCACCACGAATGATGCGGGAAACGCATCCTTGCCCGCAACGTCTTTGTATTGCGGGAACTTCTTGATCGCGTCCTCGTAGGCATCGTTCTGGTTGAGGAACCGAACCGAACGCACGTCGTTGCGATCCTCGATCTGCTTGCGCAGTGCCTTGCACGGGTCGGCGTCGCACGTCGGGTCGTTGGCCGACACGTCGTTGGTGAGGAAGACCTGGCTCTCGACGCGGTCCAGATAGATGTTGCGGGAACTGTCGGCGAGGCGGACGACGAGCAGGCCGCCGCCGAACAAGCCGATCGAGATGGCGGTCGTCAAGATCATGGCGACCGTCATGGTGACGTTGCGACGAAGTCCGGTGAGAACCTCGTTGACGAGAAAGCCGAAGCGCACTTACCTACCGATCCATTCCATAGACACCGCGCTGTTCGTCGCGGATCAGTCGTCCCAGCTCCAGTTCGATGACTCGCTGGCGCATCGAGTCGACGATGTGATGGTCGTGAGTCGCCATCAACACCGTCGTACCGGTGCGGTTGATCCGCTCGAGCAGATCCATGATGTCCTTGCTGGTATCGGGGTCCAGGTTGCCGGTCGGCTCGTCGGCCAACAGCACCAGCGGCCGGTTCACGAACGCCCTTGCGATGGCGACGCGCTGCTGCTCACCACCGGACAACTCGGTGGGCAGCCGGTTGGCCTTGCCGGACAGGCCCACCATCTCGAGGACGTCGGGCACCACCCTGTTGATCACGTCGGAGCGCTTCCCGATCACCTCGAGCGCAAACGCGACGTTCTCGAACACCGTCTTCTGCTGTAGCAGGCGGAAGTCCTGGAACACACATCCGAGAACCTGCCGCAGGCCGGGGATGTGCCGGCTGGCCAGCTTGTTCACGTGGAACTTCGACACCTGAATGTCGCCGTGCGTCGGGGTGTCCTCGGCGAGGAGCAGCCGCATGAAGGTCGACTTGCCCGATCCGGACGGCCCGATGAGGAAGACGAACTCCCCCTTTTCGATCTTGAGCGAGACGTTGTCCAGAGCTGGCCGTGCCGAGGATTTGTACTGCTTGCTCACGTGGTCGAGGGTGATCATCACGGCACGCCAGTGTAGCGGGGTCCAGTCCGGGAACCGGACTAGCCGGGGGCCAAGGGCGTCGTCGGCACCGGTCCGAAGCCGGGAAGGACCGTCGTCGTGGTGGTGGTCGAGGTGCCCGAACGGTTCGGAACGGGTAGTCCTGGCGACGGTTCCTGGGTCTGCGTCACAGTCGTTGGCGGCAGCGGTCCAAAGCCGTCCGGATCGACCACGGTCGTCGCCGTCGACGGTCCGCTCGTCGTCGGGCTAGTCGCCGACGGGCTCGTCGTCTCCGTCTCGGTCGTCTCGGGGGTGGTGCTCGTCGTCGTCGGCGTGCTGTAGGTCGTTCTTGGGCGCGTCTCGACGTTGGTACGGGGCACCCAGGTGTACTCCGGGTCGGGTACGAACCCGGGCGGCACGACCTGGGTCTCCTGAGACGCCGGCGCGGGCGGGGTGGGCGCATAGGTGTTGTGCAGCCAAGAGACGACGAAGAACGCCAGCACCAGAGCGGCCGTCGAGGTCCGAATCCGACCGTTGACGATGTACCCCGGCCATCCGCGGTCGGTACGCTTTCGGGTGACCCAGTTCCAAAAACTCATGGCCGGTCCTCGGCGTTCTGCGGCTCGACGGGCGGGTTGACGGTGGCCGGGCTCGGGATCGTGTTGATCACCGGTCCGGTATCACCCGAGGTGACGATTCCGGCCCGGATCAGCGTGGCGATCACCAGCAGGCGGAGCCTGCGCCCCACCTCGAACTGCTTGCCGGGCAGGGTCCGCGCGACCATGCGCAAGTTCACGGTGTCGAGTTCGATGCTCTCCACGCCCATCACCTGCGGCGCATCCAAGAGCAGCCGCCGCAGACTGTCGTCCTGCATCGCCTTGTCGCTGACGCTGTGCAGCAGGTCGTCGACCCTGGTGAGGTCGGCGCTGGTCGACACGGGAATGTCGATCACCGCGCGGGCCCAGTCCTTGGACAGGTTCATCGTCTTGACGATCTGGCCGTTGGGGATGGTGAATACCTCCCCTTCGGTGGACCGCAGCTTCGTGACCCGCAGGGTGACGTCCTCGACGGTGCCTTCGGCCGGGGCGGCGATGCCTGCGACGGTGAGTGCCACCAGGTCACCGAAGCCGTACTGCTTCTCGGTGATGACGAAGAATCCCGCGAGCAGGTCCTGCACGATGCGTTGCGCTCCGAAACCGAGCGCGGCACCCAATACCGCGGCCGGCGCGACCAGCGATCCGACCGGAATGGCGATGACGTCGGTGATCTCGACGAGGACCACCACCAGGAGGACGGCGATCGACACCCAGGAGATGACTGATGCGACCGCCTGGCGGTGCTTGGCGGATTCGGTCCGCACCAACTGATCGGTTTCCTGAAAGTCCGCGTCGATGCGTCGGGTGATCTTCTGCGCGGTCCAGCTGATGAACCGGGCGGCCAGTACCGCGAAGATGACCAGCAGGACGATCTTCAGACCCCGCGTGATGATCCACTCGCCGATGCCGCCCCGCCAGAAATCGTGCCAGCGTTGCGTCATCGAGATGGCTACGTACGTCGTGTTAGTCGTCATCTTTCCTATTGCGCCAACGGATT
>NZ_JAVRQA010000453.1:0-13202 GCF_032161845.1 Mycobacterium sp.
GCGGCCAAGTACGAGCCGAAGCCATTGTTGGCCGCCAACCTGCCGTCGGATCACGTCGGCGGGATGGCCTACACCGGCGGCACCACCGGCAAGCCCAAGGGCGTCATGGGCACCACCGGGTCGATCACCACGATGACGACGATTCAGCTGGCCGAGTGGGAATGGCCCGAGAATCCGCGCTTCCTGATGTGCACGCCGCTGTCGCATGCGGGCGCGGCGTTCTTCACCCCGACGATCGTCAAGGGTGGCGAGATGATCGTGCTCGCCAAGTTCGATCCGGCCGAGGTGCTGAAGACCATTGAGGAGCAACGCATCACGGCCACCATGCTGGTGCCGTCGATGATCTATGCGCTGATGGATCACCCCGACAGCCACACCCGCGACCTGTCGTCGCTGGAGACCGTCTACTACGGCGCCTCGGCGATGAACCCGGTCCGGCTCGCCGAGGCCATTCGCCGGTTCGGCCCGATCTTCGCGCAGTACTACGGCCAGTCCGAGGCGCCGATGGTGATCTCCTACCTGGCGAAGGCGGATCACGACGAGAAGCGCCTCACCTCCTGCGGCAAGCCGACGCTGTTCTGCCGCACCGCGCTGCTCGGCGAGGACGGCAACCCCGTGCCTCAGGGCGAGGTCGGCGAGATCTGCGTGTCGGGGCCGCTGCTGTCGGGCGGTTACTGGAACCTTCCCGACGCGACGGCCGAGACCTTCCGCGACGGCTGGATGCACACCGGCGACCTGGCCCGCGAGGACGAGGACGGTTTCTGGTTCATCGTCGACCGCACCAAGGACATGATCGTCACCGGCGGCTTCAACGTCTTCCCGCGTGAGGTGGAAGACGTTGTCGCCGAACATCCTTCGGTCGCGCAGGTGTGCGTGATCGGGACGCCCGACGAGAAGTGGGGCGAGGCCGTCACCGCCGTCGTCGTGCTTCGGCCCGACGTGCCAAGCGATGAGGCGTCGGTCGCCACCATGACCGCGGAGATCCAGGCCGCCGTCAAGGAGCGCAAGGGTTCGGTGCAGTCCCCCAAGCAGGTCATCATCGTCGACTCGGTGCCGGTGACCGCGCTCGGCAAGCCTGACAAGAAAGCCGTCCGCGCGCAGTTCTGGGAGGGCTCGGGCCGCGCCGTCGGCTGACTTTCCGCTACGGACAGTCGCTACGGTGGACGTGTGCCCGCCTCCGACATCCAGCACACCATCGACGCGGTGTGGCGGATGGAGGCAGCCAAGATCGTAGCGACGCTGACCCGTGCGGTCGGCGACGTCGGGATGGCTGAGGACCTCGCCGCCGACGCCCTGGTCGATGCCCTCGAGCAGTGGCCGCGAACGGGCGTGCCGCGCAATGCCGGCGCCTGGCTCACGACCGTCGCCAAGCGCAAGGCGATCGACAACTGGCGTCGCCAGGACCGCCTCGATGCCAAGTACGCGACGCTGGCCAGGGAATTGGAGACCCACGTCGAGGAGTCCTGGGACCCCGACCGCATCGACGACGACGTGCTGCGGCTGATGTTCGTCTCCGCGCACCCGGTGCTCGCGCGAGAAGGCCAGATCGCGTTGACGCTGCGCGTCGTCGGCGGGCTCACCACCGACGAAATCGCCCAGGCGTTCCTTGCGCCCAAGGCGACCATCGCGCAGCGCATCGTCCGGGCGAAGAAGTCGCTCGGTGAGGCCAACGTCCCGTTCGAGGTGCCCGACCCCGCCGAGTATCCGAGGCGACTGTCCGCCGTCCTCAGCGTGATCTACCTGATCTACAACGAGGGCTACTCGGCGTCCTCGGGCCAACACTGGATCCGTGACGAACTATGCACGGAGGCACTGCGTCTGGGCAGAGTGTTGGCCGCCCTGGTGCCCGACCAAGCCGAGGTGCACGGCCTGGTGGCGCTGATGGAGTTCCAGTCATCGCGCTTCCGCTCGCGCACCGACGTCGACGGCCGGCCCGTCCTGCTCGAGGACCAGGACCGGACGAAGTGGGACAGGGCGCAGATCGTGCGTGGCACCGCAGCCCTGGAGCGGGCCGCACAGACGTTGCAGCGCAGCGGAGTTGGCTGGGGACCGTACGCACTTCAGGCCGCCCTCGCCGAATGCCATGCCGCCGCGCCGACGGCCGCGGACACCGACTGGGCGCGCATCGTGTCGCTGTACGACGGTCTCATCCAGATCGCGCCGTCGCCGGTGGTGGAACTCAACCGGGCGGTGGCGATCGCGATGCATTCGGGCCCCGACGAGGCGCTCATCATCGTCGACCAGATCGACGGTCTGGCCGACTCCTACCTCCTCCCGAGCGTGCGAGGCGAATTGCTGTCACGCCTTGGCAGGCAGTCCGAGGCAGCAGGCGAGTTTCACCGCGCGGCGAACATGTCGACCAACGATCGCGAACGCGACATCCTCCTACAGAAGGCAGAGGGAGCCAGAACATGACCACCACGAGCGCGGTGCTCTTCGACTTCTCCGGGACGCTATTTCGACTGGAGGAGGACGACAGCTGGTTCACCGGAATCCACGTCGACGAACGAGCAATCGACGGTCACGTCCAGGCCGAGCTGATGCGGCGATTGACCGCACCCACCGGCGCATCGGTCGACATGGACGAGAAGGCGTATCAAGCCTGGGTCAACCGCGATCTCGCGCCGCATCTGCATCGGGAGGCCTATCTGCACGTGCTGCGGGAGTCCGGCCTGACCGACCATCACGCCGAATGCTTGTACGACAAGGTCATCGATCCCATCAGTTGGACCCCGTACCCGGATACCGCTGCCGTGCTCGCCGGTCTGCACCGGCGCGGCATCCGCACCGCAGTGGTGTCGAACATCGCGTTCGACGTGCGGCCCGCGTTCACTCGACTCGGTGCCGCCGAGGACGTCGACGAATTCGTGCTGTCGTACGAAGTTGGCGCCGTCAAGCCGTCCCAGGGAATCTTCCAGATCGCGTTGGCGCGCTTGGGCGTTCCCGCCGAGGACGCTCTGATGATCGGCGACAGCGAGGAGGCCGACGGTGGCGCGGTCGCGGTGGGATGTCGCTTCGCCCTCGTCGACCCACTGCCCACAGGGCAGCGACCCGACGCCCTCATCGCGGCCCTCGGCGCCGCGGGCATCGCGGTCTAAGCTCGGGAACATGGCCACACCGGACGACGACGACATCAAGCCGCCCTGGTGGCTCAAGCCGATGAACAAGGTGTTCATGGCGATGATGAAGGTCGGCCTGCCGATCTCCGGCAAGGAGGGCCCCATCGTCCTGACGGTGGCGGGCCGCACCTCGGGTCAGCCCCGCTCGACGCCGATCACACCGATGTTCGTCGACGGCAAGCGCTACGTCGTCGGCGGGTTCCCCAAGGCCGACTGGGTGAAGAACCTGCGCGCCGCCGGCGAGGCGATCCTGACTCAGGGCCGCAGCGACGAGCGCGTGCGGGTGCTCGAACTGCCCGCCGACGAGGCCCGGCCACTCCTGCGCCAATTCCCCGTCTTGGTGCCGACCGGCGTCAGCTTCATGAAGCGCTCCGGCCTGGTCACCAAGGGCACCCCTGACGAGTTCGAGGCGCTCGCCGGTCGATGCGCCGTCTTCCGGTTCGACCCGGTGTCGTCGTAGCTACAGTCAACCGGGTGAGTTCTGACAACCCGTTCGACCCGACCGTGTGGCAGCCCGTCAAGGGGTTCGAGCTGACCGACATCACCTATCACCGGCATGTGGTCGACGGCGTCGCGAAGCCCACGGTGCGCATTGCCTTCGACCGGCCCGAGGTGCGCAACGCCTTCCGGCCGCACACGGTCGACGAGCTCTACCGCGTGCTCGACCACGCCCGGATGTCCAACGACGTCGGGGTGATCCTGCTGACGGGCAACGGTCCTTCGGAGAAGGATGGCGGCTGGGCCTTCTGCTCCGGCGGCGATCAGCGCATCCGCGGCCGCACGGGCTATCAGTACGCCGCAGGCGAGACCGCCGACACCGTCGATCCCGCGCAGGCGGGCCGGTTGCACATCCTCGAGGTGCAGCGCCTGATCCGGTTCATGCCGAAGCCCGTGATCTGCCTGGTCAACGGGTGGGCGGCCGGTGGCGGGCACAGCTTGCACGTGGTGTGCGATCTGACGTTGGCCAGCCGCGAGCATGCCCGTTTCAAGCAGACCGACGCCGACGTCGGCAGCTTCGACGGTGGCTACGGCAGCGCATACCTGGCCAGGCAGGCCGGGCAGAAGTTCGCCCGTGAGATCTTCTTCCTCGGCCGGCCGTACACCGCCGAGCAGATGCAAGCGATGGGTGCCGTCAACGAAGTGGTCGACCACGCCGAACTGGAAACCGTTGCGCTGCAATGGGCCGAAGAGATCAACGGCAAGTCGCCCCAGGCCATCCGGATGCTCAAGTTCGCGTTCAACCTGCTCGACGACGGGCTGGTCGGTCAGCAGGTCTTCGCCGGCGAGGCAACCCGACTGGCCTACATGACCGACGAGGCCGTCGAGGGGCGCGACGCCTTCCTTGAGAAACGCGATCCCGACTGGTCGAAGTTCCCGCGCTACTTCTGAGGAGGCAGCAGCCATGCCCGAGAAGATCGACGAGTACTTCACCGCGACCATCGCCGCGCTCCCCGCCGACGAGCCACACCGTGCCGTCGACCGAAACGCGCCGATCCTGCCGGACTCGGCATTGACGGTTCAGGACGTCCTCGACCTTTTCGACGCCCAACTCGGAAGCAGGCATCTGGACCTGGCCGCCAGGTGGTTGCGCTCGCGCGGCAAGGGCTTCTACACCATCGGGTCAGCAGGCCATGAAGGCAACGCCGTGATCGCCGCTGCGCTTCGTCCAACGGATCCCGCTCTGCTGCACTACCGTTCGGGCGCGTTCTTTCTCCAACGGGCCAGTCAGGTCGACGGCAGCGACCCGTTGCGTGACGTGCTGCTCGGCCTCTGCGCGGCGACCGACGAGCCAATCAGCGGCGGCAGGCACAAGGTGTTCGGCAGGCACGACATCAACGTCATCCCGCAGACCTCGACGATCGCCTCGCACCTCCCGCGCTCGGTCGGGGTGGCCTTCTCCATCGGCCGGGCCGCCAAGTTGGGCGTCGACACGCCGTGGCCGAGCGATGCCGTCACCGTGTGCAGCTTCGGGGATGCGTCGGCAAACCACTCGACCGCAATCGGTGCGATCAACACCGCGACCCATGCTGCGTATCAAGGACTTCCACTTCCCCTGCTGTTCGTCTGCGAGGACAACGGCATCGGTATCAGCACCAGGACGCCGACCGGATGGATCGCCGCCAACTTTGGCAACCGAGCCGGACTGGAGTACTTCACCGCCGACGGTTCCGATGTGACCGATACCCATGCCGTCGCCACCCGCGCCGTTGCGTGGGTACGCAAACACCGCAAACCCGCGTTCCTGCACCTGCATACCGTGCGCCTGATGGGTCACGCCGGCTCGGACGTGGAGGCGGCCTACCGCACCCCCGGCGAGATCACGGCAGACTACGACCGCGACCCCGTGGTCCGCACGGCGAAACTGTTGATCTCCCATGCCGGCCTGACCCCCGCCGACGTTATCGACCGCTACGAGGCCAAGCGTGCGGAGGTCATCGGAATCGCCGAACAAGTTGCCGAACTGCCCCAATTGGACAGTGCCGCAACGGTCATGAAGCCGCTTCTCGACGGGATGGCAGACGCCGTCGCGGCGCAACCCCGCGCTGCAGCCGCGGGTGACGGGGAGCTTCTGACCGTCGCGCAGTCGATCAACCGCGCGCTTCTCGACGTGCTGACCGAGTATCCCGGCGCACTGGTCTTCGGCGAGGACGTCGCACGCAAGGGCGGCGTCTACGGTGTCACCCGCGGACTCGCACACAAGACCAGTACGCGAAGAGTGTTCGATACCCTGCTCGACGAGCAGGCCATCCTCGGACTGGCTCTCGGCGCTGGTCTCGCGGGCCTGCTGCCCATCCC
Organism: Mycobacterium sp.; assembly: GCF_032161845.1. GTDB lineage: Bacteria > Actinomycetota > Actinomycetes > Mycobacteriales > Mycobacteriaceae > Mycobacterium. The sequence goes on from NZ_JAVRQA010000453.1 coordinate 5,916, forward strand.
CGAGATTCAGTATCTCGCCTACCTGCACAACGCCGCCGACCAGATCCGCGGCGAGGGCGCCACCTTGGGCTTCTTCTCCAACCGGCAGTACCGCAATCCGATGGTCGTCCGCGTCGCCGGCTACGGGTACCAGAAGGGCTTCGGCGGACACTTCCACAACGACAACGCCGTCGGCGCCCTGCGCGACATCCCCGGCATCGTGCTCGCCTCCCCATCGCGTCCCGACGATGCCGCCGCCATGATGCGGACGTGTGCCGCCGCGGCGCAAACCGCGGGCGCCCTCTGCATCTTCCTGGAACCCATTGCGCTGTACCACGTCCGGGATCTCCACCAGGATGGCGACGAGCAGTGGTTGGCCCCGTATCCGTCGAAGGGGGTGCCGATCGGACGCGCCCGCACATACGGCGACGGCACCGACCTGACCATCGTGACGTTCGGCAATGGCGTGCCGATGAGCCTGCGGGTGGCGCGCCGCCTCGAGAACGCAGGCGTGTCCACCAGGGTCGTCGACATGCGTTGGCTGGCACCGCTTCCCGTCGCCGACATCATGCGCGAGGCGAACGCGACCGGACGAACGCTGGTCGTTGACGAGACAAGGGCCTCCGGCGGCGTCGCCGAAGGCGTGCTGGCCGCGATGATCGACCGCGGCTACACCGGGTCACTGTCCCGGGTGGCGAGCGAGGACAGCTTCATCCCTCTCGGCGACGCAGCGCTGAAGGTGCTTCTGTCCGAGCAGCAGATCGAAGCGGCTGCCCTCAAGCTCACCACCTAGCGTGCGACCCCCCGGTTTGGGCGCGCTAACGTTCGGTGGGCGATCGTTAGCGCGCGGAACTCGCGAAGGGGCAGGTCATCGAAGCACGACTCACCAGGTGGACGATCGCCGTCCTCGGCGTGCTGGCCATCGCCGCCGCGACCATCTTCCCGTGGTACTCGGCGCTGGCCGTTGGCGGATCGGCCCACATGGCGGGGTGGGGCGCCTGGACCGCCGCGGGTGACGTCGACGCCGGCCTGCGGCCGCTGCCCCTTGCGCTGCTGGTCTACCTGCCTGCTGGGCTGATGGTCTACAGCGCGGTGCGCGGCGCATTCGGCCTCGCGGTCATCGGCGGGATGGCCACGTTCGCGGCGGCGATCCTGCCGTTCCTGGTCATGCGCGCCGTCGACCGCCACGTGCCCGGCAGCGGCTCGGTGGCCGTCGAGGTGGCGGCGGCACCGCTGGCACTTCTCTCGATCGGATTCGCGGCGACCGTCGTCTGTTGGATCGGCTACGCCCGGTGCGTCCTTCGTCCCTCGCCGCGGCCGGAGCCATGACCACGCTGACCGCGCTGTCGATCGACGCAGGAGACGTGATCCTGCGCAAGGCGCGCGAGGACGACCGGCTATCGATCATCGAACACGTCGCCGACCCCGACGTCAGGGCTCATCTCGGCGGACCCCAACCCAGGGCCGCCGTCGCGCGAGATCTCGACGAAGCCGGTGTCACCGCCGCTACCGATTCGGCGGGCTCCTACGTGATCGCCGACAGGGAGACGGACGCGTTCATCGGCACGGTTTCGCTGACCCGACGCGGTGTCCACCACCCCGGCCACCTCGGCCCCGCCGGCGAGGAACTCGAACTCGCCTACACCCTCAACCGCCCCTTCTGGGGTCGCGGCCTGGCCTACCAGGCGGCCCTCGCGGTGCTCCGTGCGGCGGCCGTCGAACTCCCCAACGAGCCGGTCATCGTCGTCACGCAGAGCGCCAACACCCGGTCGCTGAACCTGGCGCGGCGGCTCGGCTTCGTTCCCGCGATGACGTTCGAGGAGTTCGGCGAACAGCAGACGCTCGCCGTGGCCAGCCTCCACGGTTTCCGCCCGCAGGCCGCGCCCTAAGCTCATCGACCGTGAGTAAGAACCCGCTTCGCCGGCTCGCCGACAGCATGCTGCTCGCCAGCATGCGTCCACCCCTGACGGCGCAACTGCTGCAGCCAAGGCACGACGTCGACCCGGCAGGCAAGCGGATCCTGATCACCGGAGCCTCGTCGGGCATCGGCGAAGCGGGCGCACTGAAGCTGGCCAGGAAGGGCGCCAGGGTCATCGTCGTCGCGCGCAGGCAGGAGCTGTTGGACTCCGTCGTCGAACGGGTGGCCGCGGCGGGTGGCGACGCGACCGCGATCGCGTGCGACCTGTCCGACCTAGCCGCCGTGGACGCCCTGGTCGCCGACGTCGAGGAGCGGTTCGGCGGTATCGACGTCCTGATCAACAACGCGGGCAGGTCGATCCGGCGACCGCTGGCCGAATCGCTGGACCGCTGGCACGACGTCGAGCGGACGATGCAGTTGAACTACTACTCGCCGCTGCGGCTGATCCGCGGCTTCGCGCCGGGCATGCGGCAACGGCACGACGGACACATCGTGAACGTGTCGACGTGGGGTGTGCTCAGCGAGTCGTCGCCCCTGTTCGCCGTCTACAACGCCTCGAAGGCGGCGCTCACCGCCGTCAGCCGCGTCGTCGAAACCGAGTGGGGGCAGGACGGCGTGCACTCGACGACGCTGTTCTACCCGTTGGTCAAGACGCCGATGATCGCGCCGACGAGGGCATACGACGGCCTGCCAGGCTTGTCGGCCGACGAGGCCGGCGACTGGATGTTCACTGCCGTGCGCCGCAGGCCCGTGCGCATCGCACCGCGGATGGCCGTCACCGCCCACGCGGTGAACAGTTTCGCGCCCGCCGCCGTGGACGCCGTAATGAAGCGTCAGCGCGTCCAACCGTCGACTTGATGGCCCGGACCGCCGATCGGCGAGTGCGACTGTGTTAGAACCATCGCATGGAGATCCTGGCCAGTCGGGTGCTGTTCCGGCCCGCCGACTACCAGCGGTCACTAACCTTCTACCGCGACGACATCGGCCTCGCGATCGCCCGTGAGTACGGTGCGGGCACGGTGTTCTATGCCGGTCAGTCGCTCATCGAACTCGCGGGCCACGGGCAGCGATCGCCAGAGGCGCCGCCGTTCCCCGGCGCGCTGTGGCTGCAGGTGCGCGACGTCTACGCCACCCAGACCGAGCTCGAGCAGCGGGGCGTGACGATTGCGCGCACCGCCACCGAGGAACCGTGGGGCCTTCACGAAATGCACGTCACCGACCCGGACGGCGTCACCCTGATCTTCGTCCAGGTACCCGACAGCCATCCGCTGCGCCGCGACTCCAGGAATTGAACATCCCCCCGGCTCAGGGAGCCGAGGGGATGTGTGGGGCAACGTCTTTCAGCTCGCGGGGAGTGCCAGCGGCCAGCCGACGGAAGCCAGCCGCGAGGCGACCTGGTGGATCTCCTCGGGGTTGGGCTCCTTGTCGATCACGCCGTGCACCGCCGCCCGAATCTCGGATTCGGTCACGGCGTCGGACGCGGTGGACCTGAGCACCGACTGCGCGGCCTTGACGACGTCGTCCTCGGAGAGGGAACGCTTCAGCAGCGCCAGCAGCGGGAAGTAATCCTTGGGAGGAACGCCATCCGGGTAGCCCTGGTTCAGCCAGCCGAGCACGTTGTCGAGGACGCTCTTGTTCTCAGTCATGTTGAGTCAGCTCACTTCTTGAATCCGAAGAAGGGGTCGAAACCGGTGTGGTGAATGATCGTGCTCCGCGTGATCCACAGGATCGCGACGAAGACGACGAACCCGACCACGGCGAACAGCAGGAGACCGAAGAACTTGAGCGCGGGGTTGGGGGATTGTGCCGCCCCGTCGGCGGTGGTGCCACCGGCACCCGCCGAGTAGGACACCAGCCCGAGCGCAAAGACGGCTGGCAGACCGGCCCCGAGCACCAAGCCCACGATCAGCACCGTGAGAAGCGGAATGACGTACGTAGTCATCAGTAATTCCTTCAGTAGCAGGAGGTTGGCGGGATGGTCCGGACCTAGACCGCGGCCTTGGGGGCCTCGGCGGTTACCTCGCGGGCATCGGCGGGAACGACCGAGTTGGTCGAGTCGTCCCAATCCGCGTTGACGTTCTTGCTGTCGACCTTCTGCTGCTGGGCGCGCCAGTACATGTAACCGGAGAGGCCCACCAGGATGAGGAAGATCAGGCCGTCGCCCACCAGCTGCGTGGTGGCGCCGGAAACGATGTGAGAGATCCAGAAGGCGATCGCACCGACGAGGGCCGCGGCGGGAAGCGTGACCAGCCAGGCCAGTGCCATGCGGCCCGCCACTGCCCAGCGCACCTGCGCGCCAGGCTTGCCGACGCCGCTGCCAAGGATCGAGCCGGTTGCCACGTGGGTGGTGGACAGCGCCATGCCCGCGGCGCTTGAGCTCAGGATGATCGCGGCGGACGACGCCTCCGCGGCCAGGCCCTGCGGCGACTCGATCTCGACGAGGCCCTTGCCAAGGGTGCGGATGACCCGCCAGCCACCGATGTAGGTGCCGAGGCCGATGGCGAGCGCGCAGGACAGGATGACCCAGAACGGCAGTCCGTCCTTCTTCACGTCACCGGTCAGGTGGCCGGTGGTGATGAGCGCCAGCGCGATCACGCCCATGGTCTTCTGCGCGTCGTTGGTGCCGTGCGACAGCGCGACGAGCGATGCGGTGGCGATCTGACCCCAGCGGAAACCGTCCTCGCGACGCTTCTTCCCGACGTTGCGGGAGATGCGGTAGACGAGCCAGGTTCCGCACGCGGCGACCAGGCCGGCGATGAACGGGGCCGCGACGGCGGGAACCAGGACCTTGCTGATGACGCCGGTCCAGTTGACGCCCGCCATGCCGATGGCGGCGATCCCCGCGCCGATGAGCCCACCGAACAGGGCGTGCGACGAGCTGGACGGGATGCCGAACAGCCAGGTGAGGAGATTCCAGAGAATGCCGCCGATGAGGCCGGCGAAGATGATCGTCAACCCCGTCGATTGGTCGATCGACGGGACCAGCGCGCCGGTCTTGCCGTCCTGGATCTTCAAGACCGAGGTGGTGACGGTGACGGCAACCTCGACGGAGAGGAACGCACCAACGAGGTTCAGGATGCCGGCCAGAAGCACGGCGGTCTTCGGCTTCAGCGCGCCGGTGGCGATCGACGTCGCCATGGCGTTTCCGGTGTCGTGGAATCCGTTCGTGAAGTCGAATGCCAGTGCTGTGACAATCAGCAACACCAGAATGATCATCGTTGTGCTCATGGCTACAGATTGTGGGGCTCCGAGCCTGGATTTGACCAGCCGCTAGCGTGCCTAAACGAGCGCCCGACCTGGCGATTCACCACTATCCAAGAGCTGTTCATCCACTGTTCACCCGCACGGCGAGCGGCGTTAGCCGAAGAAGCCGAAATATCCGGTCCGATTCGGACGCCGGACGGCCGTACACCGGGCGCGCCACTACCATCAGTCGAAGTGCCGAGGCGGCCTGGCCGCGGTAGGGGAAGTTGACGCCGTGAATGCATTTCTCAACAAGATCGTGGCCTGGATCACCGCCGGATATCCCGAGGGCGTGCCCGGCCCCGACCGGGTTCCTTTGATGTCGCTGTTGAACCGACGCCTGTCCAATGACGAGATCAGGGCGGTGACGCAGGACCTGTTGGACCGCGGCGAGTTCGACCACGTCGACATCGGTGTGCTGATCACCCAAACGACCGACGAGCTTCCGCAACCAGACGACGTCGAGCGGGTCCGAGAGCGACTCGCCGCCAAGGGCTGGCCGCTCGACGACGCGCGCGACGACGATACCGCCGCCCCGGACGACGGCGAGGAATCCACATAGCCCCCCTGCGCGCGGTCGTCATCCCGCTGATCCCCTCCCCCGAGCCATTACTCGCGGTGCTGGAGGGCGTCCTGGATGGGCGCGAATCGGCCATCCTGCCGGTACCGGCCGATGTCCGGTCGGCCGAGCTGTTGACGTCGTCGTTGGGCATCGGCGAGGACATCGACGACGACGTCGCGGTCGTCGTGTCGACGTCGGGCACGACGGGAATTCCCAAGGGCGCCATGCTGACCGCGCCCGCCCTGATCGCCAGTGCCTCGGCCACCCACGACAGGATCGGCGGTCCAGGCAGCTGGCTGCTCGCGCTGCCCGCGTACCACGTGGCCGGATTGCAGGTGATGGTGCGCAGCCTGCTGGCGGGTACCGTGCCCGTCGCGATCGATCCGGGCTTCGACGTCGCCGAATTGCCCTTGGCGGTAGCGGCTTTGGGTTCGGGGCCTCGGTACGCATCGCTGGTCGCGGTTCAACTGGCCAAGGCACTGCACGATCCGAGCGCCACCGCCGCGCTGGCGGAACTCGACGCCGTCCTGATCGGTGGCGGTCCGATGCCCGCTGCGGTCGGCGAAGGCGCTGCCGCAGCAGGCATCCGGGTGGTCCGCACCTATGGCATGAGCGAGACGGCGGGCGGCTGCGTCTACGACGGCCTGCCCCTTGACGGCGTGCGGCTACGCATCGACGACGGCCGCGTGGTGCTCGGCGGGGAGACGCTTGCCAAGGGTTATCGCCACCCGACGGATCCGGATCCGTTCGCTGAGCGCGGCTGGTTCCGCACCGATGACGTTGGTGCCGTTGATGACTCAGGAGTTCTGCGGATCCTTGGTCGCGTCGACGACGCCATCGGCACCGGCGGGCTGACGGTCCTGCCGCAACTGGTCGAAGCGGCACTCGGGACGCACCCCGCGATCGCCGACTGTGCGGTCTTCGGGGTGCGCGACGACCGGCTGGGTCAACGCGTCGTCACGGCGGTGATCGTCACGGCGGGTGCCGACACCCCGACGGTGGCCGAGCTGCGCGCGCACGTCGAACGGACACTGGATGCCACGGCAGCCCCGCGGGAGATCCACGTCGTCGACGAACTGCCCCGTCGCGGCATCGGCAAGCTCGACCGAAAAGAGCTCGCCACCCGATTCGACACCGGCGCATGATGTGGGCATGTCCCTCGAAGTGACGACCGTCGATGCCCTGCGCGCGATCATCGGTCAGCCGAACTCCGCCGCCGCGAACAAGGTGAAGGACCGGCTGTCGGAAGCGCAGCAGGACTGGCTCGCCCATTCGCCGCTCGGCTTCATCGCGACCACGGACGCCGACGGCCGGGTGGACGTCTCCCCCAAGGGCGATCCGCCAGGGTTCGTCCACGTCATCGACGACACCACGATCGCGATCCCCGAACGGCCTGGCAACAAACGCGTCGACGGCTATGTCAACGTGCTGCAGCGACCGCAGGTCGGCACCGTGTTCCTGATCCCGGGTCGCGGTGACACGCTGCGGATCAACGGCACCGCCAGGATCATGGCCGACGCGCCGTACTTCGACGAGATGACCGTCGACGATCTGCGCGCGATCGTCGGCCATCCCATCCAGGCCG
>NZ_JAVRQA010000454.1:0-12507 GCF_032161845.1 Mycobacterium sp.
TCGATGGTCGACGGCGTGCTGCTGCTGGTCGACGCGTCCGAGGGGCCGCTGCCGCAGACTCGGTTCGTGCTGCGCAAGGCGCTCGCCGCGCATCTGCCGGTGCTCCTGGTGGTCAACAAGACCGACCGCCCCGATGCCCGGATCGCGGAGGTCGTCTCCGAAAGCCACGACCTGCTGCTCGACGTCGCCACCGACCTGGACGACGAAGCGCAGAAGGCAGCCGAGCACGCCCTCGGACTGCCCACCCTGTACGCCTCGGGCCGGGCCGGGATCGCCAGCCTGATCGAGCCCGCCAACGGCGAAAATCCGGAAGGCGAGAACCTCGATGCCCTCTTCGACGTGCTGCTCGAGCACATCCCCGCCCCTCAGGGCGATCCGGAGGCCCCACTTCAGGCGCTGGTGACCAACCTGGACGCCTCGGCGTTCCTCGGCCGCCTCGCCCTGGTCCGCATCTACAAGGGCAAGCTCCGCAAGGGCCAGACCGTGGCATGGATGCGTGAGGTCGACGGCGTCCCCGTCGTCACCAACGCCAAGATCACCGAGCTGCTGGCCACCGAGGGAGTGACGCGGCTTCCCACCGACGAGGCGATCGCGGGCGACATCGTCGCCGTCGCGGGCATGCCCGAGATCATGATCGGCGACACCCTCGCCGACCCCGAACACGCGCATGCTCTGCCGCGCATCCACGTCGACGAGCCGGCCATTTCGGTGACCATCGGCACCAACACCTCGCCGCTGGCAGGCAAGGTGTCCGGGCACAAGCTGACCGCCCGGATGGTCAAGAACAGATTGGACAGCGAACTGATCGGCAATGTGTCGATCAAGGTCGTCGACATCGATCGTCCCGACGCGTGGGAGGTCCAGGGCCGCGGCGAGCTGGCGCTGGCCGTCCTCGTCGAGCAGATGCGCCGCGAGGGCTTCGAGCTCACCGTCGGAAAGCCGCAGGTGGTTACCAAGACCATCGACGGCAAGCTGCACGAGCCCTACGAGGCCATGACCATCGACTGCCCCGACGAGTTCGTCGGCGCGATCACCCAGCTGATGGCCGGCCGCAAGGGCCGCATGGAGGAGATGGCCAACCACGCCGCGGGATGGGTCCGGATGGACTTCATCGTGCCCAGCCGTGGGCTGATCGGCTTCCGCACCGACTTCCTCACGATCACCCGCGGCACCGGCATCGCCAACGCGGTGTTCGACGGCTACCGACCCTGGGCCGGGGAGATCCGCGCCAGGCACACCGGATCGCTCGTCTCGGACCGCACCGGCACGGTGACCCCGTTCGCGATGATCCAGCTGTCCGACCGTGGTCAGTTCTTCGTCGAACCCGGCCAGGACACCTACGAGGGCCAGGTCGTCGGGATCAACCCGCGCGCCGAGGATCTCGACGTCAACGTGACCCGGGAAAAGAAGCTGACGAACATGCGGTCGGCGACCGCCGATGTGTTCGTGACGCTGGACCGGCCGCTGGAGTTCGACCTGGAACAGGCGATGGAGTTCTGCTCGAACGACGAGTGCGTCGAGGTCACCCCCGAGTACGTCCGCGTCCGCAAGGCGGAACTGAACGCGACCACGCGAGCCAGGACCAAGGCCCGCGAGAAGACCCGCAACTGACGCCGGACGTCGACGATCACCAGCCGCTTCCCGGCGTGCCGATAACCTGAACACCGTGCCGACGACTTCGCGACGACTCAGCGTCGTCGCCGGCGCGTTGATCTCCACGTTGATGCTGGTCACGGCGTGCACGGTCAGCCCGCCGCCTGCGCCGCAAAGCACCGAGACGACCGAGAGCACGCCGCCGCCACCGCTCAAGGCGTCGCAGATCATCATGGCGATCGACGCCATCGGGCCCGGCTTCAACCCGCACCTGCTTTCGGACCAGTCGCCGGTGAACGCCGCCATCTCGTCGTTGGTCCTGCCGAGCTCATTCCGGCCGATCCCCGATCCGAACTCGCCGACGGGTTCGCGCTGGGAACTCGATCCGACCATGCTGGAATCCGCGGAGGTGACGAGCGAGAACCCGTTCACCGTCACCTACAAGATCCGGCCGGAAGCGCAGTGGACGGACAACGCGCCGATCGCCGCTGACGACTACTGGTACCTGTGGCGCCAAATGGTCGGCGCGCCCGGTGTCGTCGACCCCGCGGGATATGACCTCATCACCGGCGTTCAGTCGCTGGAGGGCGGCAAGACTGCCGTCGTGACGTTCTCGCAGCCCTACCCGGCGTGGCGGGAACTCTTCAACGACATCCTCCCCGCGCACATCGTCAAGGACGTCCCTGGCGGGTTCGCGGCGGGACTGCTGCGGACGCTTCCGGTCACCGGCGGCCAGTTCCGCGTCGACAGCATCGATCCGCAGCGCGACGAGATCCTGCTGGCGCGCAACGACCGGTACTGGGGGGAGCCAGCCAAACCGGACCAGATCCTGTTCCGCCGCGGCGGTGCGCCCGCGGTGCTCGCCGATTCGATCCGCAACGGCGACACACAGGTCGCGCAGGTGCACGGCGGTCAGGCGGCCTTCATCCAGCTCGGTGCGATCCCCGACGTCCGCACCGCGCGCATCGTCACCCCGCGCGTCATGCAGGTGACGTTGCGCGCACAGCAGCCCAACCTGCAGGACTCTCAGGTGCGCAAGGCGATTCTCGGTCTGCTCGACGTTGACCTGCTCGCCGCGGTCGGCGCGGGCAGCGACAACACGGTCACCCTCGCGCAGGCTCAGGTGCGCTCGCCGTCTGATCCGGGTTACGTTCCCACCTCGCCGCCCGCCCTCTCTCGAGAGGCAGCGCTGGATCTGTTGCGGGCCAGTGGCTACACCGTCGAGCAGGAGGCCTCGACGACCAGTCCGATGCCGCCACCGACGCCCGGCTCGCCGCCCCCGACCCGTGGTCGCATCAGCAAGGACGGCCAACAGCTGACGTTCGTGATCGGTGTCGCCGCCAACGACCCAACGTCGGTGGCCGTCGCCAACACGGCCGCCGACCAGCTGCGCAGCGTGGGCATCGCGACGGCCGTGCTCGCGCTCGATCCACCGGCGCTGTACGGCGACGCCCTTACCCAGAACCGGGTCGATGCGATCGTCGGCTGGCGTCAGGCCGGCGGCGACCTCGCCACTGCACTGGCGTCGCGCTTCGGCTGCCCGGCACTCGAGGCGACCGCGGTGTCGACCGCACCGTCCACCAGCACACCGACGTCCGGCCCACCGTCGACGCCCACCACGACGAAGACCGCACCGCCCCCGACGGCCACCACCACCCCGACGGCGACGACGCCTCCCGCTGAGCCGGATCAGCTCGTCCAGGTTCCCAGTAACCTGACCGGCATCTGCGACCGCAGCATTCAGCCGAACATCGACGCCGCGCTCGACGGCAGCCAGTCCATCGGCGACGTGCTCACGGCCGTCGAGCCGCGGCTGTGGAACATGTCCACCGTGCTGCCGATCCTTCAGGACACGACCATCGTCGCCGCGGCGCCCAACGTCCAGAACGTGAGTCTCTCGGGGGCCGTGCCCGTCGGCATCGTCGGCGATGCGGGCAAGTGGGTCAAGGGACCCCCGTAGGGGTCAGCTCTTCGCTGGGTTGCGCTCTCGGAGCAGTCGGATGCCGTGGGCCGTGTACGCCGCCGCGGCGAAGACGACGAACAGCCACAGGGGTGGGCGCGCGAGTTCCCATACGAACAGAGCGGCGAAGGCGGGCGCGCGCTGGGTGATGGCCAGGACGCCTGCCGCGCAGGCGAGCGACACCGCGGATATCTGAATGTGCGTGCCTGCGAGCTGATTGAGCACCAGCGTGGCGACCGTGCCCGCCGCGGCGCCGGTCGCCAGCGCGGGCGTGATCATGCCGCCGACCGCGCCGGTCCGAAGGAAGAGCGCCGTCAGCAATGGTTTGAGGAACAGGATCGCCGCCGCGCCGCCCAACGTCAGGGTCGCGTCGACGCTGACGGTCAGGATGCTGCGGCCGTTGCCAGGCAACTCCGGCAACCAGATCGAGCAGATGCCGGTAGCCAGGCCAGCGAGGGCGACCGCCGGAATCAGCATCCAGGACCGCAGCTGTGGCTCCGGGCGGGCCAGCGCCATCAGCTTGTCGAACGCCAACCCCACGGCGACCGCCAACGGGGCCATTGCGCATCCGAGGAACACGAACAGATACGACAGCTTCGGATCGGGCCACACCAGCGAATGTCCCAAGTGCGTGACGGGCGACGACACCGCGACGGCCAGACTCGAGGTGATCAGCGCCGTGCCGACGGCCCGCGGATGCCAGGTACCGAGGATGATGCGGACCGCGAACAGTGCGCCGCCCAGTGGGACGCTGTAGACCGCGCCGAGGCCGGCCCCCGCCGCGCAGGCGAGCAGGATCTCGCGGTCGCGCGGCGTCAAGGACCATCGTGACGTGCCGAAATCGCCTAGCGCGGCAGCCAATTGACGGGGTGCGCCCTCTCGACCAAGGGACGCACCCGAACCGACGAGCAGTACCTGCAGCCCGGCGTCGATCGACATCCGCCACCGCGGGATCGGCCGGTGTTCGGCGATCGTCGCCGACAGCCCTGGGACGTCGCCGCGGTGCCGAAGCAGCCACCAGCCGAAACCGGCAAGGGCGCCGCCGATCATCGGGCCGACGGCGCGCCGGACCGGGCTGCTGTCACCGACTCCCGTCAGCAGCGTGCCGAACGAATAGTGGTAGACGAGGTGCTCGACCCAGTGCAGCAGAAGTGTGGTCGCCGCGCCGGCGACACCTGCCAGAAGTCCGACCGTCACGACGGCACACCCGTACTCAACGGTGCGCCGCGTCACCAGGTGAACCTATCTTGTGTCAATGGAGAATCCACGGTTGTTGTTCGTCCACGCCCACCCGGACGACGAGACGCTGACCACCGGCGCCACCATCGCCCACTACGTCGCCCACGGCGCGGAGGTACACGTGGTGACTTGCACGCTTGGCGAGGAGGGCGAAGTCATCGGCGAGCGCTTCGCCCAGTTGGCCGTCGACGGTGCGGATCAGTTGGGCGGCTACCGCATCAGCGAATTAACCTGTGCCCTCGCAGAATTGGGTGTCGACGGCGCGAGGTTCCTCGGTGGCGCCGGACGGTGGCGCGACTCTGGAATGACGGGCACGCCTGCGCGGCACCGGCAGAGGTTCACCGACGCCGACCCGGCCGAGTCGGTCGGAGCGCTCATCGCGATCATCCGCGAGCTGCGGCCCCACGTCGTCGTCACCTACGACCCCAACGGGGGCTACGGACACCCCGACCACATTCACGCCAACGAGGTGACGACGGCCGCCGTGGCCGCGGCGGCGGATGCCGGTCATCCCGGTGAGCCCTGGCGCGTGCCCAAGTTCTACTGGACCGTCATGGCGCGCAGTGCGGTCGACGTCGGCATGCGTGAACTGGCCGAGATCGATCTGCCCGACGACTGGATCCGGGTATCGGCGGACGATTTCGTCACCGTCGTGGACGCCTACCAAGACGCCGACATCGATGCCGTCGTCGACGCGCCCGATAGCCGTGACGCAAAGGTCGCTGCGCTTCGTGCCCACGCCACTCAGGTCAGCGTCGAGGTCGGCGGCAGGGCCTGCGCGCTGTCGAACCTCGTCGCGTTGCCGATACCGGCGACTGAACACTTCGTGCTCGTCGACGGGGCGGCCGGTGAGCGCGACGGTCGCGGTTGGGAAACCGACCTGCTCGCCGGGTTGAACCTGGGATAGCCGCGGCCGGAAGGGGTACGCTGCGATCAATCAGCGGCCTCGAGGAAGGGATGGCGATGGACCCGGACCTGGATCCCAACCTGCAACATTGGCAGGACCGCTTGGATAGCTTGCAGTGGACGATCGCCGGCATGGTGGGACTGATCGACAGCGTTCCCACCTGACCGCTCGCTTCCCAAGCTCGCTGCGGTTCGTCGTACTGGCCGTCCTGACCGTGGACGGCGTCCTGTCGGCAATTGCGGGCGCCTTCCTTCTCCCGCTCTACATCGGAGCGATTCCGTTACCCGTCAGCGGTTTGATCAGCGGGCTGGTCAACGCCGCTCTGGTGTGGGCGGCGCTGCAGTGGGCGCCCACCCCCCGGCTCGCGGCGCTGCCACTGTGGGCGTGGTTGGTGACCGCCCTCGGCCTGACGCTTGGTGGGCCCGGCGATGACATCGTCCTCAGCGGCGCGGGAGTCATGCAGCTCGCGCCGCTAATCTTCGTGGTGCTTGGTGCCGGCCCGCCGGCCTACCTGTGGTGGCGGCTGACGTCGAAGGCCGACTCTTAGCCCTTGTCGCCCTTATTGCCCTTGTGGGCGGACTTGTCGGCGCCCTTGGTGTCCGGGCCCGAGGTTTTCGTCGTCTTGGCCGCCGTGTCGACGCCGCCGGACGAGGCATGCTTGCGCTCCGGCGCCTTCTTGGTGGCTGTCGTCGTCGTACCGCTCTGGGCCTCGTGGGCGGCGCCGCGGACCTCGCCCTTGACCTCGTCGTCGGCCGTTGTCTTCGGCGGAGTCGTTTCGGTGGCGGCCGTTTCGGCGGCCGCGGGCGGGACGTCGACGATCTTCTTCACCTTCGGGCGCTTCACCTCCGGCGTGCTGGCTGGCGCGTCCTTGGCTTCGGCATCCGGGGTGATTGCTGGGTCCAGGCCGGCGGCCAACGTCGTCGCCTCTACCGGCGACCCCGTCCGCGCCGCCGCGAGCGGGAGTGGCGGCAGTGGCGGGATCAGCCAGCCGAAGAAGTTGTTGAATTCGGCGATGCCGAAGTTGATCAGCGCCTTGATCGAGGCCTGGCCAACGGCGACCAGCCCGTTGACGTAGGAAGCCAAGTTCAACGGATCGTTCACCACGGGCACGACGAGGCCGTAGACGATGCTGTCGGAGATCGGCACGACGAGGTTGTAGTAGACGATGTTGACCTGATCGGCGATCAGATATCCAAACGGGATGAAGCCGAGCACGTAGTCGGCGACCTGGACGCCGTAGGTCACCCAGGGCTGAATGAACTGGTAAGCCGAGACGATCCAATCGGAGGCCGCGTTGAGTGGGACCGGGGCAGCCGCTGCCGCCATCGCCGCGGGATCGATCCTGGCCATCGCAGCCGTCGCCGCGGCGAAGTGCTCGGGATTCGGCGTCGTCGTCACCAGCGAGCGCACCGACGCGGCCAGATCGACTCGCTCCACCCGCACGTCAGTGGGGTGGGCCTGCGCGGGAGTAGGCATCGCCGCTGGAACTGACGTTGGAATCGCGATCACGGCCGCGGCGAGCACGGAGACCCCCGCGAGCAGGTATGAACGGACGGAAATGCCCATGCTTGAAATCCCCCTAAGACGCCGCTGTCCCGACGGCGCTCAACTTACGCGGGTGTCAGCGGCGGGGTGGGGACATGGCGCGACCCGGGGTCGGAGTGCTGGGACTACTGTGACCCCTATGCCAGGCGCATTGGTTTCAGATTGTGAGACCCGCGGATGATTCTCGACCACCCCGGGGTTACAGGGGAGTGGCTCTGAACCCCCAGCGCGGTGCCGATTTGCCCAGCCCCGTGGTCCCATCCAAGTCAGCAACGTTGGGGCCCGGCGCGTCGCCGACTCCCGCTGCGCTTCGCCGTGTGTTGCGACGTGCCCGTGACGGGGTGGCGCTCAACGCCGAAGAAGCGGCGATCGCGATGACGGCGCGCGGCGCCGACCTCGAGGATCTGATGGCCAGCGCGGCGAGGGTTCGCGATGCGGGCCTCGAGGCCGCCGGGCGTCGCGGTGCGACGGGCAAGCTGCCCGTCAGTTACTCCCGCAAGGTCTTCATTCCGGTCACCCATTTGTGCCGCGACACGTGCCACTACTGCACCTTCGTCACCGTCCCCGGGCGGCTGAAGGCGGCGGGCAAGGGCATGTACATGGAGCCCGACGAGATCCTCGACGTCGCGCGTCGTGGCGCCGAATTGGGTTGCAAGGAAGCACTTTTCACTCTCGGTGACCGACCCGAGACGCGGTGGGACGAGGCGCGTCAGTGGCTCGACGAACGCGGCTACGACTCCACGCTGGACTATGTCCGGGCGATGGCGATCCGGGTCCTCGAGGAAACGGGGCTGCTGCCGCATCTGAACCCCGGCGTCATGAGCTGGTCGGAGCTGTCGCGCCTCAAGCCGGTCGCACCGTCGATGGGCATGATGCTGGAGACCACGTCGCGGCGGTTGTACGAGACGAAGGGGCTGGCGCACTACGGCAGCCCCGACAAGGATCCCGCCGTGCGACTGCGCACGCTCGACGACGCGGGTCGGCTGTCGGTGCCGTTCACCACCGGACTGCTGGTCGGCATCGGCGAGAACCTCACCGAGCGGGCCGAGACGATGCACGCGATTCGGCGCTCCCACAAGGAGTTCGGTCACGTGCAGGAAGTCATCGTGCAGAACTTCCGGGCCAAGGACCACACCGCGATGGCGGGCACCCCGGACGCGGGGATCGACGACTTCCTGGCGACCGTCGCCGTCACCCGGCTGGTACTCGGACCGAAGATGCGCATCCAGGCGCCGCCGAACCTGGTGTCGCGGGACGAGTGCCTGGCGCTCATCGGCGCGGGTGTCGACGACTGGGGTGGCGTCTCCCCGCTCACGCCCGACCACGTCAACCCGGAACGGCCGTGGCCGGCCTTGGACGAGTTGGCTGCCGTCACCGCCGAGGCGGGTTACGACTTGGTGCAACGACTGACCGCTCAGCCGCAGTACGTGCAGGCGGGTGCGGCGTGGATCGACCCGCGGGTGCAGGGCCACGTCGCCGCCCTGGCCGATCCCGAGACCGGCTTCGCCCGCGACGTCAACCCGGTCGGGCGGCCGTGGCAGGAACCCGACGAGGCGACCGAGTCGCTGGGACGCACCGATCTGCACACGGCGATCGACTCGGAGGGCCGGCTGACCGAGACGCGCAGTGACCTCGGTAGCGCGTTCGGCGACTGGGAGTCGATCCGGGAGAAGGTCAACGAGCTTGCGGCCCGCGCACCCGAGCGCATCGACACCGACGTGCTGGCCGCGCTGCGGTCCGCGGAGGCCAATCCGGCCGGCCTCAGCGACGACGAGTATCACGCATTGGCCACCGCCGACGGTCCGGCACTGGATGCCGTTGCCGCTCTTGCCGATTCGTTGCGCCGCGACGTGGTCGGCGATGACGTGACCTTCGTGGTCAACCGCAACATCAACTTCACCAACATCTGCTATACCGGCTGCCGGTTCTGCGCGTTCGCGCAGCGCAAGGGCGATGCGGATGCCTTCTCGCTGTCCACCGACGACGTCGCCGACCGCGCGTGGGAAGCGCACGTCGCGGGCGCTACCGAGGTGTGCATGCAGGGCGGGATCGATCCCGAACTGCCCGTCACCGGCTATGCCGATCTGGTGCGCGCGGTGAAGGCGCGGGTGCCGTCGATGCACGTGCACGCCTTCTCGCCGATGGAGATCTCCAACGGCGTCACCAAGAGCGGGACGTCCATCCGCGAGTGGCTGACGAGCCTCCGCGAAGCCGGGCTTGGCTCCATTCCCGGCACGGCCGCGGAGATCCTCGACGACGAGGTCCGCTGGGTGCTGACCAAGGGCAAACTGCCGACCTCGGCGTGGATCGAGGTCATCACCACCGCGCACGAAGTCGGGCTGCGATCCAGTTCGACGATGATGTACGGCCACGTCGACACCCCGCGGCACTGGGTTGGCCACCTCAACGTGCTGCGCGACATCCAGGACCGCACCGGCGGCTTCACCGAATTCGTGCCACTGCCGTTCGTCCATCAGAGTTCGCCGCTGTACTTGGCTGGTGGCGCGCGGCCGGGCCCGACGCACCGGGACAACCGTGCGGTGCACGCGTTGGCCCGAATCATGTTGCACGGCAGGATCTCCAACATCCAGACCAGCTGGGTCAAGCTCGGTGTCGAGCGCACCCAGGTGATGCTGCGCGGTGGTGCGAACGATTTGGGCGGCACGTTGATGGAGGAGACCATCTCCAGGATGGCGGGGTCGGAGAACGGGTCGGCGAAGTCGGTCGAGGAACTGGTGGCGATCGCCGAGGGCATCGGCCGTCCGGCACGACAACGCAGCACGACCTACGCGCCGCTGGCCGCCTAGCAGAACGCGCGCGCTCGCGGCGAGCAAGCGCGCGAGTCCTGAACCAGGTGCCAGGTTCGGCACGTATACAGAGGACGGACCACCGTCGTTACTGCCGAGCCCGAGGAGCATCGTGACCACCCTTTGGGGACTGCCCGCCCACGCCCTGCTAGTGCACGCCATCGTCGTTCTCGCGCCGCTGACCGCGGTTTTGGAGATCCTGTGCGGCTTCTGGCCCGCGGCGCGGCGGAACCTGGTGTGGTTGGTGCTCGCCCTCGCGGGCGTGACGACGATTCTGACGCCCATCACCACGGATGCCGGTGAATGGCTGAAGGATCAGCGGCGCAGTGTCAGCCCGATCCTTGCGGAGCACGCCGAACGCGGCGACTGGATGATCTACTTCTCGGTGGCGCTGCTCGTCGTTGCTCTGGCCTTGGTGGTGCTGCACGTACTGGAGCGCCGCTCGGACCGGCCGCGCAAGGCGCTCGTGATCGCGGTCGCCGTCGTGACCGTTCTCGTCGGGGTCTCCTCGATCGTCACCGTCGCCCGGATCGGGCACTCCGGTGCGCAATCGGTCTGGGGCGGCTGACAGCGCGCCAACTGGGCGCACGCGTGCTACTCGTAGGGTGTGACCCCACCTCAGACACACACCGCCGACGGCCGCCCGCGCGCCCGCGGACTCGCAATTCCGCTGACCGGTGAGCCCGGTCCGCTCAACGCGATCACCGACGTCGCGGGCGTCGAAGTCGGAGAAGTCACGCTGATCGAGGGCGACGGCCCGCTGCGCGTCGGCAGTGGCCCGGTGCGCACGGGAGTCACCGCGATCCTGCCCCGCGGGCGCGACGGCCTTGGGCGGCCCTGCGCCGCGGGCTGGCACTCACTCAACGGCAACGGCGAGATGACCGGCACCACCTGGATCGAAGAGGCTGGAGCCTTCAATCTGCCTGTCGTGCTGTCCAATACGCATGCCGTGGGTGCCTGCCACACCGGTGTGGTGAGTTGGGTGAACCGGGTCCGGCCGCAGCTCGCACGCCAGTGGCTGCTGCCCGTGTGCGGCGAGACGTGGGACGGCTACCTCAATGACATCAACGGCGGGCACGTGCGGCCAGAACACGTCGAGGCGGCACTGGATGCCGCTACCTCTGGCCCCGTCGCAGAGGGCTCGGTCGGCGGCGGCACGGGGATGAACTGCTACGAGTTCAAGGGCGGCAACGGCACCGCATCGCGGGTGGTGGAGTACGGCGCTCGCTCCTTCACCGTCGGCGCGTTCGTGCAGGCCAACTTCGGCTCGCGCCACGAGCTGACCGTGGCGGGCCGGCACGTCGGACCACTGCTGGCCGACGACAACCCGATGGACTCGGACTGGTTCGCCGAGGATCTCGGACTGCGGGCACCGCCAGGCGCGGGATCTGTGATCACGATCATCGCGACGGACGCACCACTGCTGCCGGGGCAGTGCAAGGCGTTGGCCCGCCGGGTGCCGCTTGGGCTGGCCCGCACGGGCACGACCGGTAGTCACTTCTCCGGCGACATCTTCCTGGCGTTCTCGACCGCCGACGCCGACGGCCTGGGGAGTAGTTTCCCGATCGGTCCGCCCGCGGCCGACGAGTTCGGCACGATGACCTTCATCCCGTGGGGGCGGATGGATGCCTTCTACGCCGCGGTCGTGCAGTCCGTGGAGGAAGCGGTGCTCAACGCGCTGGTGGTGAACGACGACATGGTGGGACGGGATGGCCACCGCTCGCCGCGGCTGCCGATCGACGCCTTGACGCCACTATTTCGGCCAGCCGCCGAGTAGATTTCGGGCCGGGGAACAAATTCGGACTGTGGTCCGTTTAGACTCGGTGAGGTGCCGGGAAGGCCGGCCCCAAGCCAAGGAGACGTACGCATGACTTCAGCAGTAGCCACCGATCTGAGCGCTGGCACCTGGGCCCTTGATCCCGTCCACTCGTCGATCAGCTTCTCGGTGCGGCATCTCGTGGTGAGCAAGGTGCGTGGCAGCTTCGAGACGTTCACCGGTGCGATTACCGTCGCCGAGGACGGAACGCCGTCGGTGACCGCCGAGATCGCCGTCGATTCGGTCCACACCGGCAACGAGCAACGCGACGCCCACGTGAAGGCCGCCGACTTCTTCGACGTCGAGAAGTTCCCGACCGCGTCCTTCGTCTCGACCGGCGTGCGGGCCGACGGCAGCAACTACGTGCTCGACGGCGACTTCACCCTCAAGGGCGTGACCAAGCCGGTCGAGCTCAAGCTCGAGTTCAACGGCGTCAACCCCGGCATGGGCCATGGTGAGGTCGCCGGCTTCGAGGCGTCGGTCGTGTTGAACCGCAAGGACTTCGGCATCGACATCGACATGCCGCTGGAGACCGGTGGCGCCGTCGTCGGCGACAAGGTCACCATCACCATCGAGATCGAAGCCCTCAAGCAGGCCTGACTCCTTGCCGAGCAGTCCGTTGGCGGCCGCCAACGGACTG
>NZ_JAVRQA010000455.1:0-2774 GCF_032161845.1 Mycobacterium sp.
CGGCGTCTCCGCGGCCGCGTCGGCGGCCGCGTCGGTGCGGACCTCGCCCTCGTCGGCCGCGCCGGTGGCGCCCTTGCGGTACGCCGGGGTATCGGCCGGTGCGGTCCAATACCTTTCGAGTTCTTCGTCCAGCCACATCACGGTCAGCGAGCAGCCCGCCATGTCGAGGCTGGTGACCAGTTCGCCGACCTCGGGTTCCACGACGGTGTAGCCGCGTTCGCGGAGCAGTCGTGAGACGGTGCCCCACACGACGAACAGCTCCTCGTACTTGGTGCGGCCGAGTCCGTTGAGAATTACGGCGATTCGGCTCGACTCCGCGTCGGGACGATCGCCGAGCACGCCGTCGACGAGCGTGTGAGCAAGCGCGTCGGCCGTGAGCAGCGGTTCGTCGGAGACCCCCGGCTCACCGTGGATGCCGAGTCCGAGACCCATCTTGCCCTCGGGGACGGTGAACAGCGGATGGTCGGCGCCGGGCATGGTGCACCCGTCGAACGCGACGCCGAGCGTGCGGGTGGCGGCGTTGGACGCCTCGGCCACGCGCACGACCTCCGCAAGGTTTAGTCCCTCTTCCGCGGCGGCGCTGGCGCACTTGAACACCGTGAAATCGCCTGCGATGCCGCGGCGTTTGGTCTCCTCGCCGCGCTCGGCGCTCGCGACGTCATCGGTTACGGCGAAGTACTCCGCGTCGATGCCTTCGCTGCGTAACTGCGTGACGGCGAGGTTGAAGTTCATGACGTCGCCGGCGTAGTTGCCGGTGGTGAGCAACACGCCCGCATCCCCGTGCGCCGCCCGCGCCACCGACGCGGCGTCCTCGGCCGACGGCGAGGTGAAGATGTTGCCGACGACCGCGCCGTCGGCGAAACCAGTTCCCACGGTGCCGCAGAAGGCCGGGTAGTGGCCCGACCCCCCGCCGATGACGACCGCCACCTTGCCTGGCCGGGTCTGGTGGGCACGCACCACACCGCCAGGCACTCCCGCGACGTAGCGCGCATTCGCGTCGAGGAATCCGACCAGCATGTCCTCGGTGAACCGGGCAGGGTCGTTGAACAGCTTGGTCATCGCAGGCGATCCCCACTGTCTGCGTGGAACAGATACACGCGTTCGGGCGCGGCACCGATCACGACGTTCTGCTCGGGCTCGTAACTCTCCTGCGCCGGGGTTTGAACGACGATTCCCTCTTCCATCCCGGCGACGGTACTCGTCGCCAGACCGAATTCCAGGAGATGCTCGAAGTAGGCGACGGTGGCGTTGATGCCGGTACTGCCCGCGTCGCGGGTGCGCATCGAACAGTCCTGTGGGCGAACCCCGACGGACACGCGCGTTCCGTCGGCGACGTCCTTGACGTCCGTCTCCAAAAACCCATCGCCGGAACCAATCTCAACGCGCACCCGTCCATCGACGACCCTCGCGGTGCCGCGAAGCACGTTTATCTGCGGCTCACCCACGAAGCCGGCGACGAACAGATTCGCCGGGTCGTCGAACACCTCGTCGGGGGTGCCGAACTGTTGGACGATGCCCGCGTCCATCACGGCGAGCCGGTCGGCCAAAGACAGTGCCTCGACCTGGTCATGGGTGACCACGATCGTGGTGTACCCGAACTCCCGCTGCAGGACCTTCAACTCGCGTCGCACGCGCTGCCGTGCCGACGCGTCGAGGTGGCTCAGCGGCTCGTCGAGCAAGAGCACCGGCGGATTCCGCACCAGGGCGCGCGCGAGGGCCACCCGCTGCTTCTGCCCACTGGACAGGCCGGCTGGCCGAAGGTCGAGAAGATCGTTCATCTCCAAGCGGTCGCATATCGACGCGACCATCTGGTCGGCACCCTTGACCTTGCGCGCCTTCAGCCCGTAGAGCAGGTTGTCGCGGACCGACAACGGCGGGTACAACGCATAGCTCTCGAAGCCCACGCCGATCCCCCGCTTGGCGGCGGGGAGTTGCGAGACCTCTCGGTCGCCGATCTTGATCGATCCGCTGGTCACCGTCTCCAGCCCGGCGATCATCCGCAGGGTCGTCGTCTTGCCGCAGCCCGAGGGGCCAAGCAGCGCAACGAGTTCCCCTGGTGCGATGTCGAGGTTGATGCCCTTGACGGCGGTGACGCTGTCCCGGCCCCGCGACGCATAGGTCTTGACGAGATCCGACAGTGTCAGGCTCTGTGCCGTCGCCGTTGCGGCCTTGGGCTTCTCGATCGTTGTCACTGTGCTGCCTCCAGCTTCGAATCGCGATCGGCGGTCAATCGGCGGGTGTCGCCGTCGCCTGCGGCGAACACATGGACATCGGACTCGGCGATCGTCATCGTGGCGGCATCGCCTTCACCGACTCCGTGCCTGCCGGACGTCAACACGATCACCTGCGTGCCGCCGACGTCGACGGTCAGCTCGATGTTGCGGCCGAGCCGCTCGGCGAGCAGCACCTTCCCACGCAGCGAGCCCTCGCCACCGGTGACGTGAATGTCGCATGGGCGCAGGCCCACTCGCACCCGGTCGCCCCTGTCGACGGCGGCGTCCGCAGGGATCGCGACGTCGAGCGATCCGTCCGCGAGGCGGATCCGACCGTCGTCGACGACGCCGTCGAGAACGTTGATCTCGGGCTGACCGAGCGAGCGCGCGACGAAGGTGTCCGCGGGGCGGCGCCAGATCTCCTCCGGTGTGCCAATCTGCTCCAGTGTGCCGTGCCGCATCACGGCGATGCGGTCGCCGAGGGCCAGAGCCTCCTGGTAGTCGTGGGTGACATAGATCGTCGTCGTGTTAGACATCGCGCCGAGTTGCTTGAGTTCGGCC
>NZ_JAVRQA010000456.1:0-6503 GCF_032161845.1 Mycobacterium sp.
CTCAAGGACAAGCTCGGCAACCACGCCAACGCCTCGAGCGAGGTCGAGTACGAAGGCGCCACGGCGTGGCTGGTCGGCGAGGAGGGCCGTGGCGTGCCGACCATCATCGAGATGGTCAACCTGACCCGGCTGGACTGCACCCTTGGCAGCGCAACCAGCATGCGTACCGGGTTGACGCGGGCGATCCATCACGCCCAGCACCGAAAGGCCTTTGGCGCGTACCTGATCGACCAACCACTGATGCGCAACGTGCTCGCCGACCTTGCGGTCGAAGCCGAAGCCGCCACCATGCTGGCGATGCGGATGGCAGGTGCCACCGACGGGGCGACCCGCGGTGACGACCGCGAAAACCTGCTGCGCCGAATCGGTCTCGCGGCAGGCAAGTACTGGGTGTGCAAACGGGCCACCCCACACGCGGCGGAGGCCATGGAGTGTCTCGGCGGCAACGGCTATGTCGAGGAGTCCGGCATGCCGCGGCTGTACCGCGAGGCGCCGCTGATGGGCATCTGGGAGGGTTCCGGCAACGTCAGTGCACTGGACACGCTGCGCGCCATGGCTACCCGCCCAGAATGCGTCGAGGTGATGTTCGACGAGCTGAGCCGCACGACTGGCCAGGATCCGCGCCTGGACGCCCACGTGACGTCACTGCGCACGGAATTGGGCGACCTCGAGAGCGTTCAGTACCGAGCCCGCAAGATCGCCGAGGACATCTCTCTTGCGCTGCAGGGCTCGCTGCTGGTGCGGTACGG
Source organism: Mycobacterium sp. (assembly GCF_032161845.1). GTDB lineage: Bacteria > Actinomycetota > Actinomycetes > Mycobacteriales > Mycobacteriaceae > Mycobacterium. The sequence goes on from NZ_JAVRQA010000456.1 coordinate 750, forward strand.
ACACCCAGCCGTTGCCGAGGCATTCCTGGCCAGCCGACTGGGCGGCCAATGGGGTGGGGCGTTCGGCACCCTGCCGACGGGACTGGACCTGGCGCCGATCATCGAGCGCGCGTTGGTCAAGGGATGACGAGGTTCTGGCGAGCAGACGTAAACGGCCCTGAAAAGGCCCGAATGAGGGCCCTTTGCGACTGCTCGCGGGGGAGAGGGGGCGCCGCGTGACACATGCGATCAGACCCGTGGACTTCGACAACCTGAAGACGATGACCTACGAGGTCACCGGCAGGGTTGCCCGAATCACGTTCAACCGCCCCGAAAAGGGCAACGCGATCGTCGCCGATACCCCACTGGAACTGTCGGCGCTCGTCGAGCGGGCCGACCTCGATCCCAATGTCCACGTGATGCTGATCTCCGGCCGCGGCGCGGGCTTCTGTGCGGGTTTCGACCTGTCCGCCTACGCCGACCGCACCTCGTCGGCGGGTGGTACCGGCGGCTACAAGGACACCGTGCTCGACGGCAAGACCCAGGCGATCAACCATCTGCCAAATCAGCCGTGGGACCCCATGATCGACTACCAGATGATGAGCCGGTTCGTGCGTGGCTTCGCCAGCCTGATGCACGCCGACAAGCCGACGGTGGTGAAGATCCACGGGTACTGCGTTGCGGGTGGCACCGACATCGCACTGCACGCGGACCAGGTGATCGCGGCATCCGACGCGAAGATCGGCTACCCGCCGATGCGGGTGTGGGGAGTGCCAGCCGCGGGCCTGTGGGCGCACCGCCTCGGCGATCAGCGCGCGAAACGCCTCCTCTTCACCGGTGATTGCATCAGCGGCGCGCAGGCCGCCGAGTGGGGTCTGGCGATCGAGGCACCCGAACCGGAGGATCTCGACGAGCGCACGGAGAACCTCGTCGCGCGGATCGCCGCCATGCCCGTCAACCAGCTGATCATGGCCAAGCTGGCGTTGAACACCGCACTGATGAACCAGGGCATCGCCACCAGCAGAATGGTCAGCACGGTCTTCGACGGCGTCGCACGGCACACGCCCGAGGGCCACGCATTCGTTGCCGAAGCCACCGAGCACGGCTTCCGCGATGCGGTGAAGGCCCGCGACGAACCGTTCGGCGACGCCGGGCGCAAGACGTCAGGGGTCTAGCCGGGATGGGCGCCGAGGAGCGCAGCGACACGGGACTCGACCCAGCGCTCACCCGGTTGACGGCGCGGTCGGTGGTGCTGAGCGTCCTGCTCGGCGCCCACCCCGCGTGGGCGTCGGCGAGTGAACTGATCAGGCTCACCGCGGATTTCGGCATCCGGGAGCCGACGCTACGGGTAGCGCTGACACGGATGGTCGGTGCTGGCGACTTGGTGCGCTCAGCTGACGGCTACCGACTCTCCGACCGCCTGCTGGCCCGCCAGCTTCGTCAGGACGACGCGCTGGACCCACGGCTTCGCCGATGGAATGACACGTGGACGACCCTGGTGATCACCGCCGTCGGCACCGACGCCAAGGCCCGGGCAGCGCTGCGAACGACGCTGCACGACAAGCGATTCGCCGAGCTCCGCGAGGGGGTGTGGATGCGCCCCGCGAACCTCGACCTCGAGTTGACCGACGAGCAGCGGGCGAAGGTGCGGGTGCTGCACGCCCGTGACGACGATTCGGCCGGTCTGGTGGCCGCACTCTGGGACGTGCCGGGCTGGGCCCGTACCGGTCACCGCCTGCTCGACGAAATGGCCGGCGCCACGGACGTGCCTGCGCGATTCGCCATCGCCGCGGGCATGGTGCGGCACCTGCTGGCCGATCCCGTGCTGCCGAAGGAACTGCTGCCCGACGACTGGCCGGGTGCTGCACTACGGCTGGCCTACCACGACTTCGCCGCCGAACTGGCGGCGCGACGCGACGACACCGAATTGATGGAGGCAAGATGACGACCAACCCTGGCGGCGTGAGGGTGGAGCGCAACGGCCCCGTGACGACGGTGATCATGAATCGGCCGGACGCGCGCAACGCCGTCAACGGCCCCGCTGCGGCCGGCCTCTTCGCCGCGTTCGAGCAGTTCGAGAGCGACGACTCGGCCGCGGTCGCGGTGCTCTGGGGCGACAACGGAACCTTCTGTGCGGGAGCCGATCTCAAGGCGTTTGGCACACCCGACGCAAACCCCGTCCACCGGACCGGGCCCGGGCCGATGGGCCCGTCGCGCATGGCGCTGTCCAAGCCGGTCATCGCCGCGGTCAGTGGGTTCGCCGTCGCAGGCGGGCTGGAACTGGCGCTGTGGTGTGACATGCGGGTGGCCGAGGAGGACGCCGTCTTCGGCGTCTACTGCCGCCGCTGGGGGGTGCCGCTCATCGACGGTGGCACGGTACGACTGCCGCGGCTCATCGGGCACGGCCGGGCGATGGACCTCATCCTCACCGGCCGCAGCGTCGACGCAGGCGAGGCGTTCGCGATCGGCCTCGCCAACCGCGTGGTGCCGCGCGGACAGGCCCGGGAGGCCGCCGAGGCGCTGGCCGCCGAACTGGCCGCACTTCCGCAGCAGTGTCTTCGGGCCGATCGGCTGTCCGCGCTCAACCAGTGGGGTCTGTCGGAGTCCGACGCGATGGACGCCGAGTTCGCCAGCATGTCGAAGGTGGCGGCCGAATCATTGGCTGGGGCACAGCGTTTCGCGGACGGGGCGGGGCGGCACGGCGGCAGCGCGTGACGGTCAGCCCTTCCTGATCGAGTTGCCCGATCCCGTGTCGTTGACCTTGGGATCGCCGTCTTTGTACGCGACCGTGTTGTTGAGGCCGACGACGCTGAGCCCGTCGACGATCTTCTCGAACGTGACCTTGTTGTCTGCGCCGCCGATGTTCACGTTCGCGCAAGAGCCCTTGACCGTCAGGGTGTTGTTGGAGCCGCCGATGGTCAGCGACTTTCCGTCCGCGCAGTCGATGTCGGCGGTCGTCCCCACCGATCCGTAGTTGATGGTGTTGCCGATCTCGACCTGCACCCCGGACGACCCGGCCGTCATGGTCGGCGAGCTGATGTCGGAGTCCGAGCCGCAGCCGGCAAGGCCGAGCACTCCAACGACGGTCAGCGCAGCAATCGGAACGACGAGTCGCATGCCTACGCGGGCACCCGATCGATGCGGTTGGTCATACCCAGTTCCCGGCCGCGGTCCCAGACCGTCGGCTCACCACCGTGGTACAGGACCGTCTGGTCGAACCCGTAGACGGTGATGTCGTTGATCACGTTGTCCGCGACCACGATGTTCGACGATCCCTGGACCGAGATGCCCCAGCACGTGCCGACGGCCGTGACGGTGTTGCCGGTGCCGACCACGATCAGGGCCGACTCGTTGCAGTCCAGCGTCTGGATGATGCCCTGGCCGGTGATGTGGGTGTCGCCGTTCTTCGCCTGCGCGGTCGGAACTCCGACGCACAGAGCGCCCGAAAGGGCCACCATGCCCACCGCCAGCGAAGTGCCAAGCCTTCTCCAACCCACGGTGGTTTCCCTTCGCTTCCAAGCGCTACGTCGTTGGGCAGACTCTACGTCGCCGAACCGTGCCAGTGACACCACTTCACCGGTTCTGGGTAGCGTGTGCACACGATGCATGGGCTGGTCGGACGGGGTGTTACGGCCGTCGCTGCGGCGACCGCCGCGATGGTGGCCGTGGCAGCGTGCTCGCAGACCGTCGGTGGGACCGCCGAGCGGGCTCGTCCCGGCGTGCCCGACCCACAACGCAGCTACGGATACGTGGACCACCGTTGCGGGCTTCTGCACGACGACGCCATCAAGGATCTGCTCGGCGCGAACAGCTTGGTGAAACCGTTCAGCGGCGCCGTCTGTCAGTACGTGCTGTCGGCCGACGCGGGCCTCATCGACGTCGTCTTCTCCTGGTTCGAACAGGGCAGCATCGACCGCGAACGCGCCGTCGCCACCGACCGGGGCTCGCGCATCACGGAGACCGACGTCGCACGGCATCCGGCGTTTCTGGCCCAGCGCCCCGACAACTCGAATGCCTGCTCGGCCACCGCGGCTGCCGGATCAGGGGTGCTGACGTGGTGGGTGCAGTTTCGCCCGAGCGAGGACGATCCCTGCACGGCCGCCGAGAAACTGCTGTCGGCGACGCTGTCGGCGGACCTGTGACGCGGGCACGGCTGCTCGCCGTCCTGGCCGCGGTGTGCTCCGTCGTCGCCTGCGGGTCCCCGGCGGCGTCGATGGCGCCGACCCCGTCGCCGGTGGACCCCGGCAAGGTGTTCCACAGCACCGACTGCAACGCCGTGACCGACGCCGACGTCACGAAGGCCGTCGGAGCCACCCTGTTCACCAGGGTCGTGGTGAACGACGCCGGCTGCTTTTGGCAGGAGAACACCGCGATCGGCGACTTCGGCATTGGCATGGGCATATCCACGTGGTGGTACCGCGGCAGCGACCTCGACACCGAACGGTCACTCGAACGGAACGCGGGCCGCACGCTCACCGAGATGGCAGTCAACGGCAACAAGGGATTCAAGGCCTACGACGACAATGCCTGCAGCGTCTACGTCGCAAAGGGGGGTGACGTCATCACCTGGTCGGTCCAGACGGTGAACTCCGCCATGCTGCCGGATCTCTGCTCGATCACCGAGACGCTCGCGCAGCTCAGCCAGGACAGAGTGAGCTAACCGGCCGACCGGCGGGTTAGAGTCGTTCGCTGTCCCAAATCTCAGGGCGCACTCGATCCGAAGGACGCAACCTCATGGCAGCTCGGTCGGAGTCGGCACCCGGCACGGGCAGGTCGCGAAGCCCGGCGAGGGCGACCAAGCTCAGTCGGGACGCCATCGTGAACGCGGCGCTGACGTTCCTCGACCGCGAGGGCTGGGACGCCCTCACCATCAACGCCCTCGCAATGCAGCTCGGCACCAAGGGCCCGTCGCTGTACAACCACGTCGACAGCCTGGAGGACCTGCGCCGGACGGTGCGCATGCGGGTCATCGAGGACATCATCGGAATGCTGAACACCGTCGGCGACGGCCGCACCCGCGACGACGCCGTGGTGTCGATGGCCAGCGCCTACCGCAGCTACGCCCACCACCACCCCGGCCGTGATTAGGCGTTCACCCGGATGCCGCTCGGTGGAGACGATCCGGAGTACACCGCGGCAACGCGAGCGGCAGCCGAACCGGTCATCGCAGTGCTGGCGTCCTACGGACTGGAGGGCGAGAACGGATTCTTCGCCGCGTTGGAGTTCTGGTCTGCCCTGCACGGTTTCGTGCTTCTGGAGATGACCGGCGTGATGGACGCCATCGACACAGATGCCGTGTTCACCGACATGGTCCTGCGGCTCGCGGTCGGCATGGAGAGGCGATGAGCGCTCGCCCGAAGAGCAGTCGACGGCGATGAGCGCTCGGCTCATTTCCGCGGGTCACTTCACCAGGCAAATTGGCGGCTCCCACGCGCTTTGACCTGCGCCACCGGATGAAGGTATTGTGGTCGATCGTGCCTGGCCGATAGGGCGCTTTGGGGCTGTGATGCCTGCAAGCAAGCCTGCACGCCGGGCAAATTCGCATGTCCACGATGCATCGTCGAGATTCGGTGCGCGAGCGTGTGCGACACACCCGGCCGCGGGGTAACGCGGCAGGGCGTAACCGCAGTACACAGACTTGAGAACGACCGTAGTAACCGATCAACCTAGAAAGCCGGTACATGCCAACCATCAACCAGCTGGTCCGCAAGGGTCGCCGGGACAAGATCGCCAAGGTCAAGACCGCGGCCCTCAAGGGCAGCCCACAGCGCCGCG
>NZ_JAVRQA010000457.1:0-6064 GCF_032161845.1 Mycobacterium sp.
CCGACGGCCGGTGGGGTCCGTCGCGGGTGGACATGCGCGCCGAGGGTGGTCGGCTGTTCGGATGCAGCGGCTATGTCGTCGACGCTGCCGACGCCGACTTGATCCTGACTCCGGCCCGCATCCCCGAGGGAACGGCCATCTTCGTCGTCGAACGCGATGCTGCGGGTGTCGAGGTCACCCCGCTGGTCACGCTCGACCAGACCCGCAAACAGGCCCGAGTCAAACTCTCCGGCGTCCGAGGCATTCGACTCGACAGCGGGGCCATCGATTCCGCGCTCGACCGCGCCTATGCCACCTCGTGCGCACTGCTGGCCTGCGAACTGTCCGGGGTTGCCGCGCGCTGCCTCGAGATGACCAGCGAATATGCGCGCGGGCGAGTGCAGTTCGGCCGTCCGATCGGGAGCTTCCAGGCAGTGAAGCAGAAGCTGGCCGAACTGCTGATCCAGGTGGAGTCCGCACGATCGGCGGCCACCGCTGCCGTCGCCGCAGCGGCCAACGACAGCCCAGATCTCTGGTGGACCGCATCGTTGGCCAAGGCCTACTGCTCGGAAGCAGCCATGCATGCCAGCGAGGAGACCATCCAGATCCACGGCGGCATCGGCTTCACCTGGGAGCACGACGCCCATCTGTACTTCAAACGGGCCCGCAGCGGCGAGGAGCTGCTTGGAACCGCCGGCGAGCACTACGACCGCGTTGCCGAGCACGTTGCCCAGATTTGACCCACCACGATCACGAGGAGTTGGTATGCCATACGAAACGCTGAAGGTAGAGCGGCGAGGCCACGTCGGCTGGCTGCTGTTCAATCGGCCGGAACGGCGTAACGCCATGAACAACACCATGCGCGACGAATTACGGCTGGCATGGCAGGAACTTGCCGACGATCCAGCCGTGCGCGTGATCGTCAACGGCGGCATCGGCTCCCACTTTCAGACTGGAGCCGATGTCGTCGAAATCGCCACTGACGGACAAGGATTCCAGCGCTACCGCAAATCGGTGGAGGATTGGGATATGGGATTCACGTCGTGGTTCCTGCAGTTGGACAAGCCGGTCATCGCCGCGGTCAACGGAATCTGTGCCGGCGGCGGCCTGCATTTCATCGCCGACGCCGACATCGTCATCGCCGCCTCGGACGCCGCATTCACCGATCCTCACGTTTCCGTCGGCCAGGTCACCTCGATCGAGATGATCGGCCTGATGCGCAAGATTCCCGCCGAGGCGGTGCTGCGGATGGCGCTGGTCGGACGGCACGAGCGCATGACGGCACAGCGTGCCTACGAACTGGGACTGGTCAGTGAAGTGGTCGACCCACCCGAGCGGCTCCATGACGCGGCGCAGGAACTGGCCGAGAAAATCGCACGCAATTCACCGGCCGCGGTGCGTGCTACGAAGCGGGCCCTGTGGCAGGCGATGGAGTACGGCCTGACCGACGCCTGCAGGGCCGGTGCCAAGGAGATGGTCTCGTTGTGGGGCCACCCCGACCAAACTGAAGGACCTGCGGCCTTCGCTGAAAAGCGTGAGCCGCGCTGGGGCGACTGACGCGAGAGGTCAACGGCCGCCAAAAGACGGGTCACGGCGCTGGGTGAACGCTGCGAGCCCCTCGCGGAAATCCGGACTGCGGGAGCTCAACTCCATCGCAAACGCTTCGTCGGCGAGGTGCGGGACAAGCGGCTGCGCGTAGCTTGCGTTCAACAGCGATTTCGTCAAACCTATTGCGACGGTGGGCCCGTCGGCGAGTCGGTTCGCGAGCTCATCGGCCGTGGCCTCGACCTCGCCGTCATCGACGGCCGTATCCGCCATCCCCCACTCCATCGCTTCGGCCCCAGACAATCGCCGGCCAAGAATGAGGAGTTCTCTAGCGCGACGCGGACCCACGGTGCGCGGCAACAGCCAGGTGCTGCCCGAATCCGGCGTGAACCCGCGAGACAGGAAGGGGTACCACCATCGCGCGTCTCGCGACGTCACGGTGAAGTCGCACGCGAGCGCGATCTGTGCGCCGATGCCGACCGCCCAGCCGCGAACCGCGCACACGATCGGCAGTTGGATGTCAAGCAGAAGTGGGATGAGCCGGTTGGCCTGTGTTGGCATGCGGCGCTGAATGCTGGCCGTGCGCGGTTTACGGTCGCGGACCGCGTTTCGACCGACGATGTCGAAACCGCTACAGAAGTCATTGCCAGCGCCCCGAATGAGCACGACGCGCAGCTCGTCGTCGGTGGCGGCAGCCTCCAGGTTGTCGACGAAGGCCGCCATCGACGCATCGTCGAGCGCGTTACGGTGGGCCGGCCGATCGATCGTCAATGTCAGCCGCGCACCTTGTACATCGGCGGTGAGACCAGGTACCGAGACTAATTCCGCACTCATTGAAAGCCTTTCAGGTGATCGCCGTCGTTTGGCCCGCTGCGCGCGCACGCAACTCGTTCTTCAGAACCTTTCCACTGGCGTTCAGCGGCAGTTCGCTGACGATGTGCACGTGACGCGGAACCTTGTAGTTGGCCATATTGGCTCGGCTGAATGCGATGACGTCGTCGGGCGTGACGTTCTGATTCGCCCGGGCGATGACGAATGCGGCGCCCGCCTCTCCCATCCGCTCGTCGGGAACACCGACTACGGCTACCTGGGCGATACCGGGGTGTTGGCTCAGGATCTGTTCGATCTCGGCCGGGTAGGCGTTGAAGCCGCCGACGATGAACATGTCCTTGAGCCGATCGGTGATGTGCAGCCGCCCGGCAACATCGAGGATGCCGATGTCGCCGGTGTGCAACCAACCCTCCGCGTCGATGGCCGACTGCGTCTCTTCGGGTTCGTCGAGGTACCCGAGCATCAACGTGTATCCGCGCACGACGATCTCACCCTCGTGTCCCGCTGGCTGCTCCGCTCCGTCCGCCGAGACGATGCGGACCTCGACACCGGGCAAGGGTCGCCCGGCACTCGATGCCACGACCTCGAGGGGATCGTCGAAACGGCACATCGATACGATTGCGCACGACTCGGTGAGTCCGTATCCGGTAACGATGTGTTGGAATCCCACTTCGCTCTTGATCCGGTACAGCAGTGCCGCAGGAACATTGGCCGCGCCGGTCACCACCAATCGCAGCGTCCCCACACCCGCCTGCGTGTAGCCGGGGTGTTCAAGCATTGTCTGGAACAGGGTGGGTGTACCCGGCAATACAGTTATCCGCTCGGCTCGCACGATCTCGAGAACCCTCGGGACGTCTAGGGTCCGCATCGGGACGATCGTGGCGCCAGCGAGAATCGACGCCAGCCAGCCAGATTTGTAACCGAATCCGTGGAAGAACGGATTGACGATCAGATAGCGGTCACCTTCACGCAACCCGACGACGTTGTTCCAGACGGCATAGGCGCGCAACGTCTGCCCGTGCGTGCACATGGCCCCCTTCGGTCGGCCGGTGGTACCCGACGTGAAGAGGATGTCGGACACATCGTCAGGCTTCACCGACGCCGCTCGCCCTTCGACCTCGGCGGGACCGACGCCGCGACCCAGATCGAGGAAGTCGTCCCACGATTGTGTTTGGCGACTCGGCGAGCCAGACAAGATCACGATCCGCTGCAGATCGGGCAGGCCGACCAGGGGGTGCTCGGCACCGTAGCCGCCGACCGCCTCCGCCAGCGAGGCCGGGTAGTCGCGGCCAAGGAAGTCCGTTGAGGCGAAGAGCATCTTTGTGTGGCTCTTCCTGAGCACGAAGGCTGCCTCATCGCCCACGAAGCGTGTATTGATCGGCACCAGAACGGCACCCGCACGCTGCAGCCCCAACGCCGCCACGATCCAGAGTGCCGAATTGGGCGCCCAAATCGCGACGCGATCACCCTTGACCAGACCTGCGCCGATCATCGCCGCTGCGGCGCTAGAGACCGCTGCATCGAGATCTGCGTAGCTCAAGCGGAGGTCACCATCGACGATCGCTTCCGCATCGCCGAGGCGCGAGGCCGCGTCGGCCAGCAGTCGAGTCGTCGTCCCGTACCGCAAGTCCGCCCGCGGGTCTTCTTCCTGATACATACTTGATAATATATTCATAATATCTGTCACTCGGTAGCCACCCGGGGTTGAAAGAGAGGGAAAGCGCCAGGATGGCAGCCTTTCCCGCCCTGCAGGCAACCCCTCGATTCACCGACCAGTTAGAGCAACTCCCGGGAAGGACCAGCTGTGAACAAAGACGACATGATTTTGATCAGCGTGGATGACCACATCATCGAGCCGCCGAATATGTTCGTGAACCACTTGCCAGCCAAGTACAGGCACGAGGCGCCGCACCTGGTGCACAACGAAGACGGCACAGACGTCTGGAGGTTTCGTGACACCGTCATACCCAACGTCGCTCTAAACGCAGTCGCCGGCAGGCCGAAGCAGGAGTACGGGCTGGAACCACAAGGTCTCGACGAGATCCGGCCAGGCTGTTACGACGTCGACGAGCGGATCAAGGACATGAACGCCGGCGGCGTACTGGCGTCGATGAACTTTCCGTCCTTTCCCGGGTTCGCGGCGCGACTGTTCGCCACCGAGGACTCCGACTTCTCGCTGGCCTTGGTGCAGGCCTACAACGACTGGCACATCGACGAGTGGTGTGGGGCGCATCCGGGTCGGTTCATCCCGATGGCGTTGCCGGTGATCTGGGATGCCGAACTGTGTGCAGCCGAGGTACGACGGTGCTCCAAGAAGGGCGTGCACTCGCTGACGTTCTCCGAGAACCCCGCCGCCCTGGGGTATCCGAGTTTCCACGACCCATACTGGAATCCACTGTGGGAGGCCTTGGTTGACACCGACACGGTGATGAGCGTGCACATCGGGTCTTCGGGCCGGTTGTCGATTCCCGCCGTCGACTCACCGCCGGACGTGATGATCACCCTGCAGCCGATGAACATCGTGCAAGCCGCAGCGGACCTGCTGTGGTCACGGCCAGTGAAGGACTATCCCGACTTGAAGATCGCCCTGTCCGAGGGTGGCACCGGGTGGATCCCCTACTTCCTCGATCGGGTCGACCGCACCTTCGAAATGCACGCGACCTGGACACTCCAGGACTTCGGCGGAAAACTGCCCTCGGAGGTGTTCCGCGAGCACTTCCTGACGTGTTTCATCAGTGATCCGGTCGGCGTCAAACTGCGCCACGACATCGGCATCGACAACATCGCTTGGGAGATGGATTACCCACATAGCGACTCCATGTGGCCCGGCGCGCCCGAAGAACTCGGCGTCGTTCTGGCCGACGCGGACGTGCCCGACGACGAGATCAACAAGATGACCCACGAAAATGCTTGCCGCTGGTACTCATTCGACCCGTTCAAACACATCCCGCGGGAAAACGCCACGGTCGGAGCGCTGCGTCGAGCCTCGGTCGGCCACGACACCAGCATCCGGGCCCGCAGTCATCACACACTTGACGCCACGGCCAAGCTGGGCAATTTTCAGGATCAGATCGCCGCAGCGAGTGCACAGCTGACCTGAGTCGATCGAGACGGTCACCGAGTTTGTCGCGAAGCGAGGTCGTCAAAGTCAATGCGTCGGACACGGGTCGAACGATGGACCGCGCGCACGCGCGACCATACCTTCGTTAACTCGCCGGTGCGTGTGCGGAGGAGCGGATGGATTTCATTGCGCCGGCCCATGTTTCGAGCTGGTCGAACAAGGTCCCGGCGGTGGCGTCGTGCATGGCGGCCGGGTTGAAGATGGAGAAGTTCTCGAAATCCGTGAACAGCGAGAACGAAAGTTGCTGCCGGACATGGGCAATCTGTAGCTCGCTGCAGATTGCGCGGAGGTGCTCGATCGCTCTGGCGCCGCCAAGGGACCCGTAGCTGACGAAGGCTGCTGCTTTGTTGTTCCACTCGGCGTAGAGGTAGTCGATGGCGTTCTTCAGCACACCTGAGGTGGAGTGGTTGTACTCCGGTGTGACGAAGATGAAACCGTCGTAGGCGCCGATCTTGGCGGCCCAGGCCTTGGTGTGCTCGCCCGCGTACTGGCCCGCCGATGGTGGAATGGCTTCGTCCATGTGTGGCAGTGGGAAGTCGACGAGATCGATCAGTTCATAGTTCGCGCCGGTGCGGCTAGCCGCTTTGT
>NZ_JAVRQA010000458.1:0-12407 GCF_032161845.1 Mycobacterium sp.
ACCCCCTACTCCGGGGTGGCGGCGATCTTCCGGTCGGCCATCGAAAGCGGAGAACCTCCAAGGGTTTTCGAGGACGGAGGTCAGATGCGGGACTTCGTCCACGTCGACGACGTCGCGGCCGTCAACGCCGCGGCGGTGGCCGCGGACGGGCTGGCTGGCTTCACCGCGTTCAACGTGTGCTCGGGGCGGCCCATCTCGATCATGGACGTCGCCACCAAGATCTGTGCGGCTCGCGAGGGGCAGCCACCCGTCGTGACCGGTCAGTACCGCAGTGGCGACGTCCGCCACATCGTGGCCGATCCTGCGGCGGCCGCCGACGTGCTCGGGTTCCGGGCCGCGATCGACCCGTCCGACGGACTGAGGGAGTTCGCGTTCGCGCCGCTGCGCGGGTAGCCATACTCGAGCGGTGACTAGCTCAACACTCTGCGAACGTTTCGGCATCGACTTCCCGCTCTTCGCGTTCAGCCACTGCCGGGACGTCGTCGCCGCGGTGACCAACGCCGGTGGCTTCGGCGTGCTCGGTGCGACCGCCTACACCCCCGAGCAGCTCGACCAGGAGCTGACCTGGATCGACGAGCACGTGCACGGCAAGCCGTACGGCGCCGACATCATCGTCCCCGCGAAGTTCGAGGGGAAGGGCGAGAACCTCTCCCGCACCCAGCTGGTCGACAGGATCCCCGCCGAGTACCGGAGCTTCGTCGCTGAGTTGCTCGCCGAACACGGCATCGAGGCCGAGGCATCGCCGCGCCTCGGCGGGTCCGCGTTGACCGGTGACACCGGTCGCGAGCTGTTGGACGTGGCGATGAGTCACCCGATCAAGCTGATCGCCAATGCCCTTGGCGTGCCGCCGGACTACATGATCGAGGCCGGCCGTGAGCGCGGTGTGCCGGTCGCTGCCTTGGTCGGAGCCAAGGAGCACGCGGTCAAGCAGGTAGCGGCGGGGGTCGACCTGATCGTCGCGCAGGGCACCGAGGCCGGCGGGCATTGCGGCGAGGTGACCACGCTGGTGCTCATCCCCGAGGTCCTCGATGCATTGGCCGCCCTCGGCAGCAACACCCCCGTACTCGCCGCGGGCGGAATCGTGACCGGCAGGCAGATGGCCGCTGCGGTCGCGATGGGCGCCGACGGCGCGTGGACGGGTTCGGTGTGGCTGACCACCGAGGAGGCGGAGACCGCGCCGCACACGGTGCAGAAGATGCTCGCGGCGACGTCGCGCGACACCGTGCGCTCGGCGGGCCGGACGGGAAAGCCGTCGCGCCAACTGGTTTCGGACTGGACCGACGCCTGGCTGCCGCACGCGGATGGCCATCAGCCGCTACCGCTGCCGCTGCAGTCGATGCTCTGCGAACCGGTGCTGCGCCGGATCGACTCGCTGGCCGATCAGGGCCACCGGGGGGCGCAGGAGTTGGCGACGTACTTCGTCGGGCAGGGCGTCGGGTTGATGAACAAGGTCAAGCCCGCCCGCGACGTCGTCCTTGAGTTCATCGAGGACTACCTCGCCGCCGCCCAGCGGTTGGGAAACTCCTTGCCCGAGTGAGCACATCCGCGTTGAGATAGCGCTGACAGTCGTTGCCATCGCATTTCGCGACTGTCAGCGCTACCTCAACGCCGAGAAGTAGACGCTATTCCTCGCCGGCCAGTGGAAGGCGCACCTCGAAGCGGGCACCGCTCTGGAGGTTGTACGCCGATACGGTGCCGTGGTGGGCGTGCACCAATCCCGCCGCGATCGCCAGGCCCAAGCCGGATCCGCTTGGCAGTGAAGCGTCTTCGCGTGGCACTCGGCCGTTGGATCCGCGGTAGGCGACGTCGAAGACGCGCGCCAGGTCGGCCTCGTTGATGCCGACTCCCGTGTCGTCGACCCTGGCCCATGCACCCTGGCCGTCGGATCCGATGGCGAGTTCGACCGTGCCACCCTCGGGAGTGTGGGCGATGGCGTTGGCGACGAGGTTGGACAGCACCCGCACCAAGGCGCGGTCGCTACCGATCACGCCGACGGGCTTGGCGGGCAGCCGAGCTCGCAAGGCGACCCCCGCGCGCTCGGCGGCGATGCGATGCGCGGACACCACGTCGTCGACCACCTCGTCCAGGGCCACCTTGTCGTATGCCGCCTGCACGGCGCCGGCGTTGATCTTCGACATCTCGAATAGGTCGTCCACCATCGCGGAGAGTCGAATCGTCTCGTGCTCGATGTGTTTGGCGTGGCTGCGGATCTCGTCGTCTTCGACCACGCCGTCGGCGATCGCCTCGGCCACGGCCCTGATCCCGGCGAGTGGCGTGCGCAGGTCGTGGCTGACGAAGGCAACGAGCTGCCGACGCGATTGTTCGGCGACCTCGTCGGCCTCGCGGATCTGCTGCTCCCACACCGTGCGCCTGGCCTGATAGCGGGCCAGCATGATCGCGGCGGGAATGGTCACCACCGAGACGATGACGAGCACGACGGCGATGCCCTCGAACCGAGGTGACAGCATGAATCCGCTCGCCCCGAACACGCCGGTGAAGGTGGCCACCGTCGGGATCAGGACGAGTACCACCATGCTGAGGGTCAGTGACCAGGACCGCGCCAGACGGATCAGGATTGCGCCTGCGACCACGACCGGTACCGAGCACGCCAGCGCGATGCCGGCGATCTCCCAGCTGTCAGTCATCGGCATGGTTGTCTTCACTCCACATGTAGCCACGGCCCCAGACGGTCTGCACCCGGTGCTCCGCGCCCAGTTTGGACCTGAGCCTCTTGACGTGCACGGTGACGGTAGACAGGTCACCGAAGTCCCACTGCCACACCATCTTCAGCAATTCTTCCCTGCTGAAGACGACCCCTCTGTGGGTGAGGAAGAACAGCAGCAGGTCGAACTCGCGATTGGTGACGCTTATCGGCTGGCCCTTGATGGTCACCGAGCGGGCCGCGGCCGACACCGTCATGTCACCCACGGTCACGACGACGGGTGGTGCGCCGAGCCCCCACGGGGCGCGGCGCAGGACCGAGCGGACCCGCAGCGCCAGCTCGCGGGGACTGAATGGCTTCACCAGATAGTCGTCGGCGCCTGCCTCGAGCCCCGCGATGCGGTCGTCCTCCTCGCCGAGCGCCGTCAGCAGAATCACCGGCACCGCGTATCCGCCGCGCTCGCGCAGGACGCGGCACAGCGCCAGCCCATCCGGGCCGGGCATCATCACGTCCAGGACGGCGACGTCGATCTGCTCGGACGCCAATGCGCGCAGGGCCTGGTGACCGTCACGTGCGATCGACACTTCGAGTCCGTCGCGCTCGAGGTATCGGCGCACGACGTCTCTGACGACGTTGTCGTCGTCAGCGATCAGAACCCGGGTCACGACGATCCAGAGTAGCCGGACACGTCCGTTACCTGCGTCGACGTCACCGATTCGTCAGCGTTCACCCCGCAATGCCCCGGCTGGGGTGACTAGCCTTTGAGCGGTGGAACCCTCGCGTGTGACGGTGGTGATGCCCTGTCTGAACGAGGCGGAATCACTGCCAGGAGTGCTCGCGCTGCTCCCAGAGGGCTACGACGCTCTTGTGGTCGACAACAACAGCACCGACGGCACCGGCGAGGTGGCCCGGCGCTGCGGAGCGCGGGTCGTCGACGAGCCGCGGGCGGGATACGGCGCTGCCGTGCACGCGGGCATCGTCGCGGCCACGACGCCGATCGTGGCTGTGCTGGACGGCGACGGATCGATGGACCCCCGCGAATTGCCGAAGCTCGTCGATGAACTCGACCGAGGCGCGGACATGGCGGTCGGCCGCCGGCGGCCCCTGCCGGGAGTGCGCTGGCCCTGGCACGCCCGACTGGGCACCCAGGTGGTTTGCTGGCGGCTGCGGCGCAGGCACGGTATCCCGGTGCATGACATCGCGCCCATGCGGGTGGCCAGTCGTGACGCCTTGCTCGGGCTCGGGGTTGAGGACCGCAGATCAGGGTACCCGCTCGAACTACTGGTCCGTGCCGCCGCAGCGGACTGGATCGTCGCTGAGCACGACATCGACTACGGGCCCCGCACGGGTGGCAAGTCGAAGGTCAGTGGGTCGGTTCGAGGCAGTTTCTTTGCGGTCCTGGACTTTTGGCGGGTGATTTCGTGAGCTCGGATATCGCGGTGGCGGTGCTGGTGGTGGCCAAGGCCCCGGTGCCCGGCCTCGCCAAGACCCGACTCGCGGCGACCTTGGGCACCGCAGTGGCTGCCGATCTTGCGGCCGCTGCTCTGTTGGACACCCTCGATTCCGTCGCCGACGCGCCCGTCGCGCACCGCGTCGTCGCAATGACCGGCGATCTCGCTGCCGCGAGTCGCTGCGAGGAGATCCGGACCCGCCTCGCTGACTTCACGGTCGTCGAGCAGCGCGGTGACGACTTCGCCGATCGACTGGCCAACGCACACGCGGACGCCGCGAGCGCGGCAGGCGGCCTGCCCGTCGTGCAGATCGGCATGGACACCCCGCAGGTTACCGCCGCCCTGCTCGCCGAATGCGCAGTGGCGCTGTTGTCGACCGACGCGGTGCTCGGCATGGCTCGAGACGGCGGCTGGTGGGTCTTGGGCCTCACCGATCCGCAGGCCGCCGAGTGCCTGCGCACCGTGCCGATGTCGACGGCGCAGACCGGCGCCGTAACGCTTGCCGCCCTGCGCGACACCGGGTTGGACGTGCAGCTGCTCCCAGAGTTGGCCGATGTCGACACCGTCGACGACATCGAGGAGGTTCGTCGGATGTGCGCGCCGGACAGCCGGTTTCGGCAGGCGTCGGTGGCCGTGGAGGTGGGACGTGCTGGGTAATTTGTACGACGAGGCTCTGACGGGCGAGCGATGTTGGATTCGCTACGACGACGGCAGGATGCAGGGGCTGCCGGTGCACAGCTGGTTGGTGGGGGGTCAGCGCCTCGACCGTGCCTTCGACAAGGCGGTGCTCGGCTTGTGTCATGGGCCGACGATCGACTTGGGTTGCGGCCCAGGACGATTCGTCGCTCATCTGACGAAGCTCGGCATTCCCGCATTGGGCGTGGACCAATCGCAGACCGCCGTCGAGATGGCTCGCCGCAGTGGCGCCCCGGCTCTTCGCCGCGATGTCTTCGAGCGACTGCCCGGCACTGGCCGCTGGGGCACCGTGCTGCTGGCCGACGGCAACGTCGGGCTCGGTGGCGACCCGATTCGCGTCCTGCGTCGGGCCGCTGAGTTGATGCGAACCGGCGGGCGTTGTATTGCCGAGTTCGATCCGAACATCAGCGGAGTTCAATCCCGCTGGGTACGCCTCGAGTCGGCGAAAACCGTCGGACCGTGGTTTCGGTGGGCCTCGGTCGGTGTCGACTGCGCGAAACGGCTCGCCGAAGACGTCGGCCTCGGGGTCGCGGCGGTCACGCCGGTGGGCGGCAGGGTGCTGGCCAGCCTGGCCGCCGCCTGACGTCCTGTCGCGAGACCCCTGCAACCCCGAAACCCCTGCAACCCCCAACCCCCGCGAGCCTGCGTGTCGGCACGCCGACACGCCGCTCGGAGTGGCATTCCGCGCACGCTCGGCAGGGATCCGGTGCCTACCAGTTCGTCAGGATCACCGAATTCAGCACCAGGGCCCCAACGACGTTGAGCCCCAGCCACCATCGCTGCGAGCGCGGGGGCAGCAGGGCCCCGGCGGCGGTCAGCCACACGGTGTACGGCAACCAGATTCGCTCGACCTCGGCCTTGCTGAGCATGCTCAGGTCGGCGCACACGGTGGCCAGTAGCGCCGCCAGGATCACCAGGTGCAGGCCAGACCGCTCCTTGATCAGCTTGAGATCGAAGGCGCGGGACACCCCGGCGACGGTGCCGAGGCCGACGGCGCACACCACCGACGCGTAGTTGGCCCATGACCAGTATTGGAAGGGGCGGTCCTTCGCGATGCCCTGCCAGTAGCGGTCCTGCACCAGGAGGTAACCGTCGAACCACCAGAAGCCGGCGAGCGCAAACACCCCCACTACGGCCAGGGCGGCGACCGCGGCGGGGATGAAGGCCCGCATCGCGGAGCGGACGTCCCTGGCCGAAAGCAGTACCGCGACCGAGGGAAGGGCGATGAGGCCGAGGCCGTAGTTGAGGAAGATGCCCCACCCGAGCAGCAGTCCGGCGCAGGCCCCCGCCAGGATCGGCAGCCGCACGGTCTGGCGGGTCGCGAGTGCCAGCAGCGCAAGGCCCCATGCTGCGACGCCGGCGAAGTACCCGTCGCCTGACACGGCGACCCAGATCGCCGTCGGCGCCACGGCGACGAACGGGGCCGCCCGCCGCGCGAGGTCGTCACCGGACAGTGCCCGCGCCGAGACGACGATTGCCGCGGCGGCACTCGACCCGACGAGCAGACACAGCAGCCCCGCCCAGGCGCCACCACTGAGGCCGACGCGATCGAGCCACACGAAGGTCAGCAGAGCGCCGGGAGGATGGCCCGAGATGTGCGTGATCCACGAATCAGGTTGGAAGTCAAGGATTCTCGACGAGAAAGACCGAAGCGCGTACGGGATGTCGGTGATCGACGGCACCTGGCGCAGGTATTCGTTGGGCGTCGCGAGGCGGTGCGCGAAACCCCGCTGCCAGCCGTCGATCATCGCCAATGCGAAGGCCCACGCGCAGGACGTCGCCCACGTCGCCCACGGCACGACCCGCCATGGCAGGCGTTGTGCCACCGCCGGACCCCACACGGCAGTTCCGATGCCGATCACGATTGCCGGGACGGTGCCCCAGCCGACGTGCGCGTCCCACCACCCGAAGATCGGCGCCGCGGCGGCGTACATCTCGATCTGCTGCCGGGTGCTGTTGATCAACGGCGTGACTATGCCGAGGTCGAGATGGGGGACCGCGAATGCCGCGGCGACCAGCAAGACCGCTAGGACGGCCGCGAGGACGTCGCGACGGGCAGATCTCACGTCTACCCACCCTAGGCGGGGCGCCCGCGGATCCGCCGTGACGTTTCGCTGACGGGTTCAAGGAAGGTTATTTACCGCTTATTCCAGATCCAGGAGTGATCGCCAGCCGGTCGAGGAGGTCCAGGAACGCCGCGGCGAAGTCGTTCTCGGCGGTCTCGGCACGGACGATGGCCCAGTCGACCTGTTCCCGCACCGCCCGGGTGGCGGGCAGCAGGGCGGCGAAGTTGCAGTGGTGCTCGTTGAGTGACTTGAGTTTCTGGCACAGCACCACCGTCGGTGAGAGCACCGGCATGAAGATCGCGAGAACCTCGTGAGCGGGCGCGGCGCGGATCAGGTCGGTGCGGACCTCCACTCCGTTGACCCGATGCAACACGTCGACGACGACATCGTCCGTCCTCGCCTTGAACAGCCAGTCCTCAGGCGTGCGTTCGACGTCGAAACCCGCGTTGCCCAGGATCGTGGCGGCAGCGTCGGCATCGGTTTCCGCCACCACCAGGTCGACGTCATGGGTCGGCTCGGGCGCTCCGTGCACCCACAGCGCGTAGCTTCCCGCCAGCGCGAAGTCCTTGCCGTCCGCCTTGAGGGCGGAAGCGGCACGCTTCAGCGCGTCGCGCAGTGCGGCCTGGTGATCGAACATCGGTCAGTGCCCACGCGATCGGTATGTCGTCATGATGGGTATCTAGTACCCCATGCGGCTGGCGACATTCAACATCTTGCATGGCAGGACGGTCGGTGACGGCGTGGACGTCGGCAGGTTGCAGGACTGCGTGCGCGCCATCGACGCCGACGTGTTGGCATTGCAAGAGGTGGATCTCGAGCAGCCGCGCTCCGGGATGGCCGATCTGACCGCCGTGGCGGCGGACGCGATGGGTGCGGTCAGCCACCGGTTCGTCGCCGCGATCGCGGGCACTCCCGGTGCAACCTGGATCGCCGCGACCGGACGTGAACAGCCGGGTGCCGCGGCCTACGGGATCTCCCTGTTGTCGAGGTTTCCCGCCAGCACCTGGCAGGTGGCGCGACTACCGCGGATCCCGATGAGGTTCCCGATGTACCTGCGTGAACCCAACCGGGTGGTCGTCATCGACGAAGAACCGCGAGCCGCCGTGATCGGACGATTCGAGACGCCGCTTGGCCCTCTCACGATCGCCAACACGCACCTGTCGTTCGTGCCGGGCTGGAACCGGCGTCAGCTGCGGCACCTGGTCCGTGACCTGTGTGGCCTTCCTGGTCCGCATCTGCTGGCGGGTGATCTCAATCTGACGCCGAAATCGGTCCGGCGATCGTCCGGAATGCGTTCTCTCGCAGCAGGTCGCACGTTCCCGGCCAAATCACCCGAGCGCCAGCTGGACCACGTGTTGACCGATGACCCCACGTTGACGGCCACCCGGGTCGATGCGCCCGAGATGTCCATCTCCGACCATCGACCGCTGGTGGTCGACATCGAGCGCCGGAGTTGACACCCGAATCGGGAAGACGTCCGACCCGCCGCACACGTAGGGGCCGCTGGATCGAGGAAGGGCCCGGCCACCAGGCCGGGCCCTCCGTCGATCATGCGGTCACTGATGTGACTTCTCGCGTTTTTCGGCCGCCGCCGCTCCACCGCGGGCGGCCTCGGCCTCCGCCTCCTTCTTGGCGGCATCCTGCTGGGCGTCGGCTTTGTCCTGCTGGGCCTTGCCCTCCTCGGTGAGGTCGTCGCGACCGGTCACCGTGCCGGCTACTTCCTTCGCCTTGCCCTTGAGGTCCTCGACGGTGCCCTTGATGCCCTCTTCCGGGCCACTGTTCTTGTCAGTCATCGTTTCCTCTCTCGAGTTCTGGCGTGCCGTGATCGGCGGCGACCACGCACGTTCGCGGGAGCTCCGCAGGGGTTGTCATTGCCCGCGAAAGCCATGACCAAACCGTGCTGGGGAGTGAAGATCGAGAGCGAGAACGCGTCGCTCAACGTTTGAGATGCTTTGAGGGGGGTACCGCGTCGATCGACTCGTCAGCCGTCGAGGAGTACTCATGCGCATGGACTTTCACCGTCAACTCGACCTGCTGCGCGCAGACACGAGCGCCATGTGCGGACTCGCCGGTGACGCGGTCGGGCGCGCCACCGACGGATTGTTGGACGTCGATGCCGAGATGGCCGGTCGTGTCGTCCTCGACGTCGAGCAGCTTCGAACCATGCACAACGGGGTCGAGCGCCGCACGCTCAGCCTTCTGGCGAGGCAAGCGCCGGTGGCAGGCGACCTTCGCGCGGTGGTCACCGCAATCCACGTCGCCGCCGATGCCGACCGGATGGGCGGCCTGGCCGCACACGTCGCAAGGGTTTGCCTCCGTTACCATCCCGAATCTCCGATACCAGCGGAGATGCGTGGACACTTCGAGGAAATGGGGCGTCTCGCAATCGAATTGGCCGAGCGCTGTCGAGTGGCCCTGTTGGATGTGGACTGCGCGCAGGCACGGCTGGTCCGGCGTGACGATCGGGCCATGGAGACACTGCACCGCGAACTGTTTGCGGCCGTGATGAGTCCGCAGTGGGCACACGGAGCAGGAGTCGCCAGCGACGTCGTGCTCCTCGGCAGGTTCTACGGCAGGTTCGCCGACCACGCCGAAGCGATTGCGCGGCGGCTGATCTTCCAGGCCGACGGCCCGCCCGCCGACCGCGAATGCGCGGTCTGACGCCGCTCTTTCACGCTTCAGCACAGTTCGCGAATTGACCTTCAAACGTTCGCGCAGCGACCTTGACGGCACCGCCGTCCGAGTCGACTCTCGTGGTTGAGACGACGCCAGGCAACGGGGGTTGGATGTGATGACTCTTTCCATCGTGGTCGACGAGGCAGCGGCATCCGGGTCTGGTTTCGAGCGCGTCGGCAGCTTTCGCTATTTGAAGGGGCCGCACCGTTGGGAATGGTCGGACGCCGTGGCGCGTATGCACGGTTACGAACCTGGAACCGTCGTTCCGACGACGCAACTGATCCTGTCGCACAAGCATCCCGACGATCACCCGGCCGTATCCGAGATCATCGATCACGTCCTGCAACACGGCGCGGCCTTCAGTAGCAAGCACCGGATCATCGATACCGCAGGCGCCGAACACGTCGTCGTGGTGGTGGGAGATCGGCTGCTCGGGGAGGACGGCGAGGTCATCGGGACCGCAGGCTTCTATGTCGACATCACTGACAAGGTCGAAGCCGACATACAGAAATCCGTGACCGAAGTCGTCGCTGCGGTCGAAGAGCGGCGGGCGCTCATCCACGAGGCGGTCGGCATCATCAGGCTGGCCTACGGGGTTTCGTCAGAGCGTGCATTCGAAATACTGACGTGGCGGTCCCAACAGACCAACGTGAAGCTGCGGACGATTGCCGCGCAGTTCGTCGAGCAACTCATCGGCCAGCCGTTGACCGCCGAATTGCGAGCACACGTCGACCATGCCCTTCTCACCGCCCACGAGCCTCGCGCGGTGCCTGCCGTCGCGCTGTCCTCAAGGGGCCAGGCCTAATTGCGAACTTCGTTTTCCGGAGTACTCTGCGAACGGAAACGGGTTCAGAATGCAGCTCGGCCATGCTGTCGTGGAGCCGATCATGAACCGTACTCGCGAATTGCGGCGGCACGGGATCCGTAGCACGGACCCCGCAGAGATCACCTCGTACCTCAGTCGACTCTATGGCGCCAACATGCGCCTGGAGCTCAAGGGCCACCGGCACGGCGAACGCATCGGGCTCGACCACCGCAGGTTCGACGGAGGTGGCTTCGCGCTCGAGGACGTCAGGCACGAAGGGGACGTCGAGACGCGCGGCGAGGCGACTTCGGGCGTCGTCGTTCTCTGGCCGACCGAGGGGCGGGCGGAGAGTCGCGCCTACGACCACGAAGGTGGCGCGAATGTGGGCGAGATGGTGCTCGGCTCGACTGCCTCCGCTCCAATTCGCCTGCGAACCTGCGATGTCGCACTGAAAACCGTTGTCGTCGAACGGTTTCTGTTGACCAAGGCGGCCGCGGACCTCGCGCCGAAGCCCGCCTTGGTGCGCTTCAGCGATGTCCGGCCGATCAGTTCCGAAGCCGCCCGCGCGCTGACCGCTACCCGCCGCTACGTCGAGGAGACGTTTCTGGCCGACGATGGCGCCGCCGCCGCCTTCCCCCTCGTGCTCGCAGGCGCGGGCCGACTACTGGCGGCCGCCGTGCTGTCTGCCTTCCCCAACACTGCGGGCGCGGGCGAGAGTCCCCACGATCGCAACGACCATCGCCCGGTGCTCCTGCGCCGCGCGATGGCCTACCTCGAGGAGCACGTCGCCGAGGACATCGGCGTTGCCGACGTGGCGAGCGCCGTCTACGTCACGCCAAGGGCGCTGCAGTACATGTTCCGGCGCCACCTGGAGACCACGCCGATGGCCTACCTGCGACGGGTCCGGCTGGATCGCGTCCACCGCGATTTGGTCGCCGGAGACAGGGCGAGCACGACGGTGACGGCCACGGCCGCGCAATGGGGTTTCGCGCACGTCGGACGTTTCGCGGTGTTGTACCGCGAAACCTACGGTGAGAGTCCCCACGTCACGCTGCGGTGCTGACCGCGATCGGAATCACGCCTCGGAACTGCAACGATCGCCCGGCCGGGCGAGCGGACGTACCATCGGCGATGACGGCCCCTCGCCGGGGGCTCGCGAGCATCGGGGGCTGTGCCGTGGCGGTGGAGCCATACAGCTCGAAGATCGCGGAAATGGCCGCTCTCCTGGTCGACGTTCCGCAGCGTGGCGAGCACGACGGGGACCGCGCCATGGCGGAGATCACCGACAGCGCGACCCGCGCCGTGCCCGGCGCGCAGTACGCCGGAATCACCATGGTCAGCAAGAGGGACGGCATCCGAAACGTCGCGGCGACCCACCCGTACGTGCTCGAGTTGGACGAGGTGCAGCGCCGCAACCAGGAAGGCCCCTGCTTGACCGCGGCATGGGAGAACCACACCGTCCGTGTCGACGACCTGGCGACCGACGAGCGCTGGCCCAAGTACCGCGTAGCTGCGCTGGAGTCCACGCCGATCCGGTCGATCGTGTCGTTCAGGGTCTTCGCGGGCGAAGCCGACAGCGGTGCGCTGAACTTCTTCGCCGAGCGACCGCACGCCTTCACCGAGGAAGCCCTCGAGCTTGGCATGATCTTTGCCACTCATGCCGCCATCGCCTGGGGCATGCTGCGCCGTGACCGCCAGTTTCGCAGCGCGCTGGCTTCTCGTGACGTGATCGGCCAGGCCAAGGGCATGCTCATGGAGCGGTTCGATCTTGACGCGGTGCGGGCGTTCGATTTGCTGAAGCGTCTGTCGCAGGACAGCAACACGCCACTGCACGACGTCGCCGAACGCCTTACCTCGTCGCGCGGATTGACGCCGACATCCTGAGGGCGTGGTTGCCGAAACTGAAATCCCCGAAGCGGCACGTCGAAGGCGCGAGCCAACTGCTTAGGGTGCGCGAAGGGGGGTAGCCAACAAGCTGTGGAGCCTGTCTCGAACGGTGTGGAGCAACCACCCGGCATCATCGCCATCGGCGCATCGGCGGGTGGTGTCGA
>NZ_JAVRQA010000459.1:0-3076 GCF_032161845.1 Mycobacterium sp.
AAGATTCCGGCGTCGCAGATGCGCCGCGGCGACGTCATCTTCTATGGCCCCGGCGGCGCTCAACACGTGACGCTGTACCTCGGGAACGGGCAGATGCTCGAGGCGCCCTACACCGGGTCGAACGTCAAGATTTCACCCGTTCGCACCAGCGGCATGACCCCCTACGTCATCCGCTACATCGAGTACTGAGGTTGATCGTCTTGCATTCCATCGTCTTTCGCTGCGTCAAGATCGTCGTGCCGCTCCTGTGGGCGCTCGGCGTGATGATCGGCGCAGCGGTGCCCGCAGCCGCGGATCCAGACGGTGGCGCATGGGATCCGACGTTGCCGAAGGTGGCGAGTTCCGGGGCGCCCGGCGACCCCGTCGCCATCGCCAACGCTTCGTTTCAGGTGAGCCAACTGGCACTGCAGACCACGCAGAACCTCGGGCAGCAGTTCCTCTCCAGCATCGGGCTTGGCGGAAGTTCATCGTCCGCGCTACCGGGCGGCCGGGTCCGTGGACCGCAGGCCATTGAATACGTGATCCGTCGCGCAGGGTCACAGATGGGCGTGCCCTACTCGTGGGGCGGCGGCTCACTCAACGGCCCAAGCGCGGGCGTCGATGACGACGCGGGCAAGATCGGCTTCGACTGCTCGGGGTTGACCCGCTACGCGTTCGCCGGTGTCGGCGTGCAGATTCCGAAGTACTCGGGCGACCAGTACGACTCCGGTCGGCCGATCCCACCGTCGCAGGCCAAGCGGGGCGATCTCATCTTCTACGGGCCGGGCGGAAGCCAGCACGTCACCATCTTCCTGGGCGGCGGCAGAATGCTGGAGGCGTCGGGTAGCGCGGGAAAGGTGACCGTCAGTCCGGTGCGAACCGCAGGCATGTCACCGCATTTGGTTCGGTTCATCGAGTCCTGATCGAGACCCGTACGGGACCCGGCACGTCGACGGATTCCGAACTGCCTGGAATAGTTGAGGAACGGCGTCCGCGACATGGCTTGGACACCGGCATGACCAGCGATCAAATGTGGACAACCTGGAAGGGTGCTTGATGACGTCACCGAGTGGACCGCCGCAGGGCGCCGGAGGGTATCCCGCGCACGGCCCAACACAGGGCTACCCTGCAGCAGGCCCGTCGCAGAATCAGCCGGTGAACGGTGGTCTGCAGAGCGAAGTGCACACGTTGGAGCGCGCGATCTTCGAGGTCAAGCGGATCATCGTGGGACAGGACCTGCTCGTCGAGCGGATGCTGGTCGGCCTGCTCGCCAAGGGCCACGTGCTCCTGGAGGGCGTGCCCGGTGTAGCCAAGACGCTGGCAGTGGAGACGTTCGCCAAGGTGGTAGGCGGGACGTTCGCCCGCATCCAGTTCACGCCCGACCTGGTTCCCACCGACATCGTCGGCACCCGCATCTACCGGGTCGGCAAGGAGGAGTTCGACACCGAGATCGGCCCCGTGATGGTCAACTTCCTGCTCGCCGACGAGATCAACCGTGCACCCGCCAAGGTGCAGTCGGCGCTGCTCGAGGTCATGGCCGAGCGCAAGGTGTCGATCGGCGGCAAGACCTTCCCCCTGCCCAACCCGTTCCTGGTCATGGCCACCCAGAACCCGATCGAGCAGGAGGGCGTGTACCAGCTTCCCGAGGCGCAGCGCGACCGCTTCCTGTTCAAGCTCAACGTCGGCTACCCCTCACCCGAGGAAGAGCGCGAGATCATCTACCGGATGGGTGTCACCCCGCCGCAGCCCAAGCAGATACTCGACACCGGTGATCTGCTGCGGATGCAGGAGGTTGCGGCCAACAACTTCGTGCACCACGCCCTCGTCGACTACGTCGTGCGCATCGTGACGGCCACCCGCGAGCCGGAGAAGTTCGGCATGCCCGACGCCAAGGCTTGGATCGCCTACGGCGCCTCGCCACGCGCGTCCCTCGGCATCATCGCGGCCTCGCGAGCCCTTGCCCTGATCCGTGGCCGCGACTACGTGATCCCGCTGGACGTCGTCGAGGTGATACCCGACGTGCTCCGGCACCGTCTCGTTCTCACCTATGACGCGCTGGCCGACGAGATCTCGGCGGAGACGGTGGTCAACCGCATCATGCAGACCGTCGCCCTGCCGCAGGTGAATGCCATTCAGCAGCAAGGCCAGTCGGCACCTCCGATGATGCCCACTGCGGCAGCGGCTAGCGGTCGGTGACCGCGTCGGGCGGCTGGACGGTCGACCTGCCGTCACTTCGGCGCGGCCAGATCCGCGACCCCGAACTGACGGCAGCGCTGCGCAAGCTCGAGCTGACGGTTCGCCGCAAGCTCGACGGTGTGCTGCACGGTGACCATCAAGGCCTGATCCCTGGTCCCGGCTCGGAGCCGGGGGAGTCGCGGATCTACCAGCCCGGCGACGACGTGCGCCGGATGGACTGGTCGGTGACAGCGCGCACCACTCATCCACACGTTCGGCAGATGATCGCCGACCGTGAATTGGAGACGTGGTTGGTGATCGACGTGTCCGCAAGCCTGGACTTCGGCACGACCGGCTGCGAGAAACGCGACCTCGCGGTGGCGGCCGCCGCGGCCATTGCCTTCCTGAACAGCGGCGGCGGCAACCGCCTCGGCGCCGTGATCACCAACGGCGACACCACCCGACGGGTGCCCGCGCTGTCCGGTCGCATTCACGAGCAGGAACTGTTGCGTGCCATCGCCACGATGCCGAAGGCGCCGGTCGGAGTCAGGGGTGACCTGGCCGTGGCGATCGAGACCCTGCGCAGGCCGGAACGCCGTCGTGGCATGGCCGTGATCATTAGCGACTTCCTCGGGCCGATCAACTGGATGCGGCCGCTGCGGGCCATCGCGGGTAGACACGAGGTGCTCGGGATCGAGATCATCGACCCCCGCGACGTCGAGTTGCCGGACGTCGGCGACGTGATCCTGCAGGACACCGAAACCGGTGTTACCCGCGAATTCACGATCGACGCGGCCCTTCGCGACGATTTCGCGAAGGCGGCGAACGCACATCGCGCCGAGGTGGCCCGCACGCTTCGTCGCTGCGGCGCGCCGCTGATGACGCTGCGGACCGACCGTGACTGGATCGCCGACGTGGTCCG
>NZ_JAVRQA010000460.1:0-19984 GCF_032161845.1 Mycobacterium sp.
TGCTGAAGGCCGGCGTCGCCGACCCGGTCAAGGTGACGCGCTCGGCGCTGCAGAACGCAGCCTCGATCGCGGCGCTGTTCCTCACCACCGAGGCCGTCGTCGCCGACAAGCCGGAGAAGGCGTCCGCTCCCGCGGGCGACCCGACCGGTGGCATGGGCGGCATGGACTTCTAAGTCCCGTTACGAGGAGAGCCCCGGTGTTGCGTCAGCAGCACCGGGGCTCTTTCGTTGTCCACAGTGTGGGCTCCATGCACAGCTGCGGCCCGGATCGCGTGCAGGAGGCCCACGATCGTCGGCAGGTCCCACGACCGTGGCCGGCATGCAACCCTTCCTCGGCAGCGCGGCGGTGCGGCGTGGCGATCTGACGCGACGCGGGCTCGCCCGGCACCACAGGGCGATCTACCGCGACGTGTACCTCGCACGCGACGTCGAGCTCACGGCCCGACTGCGCGCTCGGGCAGCATGGCTGTCGACGGGCGCGACGCTGGCGACGACGTCCGCTGCGGCGGTGCTCGGCACGAAGTGGCTCGATGCGACTGCACCCGCAGAGATCATCCGCGCGGATCGACACGCCCCGGCGGGCATCGTCGTACACACCTGGGATCTCGCACCGGAGGAGGTCTGCACGGTTGACGGGATGGCGCTGACCGGACCCGCTCGCACCGCTTTCGACATTGGCCGGAGTCGCCCGCTGCGTGAGGCCGTGCCGCTCATCGACGCGCTGCTCAACGCGACCCGCACGTCCCCCGAGGCGGTAGGCGCAGTTGCCGATTCGCATCGTGGTGTCCCAGGTGCGGCCAGACTCCGTTCCGCTCTGGAGCTCGTCGACGGCGGTGCGGAGTCGCCGCAGGAGAGCAGGCTCAGGATGCTCGTCGTCGGTGCGGGGTTGCCGCGGCCTGAAACGCAGATCGAGTTTCGAGAGCTGCGCATCCGCGTCGACATGGGTTGGCGCGCCTGGAAGGTCGCGGTCGAATACGACGGTGTACAGCACTGGACCGATGGCAGGCAGCGGGCCTGGGACATCGAACGGATCGCTCTGCTGGAGTCAGCGGGGTGGGTCGTCATCCGGGTGAGCGCGGACATGCTGCGGCGCCCGCACGTAGTCATCGAGCGCATCCGCGAGAAGCTACGCGCGGCGGGTTGCCCCGTGTGACCTCGACCGTGGGCCCTATGCACGAATCGGGAGCTTCTCACGTGCACAGCCCCCACGGTCGCGCTAGATGTCGGCGAGCGGCGTCGGTTTCAGCAGCAGCGTGGCCGTCACGGCGATCGCCGCGGTCGCGACCAGGTAACCGCAGGCGAGCCACGGTGTCCCGCCCGCGACACCGATCAGCGCCGTGAGGATCAAGGGTGTGAGCCCGGAAGCGTAGACGCCCGACAACTGATAGACGGTCGACAGGCCGGTGTAGCGGATCCGAGCAGGGAACAGTGAAGCGTAGAGCGTGCCCTCCGCGCCGTAGAACAGCGCGTGGATGACCCCGAACACCACCAGCAGCGCGACCGCATAGAGCCAGATGTTCTTCGTGCCGAACAAGGCGAAGACCGGGAAGACGGCCACCCCGTATGCGGCGATTCCGATGGCGTAGATCTTCTTGGCGCCGAATCGGTCGGTCAGTAAACCAGACACCGGGATCAGCAGTGCCATCAGCACGGCGGCGGCGGTGACGGCGAGCAGCACGGGAATCTTGTCGAGTTTGAGCGTTGCGGTCGCATACGAAATGGCGAATACGCCCCACGTGTTGAAGGCGGCGCCCTCACCCCATCGCGACAGCATGCCGAGTACGGTCGCGCGCAACACGGGCGGTTTGAAGACCTCCTTCAGCGGCACCGCCGCCCGGTCGTCACTGTCGCGGACCTTCTCGAACGCCGGTGTCTCCGTGGCGCGCAACCGCACTACGACGCCGAATGCCACGAGCACGATGCTGAAGAGGAAGGCGATCCGCCAGCCGTACGTCAGAAACGCATCCTCAGGAAGGACGAACTGCAACAGCGCGAAGACGCCTGTACCAAGGGCCAATCCGATGGCGAGCCCGACCTGGGGGATACTGCCGAACAGGCCGCGCCGTCGTGGTGGGCCGTGTTCGACGGCAAGCAGAACCGCACCCGCCCACTCGCCACCGAGGGCGAAGCCCTGCACGATGCGCAAGAGCAGCAACAGGATTGGCGCGAGGAAGCCGATCTGTGCGGCGGTGGGCAGGACGCCCATGAGGGCCGTCGCGCCGCCCATCAGGAACATCGTGAGAGCTAGCGTCTTCTTGCGCCCGATGCGATCGCCCACGTGGCCAAAGACGAAGCCGCCGATCGGCCGCACCAGGAAGCCGACCGCGAAGGTCGCGAACGACAGCAGCGTGCCGACGAACGTCGTCTGGTCGGGGAAGAACGCCTTATTGAAGACGAGGCTGGCGGCGGTGGCGTAGAGAAAGAAGTCGTACCACTCGATCGTGGTACCGACCAGGCTGGCCCACAGCGCGGTCCGGGCCTGCGGCGAGATCGCAAGGCTCTCATCGGCGACGACGGGGTCATTCGTGATGGTCACGGGGATCAATCAATTCACGTCTTCGGCAACGGCAACAGGTTTGGATGCGCGATGATCGAAAGTCGACGGGCTAGTAGGTTCGAGCCATGCCACTTCCGCCGCCGTCGTCGACCACAACTGCCGTCGTGACGGGGGCGTCCTCGGGTATCGGAGCCGACATCGCGCGTGAACTGGTCTCCCGCGGGCACGGCGTCACCCTGGTTGCTCGCCGGGAGGACAAGCTGCACGCGTTGGCCGCCGAACTCGGCGACGCGGTCCGCGTCGAGGTGCTGGCCTGCGACGTCGCGGACCCCGATGCGCGGGCGACGTTGTTCGACGCCGTCGCCGAGCGCGGTCTGACCGTCGAGGTCCTGGTGAACAACGCAGGCATCGGCACCATGGGTGCGGTGGCTGGCTCGACGGTGACCGCCGAGATTGCTCAGGTGCGGGTTAACGTCGAGGCCGTCATCGACCTCACCACCAGGGCGGTGCAGCAGATGGTGCCGCGCGGGCGGGGCGCAATCCTCAACGTTGGCTCGACGGCCGGCTTTCATCCGTTCCCCGGCCAAGCGGGCTACGCCGCGACCAAGGCGTTCGTACGTGCCTACAGCGAGGGTCTGCGTGCCGAGCTCACCGGAAGCGGCGTCACCGTCGCCACGCTCAATCCGGGGCCGGTCCGCACCGAGTTCCTGCAGTCGGCCGGCATGGACGAGAAGACCTTCGCCGACGCGTTTCCGAAGTTCATGTGGATGCCCTCACGTGAGGTCGCAAGGGTCGGCATCGACGCCATCGAGCACGATCGCGGTGACGTGATCGCCGGGCTGCCAAGCCGACTCAGCACCCGACTGTTCCAGTTGATCCCGCATCGACTGTTGATGCCACTGCTGGCCAAGCAACACCCCGCCCTACGGTCAGGTCGCTGACGACGGCCAGGGCCTCATCCAACCCTCGACCGGCAAATTGAGCCCGTTGCACAGCGTGCAGATGGTGCGATACCAGCCGACGGCGATGAGTAACTCCATCCGCTGCTCGTCATCCAGGTTGTCGCCCAACGCCTTCCAGGTGTCATCGGACCAGGAGCCCGACCGCTCGAGTTCGTCGACCGCGCCGATGAGTACCCGCTCTGACACCGACCACCCGGCATCGGCGCCGGTGACCAGCGCGTCGCACTCGTCGTTGGACACACCCGCGATCGGGCCCCAGAACGCGGCCTGCCCGCCCCACTCGTAGGCGCAGCCGACCAGGGCACAGATTCGCAAGATGGCGATCGTGCGTACCCGCGGTGGCAGGAGTGCCTCGACGTAGAGCGCCTCGCCGAGCTTGCGCAGCTTGGCCGCCAGCGCGGGATGGCGTTGCAGACAGCGCACCAGTAGCAGTGGCTCGTAGCTGCGGTCGGGGTGGCCCCAACCATTGATGCCCGCGGCGTCGGCATCGCTCCACGGGGGAGCCAGCGGCGAAACCCGTATCACGGCGCGCCGCCGATGTCGCAGCCGGTGACCGCTCTCGCGTACGAGAAGAGGCACCCCTTCACCTCGTCGCGAGTGCGGCGCCCGGACAACAACTCCATCTGGTACCCGTCCTCCATGGCGACGACGTTACCGGCGAGCAGGCGCGGCGGGTCGACGAGAGTGAAGTGCCCCTGAGTCTCGCCGAGAACGAAAATCGCGCTGTAGACCGCGATCTGGCGTTCGGTGAGCGATGAATCCAGCGCGGCGGCCTTCGGGTCGCGCAACGACCGCGGATAGAACTCGAACAACAACCGGACGAGCTCGTCGTCGGGGCCGCTGGCCACGCCGTGGTCGATGCTGGCCCGAAGACGGTCGCGGGCGTCGGCGAATTTTTCCGCGACGCGTTCGCGGTCCAGGCTGAAGCGCTCGATCGCCTGTTGATAGGTGTCGTAGGTCAGAGCGTCCACGTCGCCGTAGTAGAGCACCGCGGCAGGTGTGACGCCCGCGTGCTCGGCGATGTCGCGCAAGCGCACACCTTCCAGACCGCGGGTGAGCACGGCCCGGCGGACGGCCTCGCCGAGAACGAGCCGCTTGGCTTCCTGGTCCTTCTTTCGTGCCACGCGCAGTCCTTTGTCGACCCGAATCCTTACAACGAGATTTAGAGCATAACGAGCCAGCTGTTGACATCTGCGTCACACTTTCGTTAAATCAATATTTAACGAATAGCTGCCAGCCGAGGAGTGCCCGTGTCCATCCGTCACAGCGACGCCGAAACAGGTTCAAAAGGTTCACCGGAGCCGTCGGGAAAGGGGTTGCGCACCGACTCCGTCGGACTGCTGGCCGTCGTCGCTCTCGGCCTTTCCTCGGTCGCGCCCGCGTACAGCATCGCCGTCACGCTCGGCTTCGTCGTCATGGTCGTCGGGCACCTGGCCCCGGCCGCTCTGCTCGTCGGCTTCGTGCCGATTCTGCTGACGGCCTTCGCCTTTCGCGAGCTGAACCGGGAGATGCCCGACTGCGGCACCACGTTCGTGTGGAACACGAGGGCGTTCGGGCCGTACACGGGTTGGCTCTCGGGTGGCTGGGTGGTGCAGGTCGCGACGGTCATCGCCATGACGGCGCTGGCCCGTGTCGGCGCGGGTTATCTGCTCACGCTGCTGGGCTTGGATTCTTTGGCGGACAACGACTTCGCGGTGATCGCGACGGCGGTCGTGATCCTCGCTGTCGTCACCGCCATCGCCTATCGCGGCCTACAGATCGCCGCCGAGGTGCAGTACGTGCTGCTGGGACTGCAACTGGTCGCCCTCTGTGGTTTCGGCGCCGCAGCCTTCGCCCGCGACGGCGCCGAGACGCCGAATCTGTCCTGGCTCAACCCGCTGGCGTTCGACGGCTTCGGACCGTTCGCCGAGGCGGTGTTGCTTTGCCTGTTCATCTACTGGGGCTGGGACGCGCTCATCACCGTCAACGAGGAAACCAAGGACCGCGATCGGACCCCTGGACGCGCCGCGGTGATCTCCACGGTGCTACTGCTCGGCACGTACCTGTTCATCGCCTTCGCCACCATCAGTTTCGCGGGCACCGGGACCGATGGGCTCGGTCTCGGCAACCCCGACAATGCGGCCGACGTGCTTGCCACCCTCGGGCCGCCAGTGCTGGGCACCGTCTTGGCCAAGGTGGTCGAGTTCGCCATTTGCGTCTCGGCGATCTCGGCCCTGCTCACCTGCGCGATCAGCAGCCCTCGCACCACGTTGTCGATGGGTGCTCACGGCGCACTTCCCAAGGCGTTCACCCGAATTCACCCCAAGTTCCAAACTCCGGCGTTCGGCACGGTGTTCTTTGGAGCGGCGGCCGCCGTAGTGCTGACGGCGCTGGCCACGGTCTCCGCCAACTTCCTCGGCGACGCCATCCTGTCGGTCGGTCTGCTGATTGCCTTCTACTACGGAGTGACGGGCCTTGCGTGCGTCTGGTACTTCCGCCGCCAGTTGACGACGTCGGTGCGCGACCTGTTCCTGAAGGGCATCCTTCCGGCGATCGGCGGGGTGATCATGTTGGCTGCCTTCGTTCGCAGCGCGCACGACATGCTGGCCCCCGCCTACGGGGCCACGTCGTTTCACGGCATCGGCGGCGTGTTCCTGCTCGGAGTCGGCGCCATCGTCATCGGGGTGGCGGTCATGCTCGTCGTCCGGATCCGCTTCCCCGGTTTCTTCCAAGGCGGCCGCGAGGCAGTCATTACCCACCCAGCTGCACCCGCCCAAGTCACCCACCTCAACGTCACAGAGAGCTGATCATGCGTACCCTCACCATTGCCGCCATCCAGACGACTCCGGTCGCCTTCGACATCGAAGCCAGCTGGGAGCGCTTCCGCGCCCGGGTTCATGCGGTGCGCGACACCTTCCCCCACGTCGAACTCGTCGTGGTGCCCGAACTGATGCTGGCCGCGGAGGCGCCGTTACTGCAGGCCCGCGCGGACTGGATGAACGAGGTCGCCGAGCCCGTCGGAGGCCCGACCACCGACCGCGTCTGCGCGCTCGCCAAGGAGACCGGCCTGTGGCTGGTGCCCGGTAGTCTCTACGAACGCGGCGACGACGGGCTGGTGTACAACACCGCGGTTGCCGTGTCGCCGCTCGGTGAGATCGCCGCGACGTACCGCAAGGTGTTCCCGTGGCAGCCCTATGAGCAGACGACCCCCGGCAACGAGTTCGTCGTCTTCGACATCCCCGGCGTCGGCCGGATCGGGCTGGCGATCTGCTACGACGGGTCGTTTCCCGAGTCGGCCCGCCAACTGGCCTGGCTCGGAGCCGAGGTCATCATTCAGCCGACCCTGACGGCGACGTGCGACCGCGAAATGGAGTTGGTCTGCGCCCGCGCCAACGCGTGGACGAACCAGGTCTTCGTCGTCAACGTGAATGCAGGCGATCCCGCCGGCGTCGGCGCGAGTTGCATCGTCGATCCCGATGGCACCGTGCGCCAACGGGCGGGGGCAGGCGAGGAGGTGTTGATCGACTGCCTGGATCTGGACGCCGTGACCCGCGCCAGGTCCCACGGCACCTTCGGGCTGAACCGGCCATGGGACCAGATCGCCCGTCACGGTGCAGATCTGCGGCTGCCGATGTACGGCGGTGCCGCCATCCAGACGCCGCCGTGGCATCGGGACGATCAGGCGGGTGCGGCCTGCCTGCCGCGAACCAACTTGCCGGGTCGCGCGGACGTCGGGACGCCATCTTCGGCGATCACCTCTCCGGCGACCACCGTCGCGACGTAGCCGTCGGCCGTCTGGTCCAACCGTCGACCGCCTGCGGGCAGGTCGCGGGCGATGACGGGCTTGTGCAGCGTCAGTGAGGTGTGGTCGATGACGTTGAGATCTGCCTTATAGCCTTCCGCGATGCGGCCACGGTCGGCCAGGCCCGCGACCCGGGCAGGTACGGACGTCAGCTCGCGGACCGCCTCGGCCACCGTCAGTCGGCCTGATGCGCGATCACGCGCCCAGTGCGCCAGCATGTATGTGGGAAAGCTTGCGTCGCAAATCATTCCGTAATGCGCGCCACCGTCGCCGAGGCCGAGGACGACGTCATCGCGGCGGATCAGCTCGGCCACCGTGTCCAATGAGCCGTCCCGGAAGTTGGCGAGGGTGATGAGCAGCATGGCGTGCCCGTCATCGTCGAGCACGCGGTCGTAGGCCTCTTCGAGCGGGCTGACGCCGCGCGCCAGGGCCCGTGCCGCGATGCTCTCCGAGCGGGCGGGCTCGTAGTTGGGTGGGTCGCCGAGTGGGAACATCCACTCCCAGGCCTGGGCGGCGAACATCAGTGGATGCCCGTCGCTCGCCGGCCTATCCGCCAGGATGCGTTCGCGGACTTCGGTTTTGCGCATCTCGGCGACGCGCTCCGCCAGTGGCAGGTGGGCCAGTTCGCGGTAGCTCGGGTAGAGGATGAACGGGTTGCCGCTGAGCTCGAGACCGATGACCAGGCCGATGGGCCGCGGGAACACCTGGGCGGTGACGTCACCGCCCGCAGCGTTGGCCTTCTCGACGAGGTTGAGGCCGTCGACGAAGAACGGGTCACCCACGTTGCCGATGGCCAAGGTGAACGTCACCGGAAGGCCGACGTCCTCGGCGACGTCGAAAACCGTCTGCAGGGCAGGTCCATAATCACCAGCGACCAGATCGGGCACGAATTGAATCAGGCCGCCGCCGGCATCCTTGACGCCGAGCGCGATCGCCTCGATCTCGTCGTGTCCGGCATTGAAACTTGGTATGGGCTGGCCGCTTTCGCTCTTGTGCAGCGTCAACCGGGATGACGCGAAGCCTAGTGCGCCGGCCTGAACGGCCTCGGCGGCGAGCTTGCGCATCTGGGACAGATCCTCGGCGGTGGCGGCCTCGCGGTCGACGCCACGCTGCCCCATCACGTACACGCGCAGCGGCGAGTGTGGCAGGTAGGCGGCGACGTCGATGTCCCGTCGACGGCCGTCGAGCGCATCGAGGAACTCCGGAAACGTCTCCCACGTCCACGGCAGGCCGTCGACCATGACGACACCGGGAATGTCCTCGACGCCGGCCATCAGATCGACGAGCGTCTCGTGATCGTCGGCCCGGCACGGTGCGAAGCCGACGCCGCAGTTACCCATCACCGCGGTCGTGACGCCGTGCGCCGACGACGGCGTCATGCGGTCAGACCAGATCGCCTGACCGTCGTAGTGGGTGTGAAGGTCAACGAAGCCCGGGGTGACCAGCAGACCGCTCGCGTCGATCTCGCGGGCGGCCTGGCCGTCGACCGCGCCGATCGCGACGATCACGCCGTCGGACACCGCGACGTCGCCGACGAACGGCTCACCACCCAAGCCGTCGACGATCGTGCCATTGCGAATGAGCAAGTCGTACGCCATACCTGAATGTACGACTGCTCGCTGTCAAGATGCCAGGATTGTCGGTCGTTGTCGGTGGCCTGTGCCAGGATCGGCCCGTGATCGATCACTTCGGAATCATCAGCGCCGACTATGAGAAGTCCAAGGAGTTCTACGACTCCGTGTTGGCCGTGCTGGGGCACAGCCGACAGATGGACGTCGGGCCGGCCATTGGATACGGCAGCAACGGCAAGCCCGACTTCTGGCTGGAGGACGGCGCCGGTCGAGAGGTTGGCGCGGCGATCCACTTCGCCTTCCAAGCCGCCAGTACCGATGAGGTCCGCGGGTTCTACGATGCGGCACTGAAGCTGGGCGCGGAGTCGTTGCACGCGCCGCGCATCTGGCCGGAGTACCACCCCGGTTACTTCGGTGCGTTCGTCCGCGACCCCGACGGCAACAACGTCGAAGCCGTCTTTCACGGCGCGGCGGCAGGCTAGGTGCCAAGCGCCTCGGCGTAGTCGTCCCGAAGCGCAGCCCAACCACGCGCGGCTGCGTCGGGTCCGGTAGCGCGCGGCGTGTCGGAGCCGCCGAGTACCTCGTCGAGCACGGCGAGGCAGACATCCCATCCGGCGGCGTTCATGGCGGCCGGATCTCGTTGCGGCATCGTCTGTTCCAGCGTCAGTCGGCAGCCCGCCGCGGTCGGCGTGAGGCGCCAGCGCACCAGGTTGTCGTCGCCCCAGCGGTGGACCAGTTCCCGCGGCGGGTCGATCGTGAGCACCTCGCCATCGACGGGATCGTCGCCGGGGTTCTCCCGTACCTGCCGTGGGCCATGGGCGTCGAACGGGCCGTCCGGCACCACCGGCGACCAGCGTGCCAGTCGCTCGGGCTCGGTTAGCCACGGCCACACCACCTCTGGCGGGTGAGCGAAGTCACGCTCCATCGTCAAAAGCCAAGCGCCCTGGTGGCTTCGCAGAGTTGCGTCCAACGTCATGATTGCTCCTCCTCGATCAGATCGGCCAGACGGTCCAGGCTCATGGACCACTTGCGGTGGTACGGCGTGACCCAGGCCAGCACCGCAGGAAGTGGATCGTCAGCCAGCCGGTAGATCCGGCGCTTACCGTCCACCCGCACGTCCACGGCTCCCGCATTGCGCAGCACGGCGAGGTGCTTGGACGCCAGTGATTGGGAAATGTCAAGTTGGACAACGAGTTCCCCTACATCGCGGTCGGCATCGCGCAGGGTGTCGAGGATCCGGCGTCGAGTCGGATCGGCGACTACTGCGAACGCGTCCACTCATTCATATGACCACGCAATCATATGAATGTCAAGGCATGCAAGTGGCGTAGTAGCGTTGTCGACCATGGCTGACACCGACATCGCGGCTGCCCGTGAGCTGCTGCGCGATTCGTTCACCCGCCTCATCGAGCACGCCGACGACCTTGCCGACGGCCTGACCGATGACGTCGCGTACCACCAGCCTGCGACGGGCGCCAACACGATCACCTGGCTGCTGTGGCACAGTGCCCGCGTTCAGGACGCTCAGCTCAGCGAGATCGCGGACACCGAGCAGGTGTGGTTCCGCGACGGCTGGGTCGACCGGTTCGCGCTCGACCTCCCGAGGGATGCCCACGGCTACGGCCACACTTCCGAGGAGGTCGCCAAGGTCCGGGCGCCGGCGGCCCTCCTCGCCGGGTACTACCGCGCCGTGCACGCCATGACCTTGGCCTACGTCGCATCGGTCACCGCGGAGGATCTCGAAGCGATCGTGGACCGCCGCTGGACGCCGCCTGTCACCGCGAGTGCCCGCATCGTCAGCATCATCGACGACTGCGCGCAGCACCTCGGGCAGGCGGCCTACATCCGCGGGCTGGTCGCTTGATCGACAACTCAGCAAACGTCATCGGATCACAGGTAACCTCGGCGTCGATGACTGTCGCTCACGTTCTTCGCTGGTGGCCGCCGATTGGCATCCTCGCGATGGTGTTGCTCGGGGTGGCTGTCGGCAAGGGTTCGACTCCGCTCGACGATTGGTTCATTCGCACCGGACACGCGCACCGGTCGTTGAGCAAGCTGCTCATCTTCACCAATGACCGCGCGGTGGTGATCTTGTGTGCAGTCGTCGTGGTCGCGTTCCTGTGTCGACGGCAATGGCGCCTCGCGGCAGTAGCCGTGGCGACACCCGCCCTTGCGCTCGCCTCCGAGCAAATCTTGAAGCAAGTCTTCGGCCGCGAGAAGTTGGGTGGGCTGGCCTATCCCAGCGGTCACGTGGCGCTCACCATCGTCGTGACGAGCATGGCGGTGATACTGCTCGGAACCGCGCTGTGGGCAGTCGTGGCGGCAGTTGCCATCAACGTGCTGGGGTTGTTCGGTCAGGCGTTCACCAACCACTACTTCACCGACACCATCGGCGCTGTTCTACTGGCTACCTCGGTGGTTTGCATCGCCGTTCGGGTGGCTGGACTTGACAGGTGTCAACCCCATTGCGATCTGGATCACAGCAGCGGTTAGCATGGGCGTATGACTGCAACGCCCGAAGTTGACACAGGAGCGAACATCCTCAACCCCGCCACGGGCGCGGTTGCTGGCACAGTGCGGTGGACCGATCCGGCCGACGTACCGCGCATCGCCGCGGGATTGCGGCAATCTCAGCGGGAGTGGGAGGCGCGCGGCGCCGCAGGCCGCGCGAGGGTGCTGGCCCGGTATGCCGTGTGGCTCGGTGAGCACCGCGACGAGATCGAGTCGCTGCTGATCAAGGAGACCGGCAAGTCGGCAACGGACGCCGCCCAGGAGGTGCCGTTGCTAATCATGATCGCCTCTTATTACATCAAGACGATGGAGAAGGCGCTGGCGCCGGAGACCCGGCCGGCCTCGCTACCGTTCCTGTCGATCAAGAAGGTCGCCGTGCACTACCGGCCGCGTGCGGTCGTCGGCATCATCGCGCCATGGAACTACCCGGTCGCCAACCTGTTGATGGATGGCATCGCCGCGCTCGCGGCAGGCTGCGCCGTGCTGCTCAAGCCGTCCGAGCGCACCCCACTGACCGCTGAATTGCTGCTGCGGGGCTGGCTCGACTCCGGAGCACCCGAGGTGATGGCGATCGTGCAGGGCGCCCGCGAAGCAGTCGAGGCCGTCGTCGACGTCAGCGACTACATCCAGTTCACCGGCTCCAGCTCGACCGGGGCCAAGGTGATGGAGCGCGCCGCCAGGCGACTCACCCCGGTGAGCCTAGAACTCGGCGGCAAGGATCCGATGATCGTGCTCGAGGACGCCGACGTCGACCTCGCCGCGCACGCTGCCGTGTGGGGTGCGATGTTCAACGCCGGCCAGACGTGTGTCTCCGTCGAGCGGGTCTACGTTCTCGCGCAGGTCTACGACGCGTTCGTCGACGCCGTCGTGCGCGACGTGAAGAACCTGAAGATGGGCGCGGGGGAGGGCTTCGACTTCGGCGCGCTGATCGACGACAGCCAGGTGGCCGTCACCGCGAAGCACGTCGACGACGCCGTCGCCAAGGGTGCGCGCGCGCTGACCGGCGGTGCCCGCCCGACGGGTCCCGGCAGCTTCTACCCGCCGACGGTGCTGGTCGACGTCGACCATTCGATGGCGTGCATGACGGAGGAGACGTTCGGGCCCACGCTGCCCATCATGAAGGTGGCCACCGTTGCCGAAGCGGTGCGGTTGGCCAACGACAGCCCGTACGGACTGAGCGCCTCGGTCTTCTCGCGTGACGTCGAGCGAGCCAATGACGTTGCCCTGGAACTGGATTGCGGCGCAGTCAACGTCAACGACGTGATCTCCAACCTGATGTGCACCACCGCACCAATGGGCGGTTGGAAGACCTCGGGCATCGGGGCACGCTTCGGCGGCGCCGACGGCTTGCGCAAGTTCTGTCGCCAAGAGGCCATCGTCTCGCCGCGGACCAGCGTCGGCGCGGGCGGCAACTACTACAACAACTCGCTCAAGGCGATGAAGCGGATGAACACGATGATGACGAAGTTCGCGTTGATCCGTCCGAAGCGCGCGGCCAAGTAGTCCCGCGCCACCTTCCGTTCACTCCCACGTCACCCGGACGTCGGCGCGGGTCGATATCGTGCGCCGGTGACCATGCTTGAAGGGACTGAGTTCTACTCCGTCCGCGACGACGACGATGACGACCCCGTGTTGGTGCACCACCCCAGCGGAGCCGACGTCGACACCTGGCGCGAGGGCTACCCGTACGACGAACGCATGTCGCGCCAAGACTACGAGGAACAGAAGCGGCTGCTTCAGATCGAGCTGCTCAAGCTGCAGGTGTGGAGCCAGACCAATGGGCTGCGCCACGTCATCGTCTTCGAGGGCCGCGACGCCGCGGGTAAGGGCGGCACGATCAAGCGGTTCATGGAGCACCTCAACCCGCGCGGCGCCCGCGTCGTCGCATTGGAGAAGCCCACCGAGCGCGAGCGCACGCAGTGGTACTTCCAGCGCTACGTGAAGCATCTGCCTGCAGCGGGCGAACTGGTCCTGTTCGACCGGTCCTGGTACAACCGCGCTGGCGTCGAGCGGGTGATGGGCTTCTGCACAGCCGATCAGCACGCCGAGTTCATCAGCCAGGTCCCGTTGTTCGAGCAGATGCTGGTCAACGACGGGATCAGCCTCACCAAGCTGTGGTTCTCGGTCACACAATCCGAACAGCGCACCCGCTTCACGATCCGACAGGTCGACCCCGTGCGCCAGTGGAAACTCTCGCCCACCGACCTCGCCTCGCTGGACAAGTGGGACGCATACACCGCGGCCAAGGAAGACATGTTCGAGCTGACCGATACCGACACCGTGCCGTGGACCGTGGTCAAGAGCAACGACAAGAAGCGTGCCCGCATCAACGCCATGCGCTATGTCCTCGGTAAGTTCGACTACGACAACAAGGATCACGAGGTGGTCGGCCGCGCCGACCCACTCATCGTGGGGCGTGCATTGGCCGACTGACAGGTCTGCGTTCCAGACGGGAGGACGCACCAATGCGGTGGTTTGCGGCCTTCCTGTTGTGGATCCTCACCACCGTCGCGCTGGCCGTGGCGGTCCCCGCGACCTGGGCGCAGCACAACGTCGTCGACCAAACCGGCTACTCGGCGCTCGCGACGTCGGCCGCCAAGGACCCCGCCCTGCAGCAGGCGATGGCGGGGGCGCTGACCTCACAGCTGATGGCGTTGTCCGCCAACTCCGGCTACGACGTCAACGAGACGTTGTTCACCGGGGCCGCGCGGGCGTACACCGCCAGCGCGGGGTTTCCCGGTCAGTTCGCGCTCGCGAATCAGGTTGCGCACCGCTGGATGTTCACCGACACGGTCGGTCAGTCCGATTCGTCCGGTCGCTGGGAGATCGATCTGTCGCCGATGCTGGCGGATGGTTCGTTCCAGCAGACGCTGTCCGACTTCGGCATCCAGGCGCCGAAGACGCTGGAGGTTCCGCTCACCGAGAACGTCTCGCAGTCACTTCGCCCTGGCCAACTGCGGGACGTGGCGAAGTGGGGTCCGTGGGTGAGTGTCGGCGCCGCCATCCTCGCCGCGGTGCTCGCGCTCTTGACGCTGGCTGCGGCCAAGCGCCGGGGCAAGGCTCTTGCCGCCCTTGGTGTCTCGGGATTGATCGTGGGCGCAGGCGGCTGGGCCGCGATCGAGGCGGGACGGCGCTACGTCGACGATGCGCTCAACTCCACGACGGTTGACGTCAAGAACGTCGCCGCCGCGATGGTCGACCACGCCATCGGGAACCTGCACCTGTGGCTGAATCTGACGCTTGCGGCGGGCGTTGTGCTCGTCGTGCTTGGTGCGCTCGCGTCGATGCTCGGCGGGATGCGTCGCAACTAGTTGTTCTCGGGCCGCACGATCTTGCCCAACTCCTCACGGTCGGTGACGTCGAGCTTGATGCAGGCGCGGTAGATGTGGCCCTCGACCGTGCGCACCGAAACCACCAGGCGTTCGGCGATCTCGCGGTTGGTCAATCCTGCGGCGACCATGGCCGCGATCTCGCGTTCCCGGGACGTCACCGGTAGGGGCGCCGCCGCGGCCCGGACCGCCGGCGTGAGGACGCCGCCGCACGCCGCGGCCAGGCGTAGCGCTCGTGCCGCCGCCTCGGAGTTGCGGCGACGATCGCCCGTGCGATCGTGCACGCCGGCGGCCTGGGCCGCCGAGTCGGCCGCGGACAGCAGGAACCCGGCATCTTCGAACGCCACACTCACCGCGTCCAGCGCCACCCCGTCCGAACTGGACACGGCGGCGGCGTGGCTGGCGTACAGGTCGGCGAGCGGCCCGGCGATGCGATTGCGAAGCGCGTCCAGT
Organism: Mycobacterium sp.; assembly: GCF_032161845.1. Lineage (GTDB taxonomy): Bacteria > Actinomycetota > Actinomycetes > Mycobacteriales > Mycobacteriaceae > Mycobacterium. Next base: position 15,104 of record NZ_JAVRQA010000460.1, read on the forward strand.
CGGCCCGCCACCGTACGGTCGCCGAGGCGGGCCAGGTGGTGCAGCGCCTCGCCCTCGACGGCGTACTGACCCGAACGATGACTCAGATCAGCTGCGGCCCTTGCCAAGTCGAGGGCGGACCGCTCGGACCCCTTGGCTGCGGCCAGCCACGACTTCGCGATCAGCACCTGCGGTTCGTGGATCGCGACGGACGGCCCGGTGTGTTCACCCGCCTCGGTCAGGACGCGCTCGGCCTGCTCGACGTTGCCCAGCGCCGAATAACTCTTGGCGAGAAGTAGTCGCGCGGGCAGTCGCCACGGCAGCGAGGCCTCGGCGGTCAAGGCCGCGAGCGCCTGCTCGATCGAGGAGATGGCGTCGGGGAAACGGCCGCGGTAGGTGGCCACGACACCCGCGGTGATCCTGGCGATGGCCCAGCCAAGGCGCTGCCCCGACGACGAGAACGTCGCGTACTCCGCCGCTCGCTCGTCGGCCAGGTCAAGCTGGCCGACGGTGGTCAGGGCCAGCACGTCGCCGTAGCGCACCATCACCTTGATCATGCCGTCGGTCGACTTCTGTTGTGCCCTACTGGTCGCCGCGATCGGCTCGAAGTCGTCGCCGCGACCTGCCACCGGCATCGCGAGGCCCGCGCTGAACGCGGCGAAGTCGAAGGCCTGTTTGGGTGCGTCGGGGTCGGACAGCACGGCCTCGGCGACCGCCAGGCCCTCTTCGATTCTGTTCTCGTGCACGGCAAGTGCGGCCGACGTCGCCTGGACCACCAACCTGAGGGCGGGATGCCGGACCCGCTCGGTGAGTATCTCCATCACCGAATGTGCTTGTCCGACAGCGCCCATGGACCAGAACAGGATCGACACCCGCGGGATGCCCCACTGGACGAGCGCCAGTTCGTCGAGCTCGTCGGGATCGAACCGGGCCAGGATGTCGTCTGCCTCCGAGGGGCGGCCCTGCCACAGCAGGGCTCTGGACAGAACCTCCGCCGCCCGCAGCCCACCGTCGTGGTCGAGGGCGCAGCGGGCGAGGTGCTCTCCGAGCGGAATGTTGGACAGGGAGATTGCGTCCTTGGCAGCGGTGATCAGCAAGCCCGGATCCGGGGTCTGGTCGCTGTCGACGTAGAGCTGGGCCAGCCGGATGCGGGCAGCGGTGGTGTCGGACGGGCGGTCGCGCAGCGCCGTGACGATGCTGCCGCGCAGTCGCCGAGCCGACGCGGTGCCGGTGCGCTGCCTGACCACCTCGCCATAGAGCGGGTGGCTGAACCAGGCGTTGAGGCGGACGCCATCCTGTGTGACGCGGATCAGGCCCTGTACCTCGGCGGCCTCGACGGCGTCCTCGCCGGCCAGCGAACACAGGACGTCGACGTCGCAGGGTTCGCACAGGGCCAGGAGTTTCAGTGTCTTCATCACCTCGGTGGTGGCGCGGTCCAGCCGATGTGAGAGCAGCGAGGCCAGCCCCGAGGAAATGACGGTCGCGCCCCTCAACTGCCACACGCCGGACACCTCGGTCAGCGTGCCTGCATCGACGGCGCCTTCGACGAGGTGCCGGAGGAACAGCGGGTTGCCGCCCGAGGAGTCCCACATGACGTCCGCGCTGAGCCCCTCGAGGCGGCCGCCGAGGACCGTCTCCACCAGAGCGATGCTTTGCTGCTTGGACAACGGTGCGAGTTCAAAACGCCTGAGGTAGCCGTCTTTCCACAAAGAGGTGACTGCATCGGGAACGGGTTCTCCGCTACGGATGGTCGCTACGAACCGCGCCGCCCGCTCGACGGCGATTTGATGGACGAGCGTGGCCGACAGTTCGTCCAGCAGATACGCGTCGTCGACGCCGATGACGGTATCCGGTTCTGCGAGAAGCGATTCCCGTGCCGAGGCGATGAGAGCCAGCGGGTCGCGCGATCCCGATGGCGGCACCTGCTGGGCGAAGACGCCGAGCGGAATGCTCCTGGCGGATTCGGTGCAAGCGATCCAATGCACCTCCGACGGCAGGGTAGCCACCACACTGCGGGCGAGGGTGGTCTTGCCAACCCCGGCAGGGCCGACGAGTACCACGCCGCCACTGCCAGGGTCGGTGAGCGCCTGGCTGATCGCAGCGAACTCGGCAGGGCGATCCAGCATCTGCCATTGGCCGGCCATGGTTTGCGAGTGTAGGTGCCGGCCGTGCGGTTCGCTGGCTAATCAGCAGGTACCGCCGGGTAACGTTGGCTGGCCGAGTTAGCCTGCGCCACCGATCATTTGCTGTGCGACTAGTCGGGGAGTTCGGAGACGTCGGACGGCTCGCGGCGCTCCACGTTGTTGTGCTCGTGCCGGAAGTCGCTGGACGCGTCGTAGACGAGCTTCTTGAGACGGTTGATGGACCCCAGCGGACGGTGCGCGGCCAGCCCCCGCCACGAGTTGAAGGAGAGCACGTCGTCGCCGTACACGCGCCGCTCCGTGGTGTCCGGGTTCTGCACGGGGAAGGTCAGCTTCGCGACACCGCGGTGTGGCGACGCGTCCTCCGGCCAGTCGATGGACGCGTCCTCGACCGGCATGGCGGTGAGGTCGGTGCAGAGCTGGACCTGGAACTCGTACTCGGCGCTGTCGGTGCGGAACAGGTCGACCACCATGTCACGGTGGGCGTCGTCACCCGCCGTCGACGGAACCACCTGACTTGCAAGCGATGTCACCGATTTCGACGACGGAACCACGGCGAACCGCGCGATGTAGTCGCCGTAACGCAACGCCGACGACGAGAAGTACGACTCGCCGAGCACCGGCGTATTGGGCCTGGCGAACAACTCCAACGCCCTCGGGAGGCGCAGGCCCACGCGCGGCAGGATGCGGTTCCCGAGCCAGGCAAGGACGCGGCTCGCGAACTGAAGGACGGAGTCCGGTGTGCGGGCGAGCAGCTTGGCCAGCGGCATGCCGCGCTTCAGGTACGCCGCAGCGTCGGCGAACGGGAACTCGCGGTGCGTGACGAGGATGAAGTCCTGAATGGTAGTGTCGTCGTCGGACAGGATCTTCGGCCCGGAGACGCCGAGGACCTTGATGCCAAGCCCCCTGATGCCCTTGGTCTGGTCGCTCCGCAGCGCGCCCGCGGTGCTCGACAATCGAGCCACGACGGGGTAGCTGGCAGCTTCGGCGAAAAGTCCCTGTCGTAGCTCGTCGGGCAGGTCCGGATAGACGGTCAGCTCGCCGCGCAGCAGGCCGTGACTCTTGGCGTGGGCATCGCGGATGCCGTGCCGGTACTTCTTCAGCGCCCACACGTTGTTCGTGTTCAGCGAGGCTGCGATCTTGAAGACCAGCCCTTCCTCGTCGATTCTGGGTTGCTCCACGTCCTCGCGGTAACGAACGTACGTGGGGGCGGCCATGTTGGCTCCCGTCGGTTGGCCGGTGTCACCGGTGGCGGTCCACGGCGCGAACGGATTCTTGACCCCGGAGAGGGCGGGCGCCAGGTCGGGGAAGTGTCGCAGCAAAACGGTGCGCATCGAGTTGTGCCGAATCCAGTCCATCCCGGCGGGCGTGTAGATCTCGGGCCGGAAGTCCCTGGTGAAGAAGCGGTCGCTTTCGAGGCGGCGTGATGCCATCAGGATGAACACGCGAAACGCGGTGTCGCTGAAGCCGAAACCCGGCGGCTTCGGCTCGGCGTACATGCCGACGATGAGATCGACCCGCTCGACGTCGCCGTAGACGTCCTCGAGTTCGCGCGCCCACACCGCGTTGTCGGTCAGCTCTTCGAACGTGGCGGCGGGCTTGAGCCGGAACAAGCGGCGGAACTCGTTGTAGCGCGGCACACCTCGCTCGCGTACCCGTAGGACGTCCACCGCACCAAGATCGATGGTGTGTGAATCACGAACGATGTTGGTCAACTGGACGGGGAAGTTGTGCAGCGTGATGGCGCCGGGATGAGCCCGCCCGAACGAGTAGAGCAAATCAGCCATCGGCGTCTCCGAGAGGCGCTGGCGGACGTCCGCGAATTGAAGGTCGGCGAGCCCGTGCGTGCTCAGCACGCGGTCATCGGCCAGGGAGCGGAACTCGTAGTCGTCGGGCAGCAGTGGATGCATGCGGTACACCGCGACGAACTCCTCGGTGAGCGAGTACGGCACGTCGTGATGGTTGGTCGGCGATCCAGGGATCCCTGCGAACACCTCATTGCTGGTGAATCGGCGGATGAAGGGGTTGAGTCGTTCGCCGAAGACGCCGAACCAGTTGGCACGCATCGCGAACGTCGTCGTGGGGTGGGCGATGATCGCCGGGGTCCAGTCGATCGTGTGGATCTTGGCCATCAGAGCCGCGTTGATCAGCCGGGCCTTGTCGTACAGCTCCTGGTCGGTCAGGTCGGGGTAGTGCTCGGCGAGCGTGTCGCAGATGGCGTTGTGCTCGCGCATGAACAGCGAGTGCAGCAGCGCGAGCCCCACCCAGAAGTTCGCTGCCACGCCGGTCGGATCCAGGGCCGCTTGCAAGGTCGCCGGCGGGAGGCCGAGTTCGTCGACCCGCAGTTTGCCGTCCTCGAAGGACCGCAGGGCGTTGGCGAACTCCCCTGTTGCGCCGTAGATCTGGGAACCGTCCCACCAGTGGGTGTCGTCGGTGACGAAGGTCGGCGGGCCCTGCTTGTCGGGCTTCGGATCGGGTTCCGTCCGCCGGACGGACATCACCCCTTCCGTGCCGTCATCGTTGCGCGTCGGGATCTGCCACGGCTCGTCCGGCGTCGTCGGGTGGCTCAGCCAGTCGTGCACCTCGAACTGGATCCATGCCGCGGCGAGCAGGTTGAGCGTGGTGGCAGGCTGAAATTCCGTGCGGTGCAGCAGCTGACGGCTGATCAGGCTGGGATTCGGGCTCAGAAGATTCGCGTCGTCCTCCCTGGCGACGTCGAACAGGGGCACGTTGCGCCCGAACCGGCACCCTTGGGCGCCCA
>NZ_JAVRQA010000461.1:0-10806 GCF_032161845.1 Mycobacterium sp.
TGGGCCGACATCGTCATCACCGCCACCGGCAACCAGGGCATCATCACCCTCGAGCACATGAAGTCGATGAAGCACCAGTCGATCCTCGGCAACATCGGCCACTTCGACGACGAGATCGAAATGGCCCGCCTGGAGCGCGATCCGAAGATCCGCCGGATCAACATCAAGCCACAGGTCGACGAGTTCATCTTCGAGGACGGCCACTCGATCATCGTGCTGAGCGAAGGCCGACTGCTGAACCTGGGCAACGCGACCGGCCACCCGTCGTTCGTCATGAGCAACAGCTTCTCCAACCAGGTGATCGCGCAGATCGAGCTGTGGACCAAGAACGACGAGTACGACAACGAGGTGTACCGCCTCGCCAAGCACCTCGACGAGAAGGTCGCCAAGATCCACGTCGAGGCTCTCGGTGGCTCGCTGACCAAGCTCACCAAGGAGCAGGCCGAGTACATCGGCGTTGACGTCGACGGCCCGTACAAGCCTGAGCACTACCGCTACTGATCTCCACCCAGTACCGCATCGAAACTGCGGGCAGATCGCCAAAACGCCGAAAGGTGCGATCTGTCCGCAGTTTCGGCAGGTAGCTCGGCGTCGTCCCCCGGGTGTTACGGTCGCCCATCATGCGTCGGGTCGTCGGGGTTCTGCTTGTCCTGCTGGTGTGCGGAGCCCTCGGAGTGGCGCCGCCGTCGCACGCGGAGCCCGACCCCACCAACGACGTGCGGGACCCGAAGTACAACGAGGACTCCTACACCGCCTTCTACACCCCGCCCGAACCGCTGCCGCCCGGTCAGCCGGGCGACCTCATCCGCACCGAGCCGTCCCGCTTGGTGCTCGAGCCGTCCGGCCAGCTCGGTGCCATTGTCGCCACGGGCACGCGAATCATGTACCGCAGCACCGATGCTCGCGGTAATCCGATGGCCGTCACCGGCACGTACTTCGAGCCGGACAACGATTGGCCTGGGCAAGGGCCGCGCCCGCTGATCGTGTACGGTCCTGGCACCCAGGGCCAGGGCGACCAGTGTGCGCCATCGCGACAGTTCAATCAGGGCATCCACTTCTCCCCGTATCTCGACTTCACGTTCAACTACGAGGAGCTGTTCGTCGCAACGTTGGTGGCCCGCGGGTTCGCCGTCGTGATGACCGACTACCAGGGCCTCGGCACCCCCGGTCTGCACACCTACGTCAACCGCGTCGCGGAGGGCAACGCGATGCTCGACGCCGGCCGCGCCGCGATGCGACTGCCCGGAACCTCCCTGGATCCGCATGGGCCGCTGGCATTTTGGGGTTACTCGCAAGGCGGGGGAGCCGCGGCCGCGGCTGCGGAGTTGGCGCCGTCCTACGCTCCAGAGCTGAAGGTCGTCGGCACCTATGCGGGAGCGCCACCCGCCGACCTCAAGGAACTGTTCCCCTACGCCGACGGCAGCGCACTCGTGGGCGTGGTCGGCTATGCCCTCAACTCCGTGATCACGACCTACCCCGAATTCGGGGACGCGATCCGGGCCAAGATGACCCCGCGGGGCGCAGATCTGCTGCAGAAGGTCCAAGACCAGTGCATCGCCGAAACCATCGCCAAGTTCATGTTCCGCCATCTGCAGCCGTACTTCACCGAGGACATCACCGGGCTCGTCGAAGAGGAGCCGTTCAAATCGCTGTTCGACCTCCAGCGCATCGGCAAGCTGAAACCCAATGCGCCGGTGATGATCCTGAGCAACCGGTTCGACCCGCTGGTGCCGTGGACCGGTGCCAATCAACTGGGCCGGGACTGGTGCGCCCAAGGCGCGGACGTGGAGTTCTGGACCAACGAGCAACCGCCGTTCCTCAACAAGCTGGTGATCAACCACGCGTTGCCGATGCTGGTCGACGGTGAGCGTGCCATGCAGTGGATCGCCGACCGGTTCAACGGGGTGCCGACCACGCCGAACTGCGGACAGTTCTGACGCTCGCGCGCACCGGTTACGCTCGCGGCGTGCTCATCGCGATCGAGGGTGTCGACGGCGCAGGGAAGAGGACCCTGACCGACGGACTGCGGACGTCGTTCGAGGCGCAAGACCAGACCGTCGCCCGTCTCGCCTTCCCGCGCTATCACCGGTCCGTGACCGCCGACCTCGCCGCCGAGGCACTGCATGGCGAACACGGGGACCTGTCGTCCTCGGTGTATGCGATGGCCACCCTCTTCGCGCTCGACCGGTCCGATGCCAAGGCTGAGCTCGACCGGCTGCGCGCGGCACACGACGTCGTGATCCTCGACCGGTACGTCGCCTCCAATGCCGCGTACAGCGCGGCGCGACTGCACCAGGACGTCGACGGCGACGTGGTCGCCTGGGTGAGGGCGTTGGAGTTCGAGCGCTTCGCGATGCCTGCCCCCGATTGGCAGGTGCTGCTCGCAGTTCCCACCGAGCTGGCCGCCCAACGGGCGCTCCGGCGCGAGGCCGCCGACGCGGATCGTGCCCGCGATGCCTACGAGCGTGACGACGGTCTACAGCGACGGACGGGTGATGCCTACGCCGCCTTGGCGGCCGCGGATTGGTGCGGGCGCTGGGTGGTCGTCGGACCCGACGTGGTGCCGAACGACCTGGCGCAGGTTCTGACGGGCTGATATGGGCGGCAAAACGCCCGGTGTGGTAACCCAGGTTTATCGCTTTTCGGTGACACGATGGGCTCCATGAGGCAAAGGATTCTGGTCGTCGATGACGATCCGTCGCTGGCCGAGATGCTCACCATCGTCCTGAGGGGCGAGGGCTTCGACACCGCGGTGATCGCTGACGGGACGCAGGCGTTGAGCGCGGTCCGTGAACTGCGGCCCGACTTGGTACTGCTCGATCTCATGCTGCCCGGCATGAACGGCATCGACGTGTGTCGCGTGCTGCGCGCCGACTCTGGTGTTCCCATCGTGATGCTGACGGCCAAGACCGACACCGTCGACGTGGTGCTCGGCCTGGAATCCGGCGCCGACGACTACGTGATGAAGCCGTTCAAGCAGAAGGAACTCGTCGCCCGCGTCCGTGCGCGGCTGCGGCGAAATGACGACGGCCCTGCCGAGATGCTGTCGATCGCCGACGTCGAGATCGACGTGCCCGCGCACAAGGTAACCCGCGGTGGAGAGCAGATTTCGCTGACCCCGTTGGAGTTCGACCTGTTGGTGGCGCTGGCACGCAAACCGCGGCAGGTGTTTACTCGGGATGTGCTGCTCGAACAGGTGTGGGGTTACCGACATCCCGCCGACACCCGTTTGGTGAACGTGCACGTCCAGCGGTTGCGTGCCAAGGTCGAGACAGATCCGGAGAACCCGCAGGTGGTGCTCACCGTTCGAGGAGTGGGGTACAAGGCCGGACCGCCGTGATGTTTCACGGCTCCGCCGTGGTCGTGAGCCTGCGGTGATCTGGGGTTCGAGACGGCGCATCCGGAGCCGTTCGGCCCCCATGATGCGGGGCCTCGGCACGTTGGGTCGGGCGCTCAGTTTCGCGTGGCGCCGCTCGCTTCAACTGCGTGTCGTCACGCTCACCATCGGGCTGTCGCTCGCGGTGATCCTGGTCCTCGGCTTCGTGTTGACGAGTCAGATCACCGATCGCATCCTCGAGATCAAGGTGCGTGCGGCGACCGAGCAGATCGAACGGGCGCGCACCACCGTCAGCGGGATCGTGGGTGGCGAAGAGACTCGCTCGCTGGACAGCAGTCTCCAACTGGCGCGCAACACGCTCGTCGATCGCAAGGTCGACACTGGCGCGGGGCTTGCCGGCGCCTTCGACGCGGTGCTGGTGGTCCCAGGCGATGGTCCGCGCGAGGCAACCGCAGCGGGCCCCGTGCAGCAGATCCCAGCGGCGCTGCGGGACTTCGTCAAGGCCGGGCAGGTCAGCTATCAGTACGCGACCGTGCACACCGATGGTTTCTCGGGACCGGCTCTGATCGTCGGCAGTCCGACCTCGTCGCAAGTGACCAATCTCGAGCTGTACCTGATCTTTCCGCTGAACAACGAGGAGAGCACCGTCGCCTTGGTGCGTGGCACGATGGCCACCGGCGGCATCGTGCTGCTCGGCCTGCTCGCTGCCATCGCACTGCTGGTGGCTCGCCAGATCGTGCTGCCGGTGCGCTCGGCGTCGCGCATCGCCGAGCGATTCTCCGAGGGGCATCTGACTGAGCGGATGCCGGTGCGGGGTGAGGACGACATGGCCCGCCTGGCGGTGTCGTTCAATGACATGGCCGAGAGCCTGTCGCGGCAGATCACCCAGCTGGAGGAGTTCGGAAACCTGCAGCGCCGCTTCACCTCCGACGTCAGCCACGAGCTGCGCACGCCGCTGACGACCGTGCGCATGGCCGCCGATTTGATCTACGACCACAGTGAAGACCTCGAGCCGGCATTGCGCCGGTCGACGGAGTTGATGGTCAACGAGCTGGACCGGTTCGAGACACTGCTCAGCGATCTGCTCGAGATCTCCCGCCATGACGCGGGCGTCGCAGAGCTGTCGGTCGAGTCGGAGGATTTGCGGCTGACGGTGGGAAGCGCGTTGGAGAACGTCGGTCACCTGGCCAAGGATGCCTCCGTCGACCTGATCGTCGACATGCCCGCCGAAGCCGTCATTGCCGAGGTCGACGCGCGGCGGGTGGAACGCATCCTTCGCAACCTCATCGCCAACGCCATCGACCACGCCGAGCACAAGCCGGTCCGGATTCGGATGGCGGCCGATGAGGACACCGTCGCGGTCACGGTGCGCGACTACGGGATTGGACTACGCCCCGGCGAGGAAAAGTTGGTGTTCAGCCGCTTCTGGCGCTCCGACCCGTCACGTGTGCGGCGGTCGGGTGGCACCGGGCTGGGGCTGGCCATCTCCATCGAGGACGCGCGACTGCATCAGGGCAGGCTCGAAGCGTGGGGCGAGCCTGGCAAGGGTGCGTGTTTCCGGCTGACGTTGCCGTTGGTGCGCGGACACAAGGTGACGGCGAGTCCGTTGCCGCTCAAACCCATTGGGCCCGACAAGCCGTCACCGAAGTCGGTTCGCGAGCGCGAACCCGCGGCGGAGCACACGTGACGCGCGCGCGGCCGACGGTCTCGCTACTGCTGGCCGTCGTGTTGACCCTCGCCGGATGTGCCGGTGTCCCGACTTCGTCGGCGCCGCAGGCGCTCGGCACCATGGAACGGCCCGCCCCGCCAAGCCTGCCGACCCCGACCCCCGGCATGGATCCCGACGTCCTGTTGCGCGAGTTCCTCAAGGCGACGGCTGATCCGGCCAACCGGCATCTCGCTGCCCGGCAGTTCCTCACCGAGTCGGCGTCGAATGCGTGGGACGACGCGGGCAGCGCGCTGCTGATCGACCGCGTGGTGTTCGTCGAAACGCGTAATCCCGAACGGGTTTCGGTCACGATGAAGGCCGACATCCTCGGGTCGCTGTCCGACATCGGGGTGTTCGAGACGGGCGAGGGGGCGTTGCCCGACCCCGGTCAGATCGAATTGGTGAAGACGCCGGGTGGCTGGCGCATCGACAAGTTGCCCAACGGGGTCTTTCTGGACTGGCAACAATTCCTGGCGACCTACAAGCGCAACACGTTGTACTTCGTCGACCCGACCGGCAAGACCGTCGTTCCCGATCCGCGCTACGTGGCGGTGTCGGATCCTGATCAGCTGGCCACCGAACTGGTGACCAAGCTGGTGTCCGGGCCACGGCCGGAGATGGTCAACACCGTGCGCAATCTGCTGGGCCCGCCGCTGCGGCTGCGGGGTCCGGTAACCAGAGCCGACGGCGGGAAGACGGGCGTTGGCCGTGGCTACGGCGGGGCTCGGATCGACCTGGAGAATCTGGCCACCACCGATCCTCATTCGCGGCAGTTGCTGGCCGCGCAAGTCATCTGGACGTTGAACAGATCGGGTGTGAACGGGCCCTACGTGATCAACACCGACGGCGCGGCCCTTGACGAGCGGTTCGCCGATGGCTGGAACACCTCTGACGTCGCCGCCACCGACCCCGGTGCCGATCCCGGCGCGGCGGCGGGGCTGCACGCCCTGATCAACGGGTCGCTGGTATCGCTGGATGGGCAGAAGGCTCCGCGGGTGCCCGGTTCCTTCGGGGACTTGCCGGGCCAGACGGCGGCCACGCTGTCGCGCAGCGGCCAGGAGGCGGCGTCGGTGGTGACCCTGCGGCCCGGTGCGCCGGACATGGCGTCGTCCCTCTGGATCGGCCAGGTCGGCGGCGACGCCTCCCAAGCCATCGACGGCCGCACGCTGTCGCGGCCCAGTTGGTCACTGGACGACGCGATCTGGGTGGTGGTGGACGGCAACAACATCGTGCGCGTGATCCAGGAGGCGGCGTCGGGGCAACCTGCGCGGATACCCGTCGACGCCACCGCCGTGTTCACGAAGTTCCCCGGCCCGGTGTCGGAACTACAGCTCTCGCGCGACGGCACCCGAGCGGCGATGGTCATCGACGGGCAGGTCATCCTCGCCGGTGTCGAGCAGACTCAGGGCGGGCTCTACGCGCTGACCTATCCGCGACGGTTGGGCTTCGGGCTGGGGGACACCGCCGTGTCGCTGTCGTGGCGCTCCGGTGACGACATCGTGGTCAGCCGAACCGATGGGCAGCATCCGGTGTCCTACGTCAACCTCGACGGCGTGAACTCCGACGGGCCGAGTCAGAACCTCCTCGCTCCCGTGTCGACCGTTGCAGCGAATCCGTCGACGATGTACGTCGCGGATCAGCGTGGGGTGCTGCAGCTTTCGGGATCGGCTGCCGAGAACGACCTGACCTGGACCGAGGTGCGCCCGCTGATGGTGGCGGGGGCGTTGCCAGTACTGCCCGGCTGATTGGCGATTGGCACCTTTACCCAACCTTGACCGCGTGTTGAATCGCCCCACTGATGATGGGCGACGTGACTACGCTTTCAACCGTGGAACTGGGGGTTCTGGGGGCTCTTCAGGTCCGGCAGTACGGCCTGCCGGTCTCTATCCCTGGCGCCAAACCTCGGGCCATCCTGGCGATGCTCGGACTGCACGGCGGCTCCGTGGTGTCCGCAGACACGCTAGTGGAGCTCCTTTGGGGCGATGATCCGCCGCGCACCGCCGCCAAGGCGCTTCAAACCCACATCTCGGCTTTGCGTCGCACTCTGGGCGACGGCTTCGTCTTGACGGAGGGCACCGGCTGGACGCTGAACACCACCGAGATCGATGCCACTCGTTACACGGTGTCCGCCAGGAGGGGCCGCGACGCCGTCGCGGGCGGGGACACCAGCCAGGCGGTGGCGCGCTTCGACGAGGCACTGACGCTCTGGCGCGGCACCCCCGAACTGCCCGACGGCTCGCGTGGTGTGTCGGAGAAGACTCGCTGGATCGAGGGCCATGCCGCCCTAGTCGAGGACCGGGCTGATGCGCTGCTCGCGACGGGCAGGGCCGCCGAGATCATCGGCGATCTCGAGGCCGCGGTCGCCGACGCGCCGCTGCGCGAGAGGCGTTGGGGCCAGCTGATGCTCGCCCTTTACCGGGCGGGCAGGCAGGGTGAAGCCCTTGGCGCCTATCAACGTGCGCGGTCGTTGCTCGCCGACGAGCTGGGCGTCGACCCTTCACCGGACCTTCGTCGGCTCGAAGCCGCGATCGTTGCGCAGGACGACGCCCTGGAAATCCCTGTGTCACAGCAATTGTCGTCGGTGACGCGTGCCGTCACGTTCCTGCTCACCGACATCGAGGGGTCGACCGCCGCGTGGGAGGCAGACGCCGACGCCATGGCAGTGGCGCTCGCCCGCCACGACGAGGTCGTCGAACAAGTCGTCACGTCCCGCGGAGGCCGGCTCATCAAGACGCGCGGCGAGGGCGACGCCACGTTTTCGGTCTTCGATCGGCCTTCGGCGGCGGCTGCTGCCGCCATCGAGCTGCAGGAAGCGATCCGCCACGAGCCATGGGCACTGGCGGATCCGATGCGCATCCGCATCTCGTTGCATACCGGTGAAGTGGAGTTGCGCGATGGCGACTACTTCGGGCGGGCGGTCAATCGCGCTGCACGATTGAAGTCGCTGGCGGCGGGCGGCCAGATCCTGTGCTCGGGTGCGACGGCCGAGCTCGTCGTCGACTCATTGTCCGATGACGTGATCCTCGCCGATCTGGGGATGCGACAGCTGAAGAACCTCGCACGCCCAGAGCACGTCTTCGAGCTTCGCTTGGAGACCGCCGACGATTCTCGCGCCGTCACGGCTGAGCCGCCCTTGGAGCGGCCGGGTCTGCCGACGGTGCTGTCCGGTTCTGGGCCGTTCGTCGGGCGAGGACCTGAGCTCGAGCGGCTCCTGTCCGCCTGGCAGACCGCGGTCGACGGCGGCGCGCACGCCGTTCTGATCGCGGGCGAACCCGGCGTCGGCAAGACACGCCTCGCCGGTGAATGGTCCCGACACGCCTACGAGCAGGGCGCCATCGTCCTCTACGGTCGTTGCGACGAAGACCTCGGCGCGCCCTACCAGCCGTTCGCGGAGGCCCTGCGCTCGCTCATTCCCAGCCTCGGTGCGGGTCGGCTGCGTGGGCTGCGCGGTGTCGAAGCGCTCCTCTCATTGGTGCCCGGGCTCACCGAGGTCCTGCCCGATCTCGCCGCGCCGGCGCGCGCGGACCCGGGAACCGAGCGCTACGCACTCTTCGACGCCGTCGTTGCGGTGCTTTCAGTCGCCTCCACCGGCGCACCGGTTGTGCTGATTCTCGATGACCTCCATTGGGCGGCCAAGCCAACGCTGCTTCTCCTGCGTCACCTCCTGCGCTTCGGCGAGCATGCCCGTGTGCAGATCGTCGGCACCTACCGCAGTACCGACCTCGACCGCTCCCACCCTTTGGCGGCGATGCTCGCCGACCTCAACCGCGACGGCTCAGCCACTCGCCTGCAGCTGAGCGGTCTGGACGACGTCGACGTGAGTGCATACCTCGCGGAGGCCGGTTTCGACGATGAAGAACTCGCCAGCGCGCTGGCGTCGGTGACCGGAGGCAATCCGTTCTTCCTCATCGAGGCGCTGCGCCACGTGGCGGAAAGTGGTGGCCGTTGGGACCCGAGCACCCTACCGCAGGGGGTTCGGGAAGCCGTGAGCCGCAGGCTTTCTCGGCTTCCGGCGGAGACGAACAAGGCGCTTGCGGCCGCCGCGGTGGTCGGGAGCCGGTTTGCGCTCGAGTTGGTGGAGCGGGTGCTCGACGATGATCTCGTCGACGCATTCGACGAGGCGTGCAAGGCGGGCATCGTCATCGAGGAGCCCGGTGGTCGCTACCGGTTCAACCATGCACTCGTTCGGCAGTCGCTCCTAGCCGAGCTGGCGTCCGTGCGACGCATGCGGCTACATCAGCGCATCGCCGCGACCTTGGAGACCGATCCCGGCGCGGACGACTAACTGCTGGCCGAATTGGCTTACCACTACTTCGAATGCGCGTGGGCGGGGAACGCGGCCAAGGCGGTCGATTACTGCAGGCGCGCCGCGGATCAAGCGATGGCACGACTGGCCTACGAGGGCGCGGCCGACCTCTACGACCGCGCCGTCCACGCGCTGGAGGAAGTTGACGAGGAGCTGCCCGACCGCGACGACCAACAGGCCGAACTCCTGGTCGCTCGCTGCGAGGCGCTGCTGGCGGCGGGGGATGTGGGGTCCGCGGCCGGCGCGGTGTCGCAATTGCAGGCGGCGACGCGCGATTCGGCCCGTCTCGCGGCATGGGGGGCGTGCTTCGACGGCCAGCTCTCGATGCTGACCGATCCCGAGCGCTTGGACGAAATCGAATCCTCGCTGGCGGCGGCCGCCGAGGAACTCGCTGAACTCGACGACGCCGCGGGGGAGGCCAAGGCTCACACCGTCCGGGCCGGCTGTCTCGCTCGCCTTGGCCGAATCGGCGACTGCGAAACGGCGTTGGACCACGCACTCACGGCGGCGCGACGTGCGCGGGAACACCGCCGAGTCAACGCCGTGTTGGCGGGTGCACCACTCGCCGCGCTGTGGGGTCCCAATCCGGTACCTCGTGCGGGCGGCCGGTGCCTGGATGTCGTTCGGCTGCTGCGCATCACGACGGGCTCGCCAGTCGTCGAGGCGACGTCGACGCGTTGCCAGGCAGTACTGGATGCGATGCGCGGTCGCGCCGCCGCAGGCCGTAGCCTGCTCGACTCTGCGCGACGCACGCTCACCGAGCTTGGCATGCGGCATGCGTTGCTCGAAGTTGACCAGTTCGCAGGCATTCTCGAGTTGATCGCCGACGATCCCGCGGTCGCCGAGCCGCACCTCCGACGGGCCTACCACGGCTTCCGCCGCATGGGCCTAGAGGCTGACACCGCCGAGACCGCCGCGCTGTTGGCGAGAGCGTGTCTTGCGCTCGACAAGGATGCCGAGGCCGACGAATTATGCACGGAGAGTGAGCGTCTTGCGGGCCACGCGTTTAGGGCATCCATCGCCTGGCGTGCGGTTCGGGCACAGCTGCTGGCGCGCAGTGGTGCTCATGGCGAGGCCCGGCGGGTGGCCGAGGAGGCCGTCGCGGTGGCCGAGCGCACGGACGCCCTGGTCGATCACGGTGATGCCTGCCTGGCTTTGGCGACGGTCCTCGAGGTCGCAGGCGACGGCGCGGGGGCGCGAGCCGCCGCCGAACAGGCCGTCGGCCTCTACGAACTGAAAGGTGCGGCGGCACTTGCCGAGACGGCACGCAAGATGCTTGGCGTCGAACTCCCGGCTGCCCCGGCTCCACCCGAAGTACCACCAGTCGAGCTGGACAACGCATGCACACGAATGATTGACCGCCTGGTCGCTGCGCTCAATCGCGAGGCTTGGAGTGAAGTCGAGCAGCTCTGCGCACCCGACATCGACGTCGAGAGTCGGCGAAAGTTCATCACG
>NZ_JAVRQA010000462.1:0-7791 GCF_032161845.1 Mycobacterium sp.
TTCTCAAATTGAGACGTCGCACGCTCAAAGCATGCCTAAGCTGCCGGTTGCAGCCTTTTTAGGACCGAGGTACAGCCACCATGGTCAAAGATGCCGACATCGCCGTTGGCACGAGGCGCGCGAGGGAGCAGTTCCTCACTGCAGGCGCGCCGAGTGCTGATGTCGTGGCGCCCAGCGTGCTCAGTTCGTGGCGCCGCTCCCGCGACCTGCATGTACATCCCGATCGCGTCGAGCTGCCTTACCTTCGCGACCCGGACACCGACACCCCACTCACCCATGCGGCTGCACCGGTGCTCCGCCGAATCGCCGAAGATCTATCGGCACAGGCTGTGAGCGTCGTGCTCACTTCTGCGGACGGCCTGGTGCTCGACCGAATCGCAGCCGATTCCACGTTCGAGCGGATGCTCGACGACGTCCGGCTCGCCAAGGGCTACAGCTATGCGGAGGAATTCGCGGGCACGAACGGCATCGGTACCGCTCTGGAGACCGGCCAGCCGGCGTTCATTCAGGGCAGCGAGCATTACGTGGGAACACTTGGGCGACTTGCGTGCGCGGGTTCGCCCATCCGCGAACCCGTCACCCGGCGAATACTCGGCGTGATCGACTTGACCTGTTGGGCCAAGCAGGCCGATCCGCTGCTCTTCGTCCTCGCCAAGAGTGCGGGCAGCCAAATCGAAGATCGCATCCGCGCGATGAACAACGAAACCGAGACCGTACTGCTCGACGCCTACCTCAAGCAGAGCCGCCGCTACCCCGCAGGCGTGTTGGCCATCGGTGGCGATGTCGTCCTGATGAATCCCTACCTGCGACAGGCACTGGACGCCGCCGACCAGACCGCCGTGCTTGACCATGCTGCGGAGATGACGCGGACCACGTTCACGACGACGACGGTAGCCACCTTGCCCAGCGGTACGTCAGTGAAGATATCGGCCGCCGAACGCATCGCGGTAGGTGTTCGCAGTGACAGCGTGGTGTTCCACGTGTCACTGCGGGTCACGGAAAGCGCACCGGCGCGCGGAAGACAGCCCATTCCACGACTCGCAGGCAGGAGCAGTTCATTTCGGCGAAGCTGCCAGCAGGTCGAGCGGTGCTACCGCGACCGCGAATGGGTGGTGATCGAAGGCGAACGTGGTTCAGGACGAACCCGCCTCGGCCAGGCGGTCGCGCAGTTCGTCACCCCTGAGCGCGCCATCCGCATTCTTCGTGCCGGATCCTTCGCTTCTGCAGACCTTTTCGTCACGGAATTCGACGCAGAGACGGACTGCGACGATTTCGCCGTCATCGTTGCCAATGTCGACGAACTAGCCGACGACGTCCTCGAGCCGCTAGCTGCCGTCATGCAGACGCGCGCGGGCCGTGGCTGGATCGCTGCGACGACGAGCACCGAACGGAAATCACCGTTGGTGGACATGCTCGTCCTTCCGTTCTTCACTCACACCGTGACGGTCCCCGCGTTGCGCCACCGGATCGAAGATCTCGAAGAACTGGTACCCATGCTGCTCAACGAGTTGACGCGCGGCGAGGCTCGGATGGACGGCGAGGCGATGCGGCAGCTTGGCAAGCTGCCATGGCCCGGCAATATCGCGCAGGTGCGCAGTGTGCTGGCCGAGACCGTCACGAGGCAGCGATCGGGCGTGATCGGGATCGACAAGTTGCCCGACGAGTGCCGTTCTCTGACCCGGCGCCGACTCACCCGCCTGGAGGCGATGGAGCGCGATGCCATCGTCCGTAGCCTTTCGGAGAACGACGGCAAAAAGGCCGAAGCCGCCGAGGCCCTGGGGATGTCCCGCGCCACGATCTACCGGAAGATCAGGGATTTCGGCATCACCTGAAAACGCTGTGTTCCGGTCGCCAACGTCTGAGCGACGCGCACTGATTGCCCTAGCTGCCGGGTGAGCGGTCCAGTAATGCGGATCACAGAGTTCGATGCAGTGATGCGGCGGACGGGAAATGACCATGAACCTCAACGACGAGTTCTGGCTGGCAGCCGCCGCCCAATCGTGTTACCGACCGGCATGAAAACGGCCCCCGAAGAGATCTCCGAGGGCCGTTCCATTTAGTAGCGGGGACAGGATTCGAACCTGCGACCTCTGGGTTAGGAGCCGACGGGTGACGGTTCCACCGGATCCTCGACGTCTTGTCTGTCAACGTCAGCACTCTCTGCAGTGCCGTGAACGGTCCATTCGTTGCGCCGCATTTAGGCGGTCTCGCCGAGTTTGGTCCCCAAATATGTTCCCAATGCATCGGGCCCGTAGGACGGCCGAACCGTCGTGGCACGGAGGGAGGGCTCCACCGGTATTGGTGGTTGATGATGGCGGATGTGTCGAGATGCAAGGAAGATTGACCAGGATCGCCGAAGGTACTTTGACAAAACTTCGGTGTGTCTTCTCGGCCTGTCAATCTTCATTGCATACAGCCTGGTGAAGATCGAATCGAGTTTCGGAAAGAGACCAGTGTGCGAGCAGTGCGTACAAGAACAAGCTGAGCCGCTCGGCACCCATTGATTACGGCCCGGATCTCTACTTCGAGAATTTGCGACTGGAAGCCATCGGACACCGTCGGCAAGTTCCTCAAGATGGCGTTGCGCGAGCAGGTAGCGATCCACCACTCGTCTCGGAGTTCGTCGACCGATCAGGCCTGACGGAGGGCATTGCGCGCCCGCAGCGGTTAGACACCTGGCGTGAGCAGCTCTTGTTGCGGGGGCCACTCGACGAGTGTGGCGGCTTCCCTCTGGAAGGCAGCCATGTGGGCGGTCTGGTGGTGTGCGGTCATCGCCGCTGGGCTGGCCCATGACTCGTAGACCACGGTCGTGTTCGGATCGTCCTTGGAATGGTGCACCCGGTAGGCAAGGCAGCCGTCCTCGATGCGGGTGGCCTCGGCCACCGCTTTCATCAGAGTTTGCACTTCGTCGGCGTGACCGGGCAGTGCCGTGAGTCTGCCGATAGCGCAGACTGTTTGACTGTCGTCGTCGGCGGCGGGGGTGGGACCGGTGCCCAGCCACGGCGAGTCGAATTCGATGGCAGAGTCGCCCAGCCGGTGGGGCTCGGTGGTGTAGAACCGCAGCCGGAACCCGTCGGGGTCGACGGCCACCAGCAGCCAGCCCACCAACGCCACGATGGGTGGCGAATGGTGGATGCCGAGAGCGTCGAGTCGAGCAATCCAGTCGTCCAACGCCGAACGATTGGCGACTGCCAAGGTGAGGAAGTCGAAACCAGTCAGGCTTCCTGCCGTGGCCGGGTCAAGCCGCAACTCAAGGTGACCGGTGAGACCTGGAACGTCGAGGATCACCGCGAAGAGGGTGCCGTCAGGACGGCGGTGATCCAGTTCGCCGAGACGCCGGGCGCCGAGAACACTGGCGTACCAGGCGGAGCTCTGCTCCAAGTCGGTGACGGGCAGCTTGATGTGATGGATCCCGTCATGAGCCGGGTTCAGCGGGGTATTCATGCTTGGTTCAACTCCTCTGCGATGGTTGGGCGAATCGGTCGGGACTCGGCCTGGGCCCTTCGTCAAAGCGAAACGTACGTTCTTATATAAGGCTAGGCCAGTTTCGGTGCTAGCGCAACCGATCGTTTCCGTTTACTGTGAGGACGTGCCCAAACTGTCAGATCGCCTGCGCGACGAACGTCGGCGCCACATCGAAGTGAGCGCATGGAAATGCTTTTCGCGCAACGGCTTCCATGCCACGTCGATGGACGACATCATCGCCGAGACTGGAATGTCCTCCAGTGCCGTTTACCGGTACTTCCGCAGCAAGGACGACCTCATCGCCGCAGCCGCCGATGAAGCGCTAACCCTGGTCCGTGACACCTTCGCGCACCTCAGTGAACAGGACCCACCCCCATCGCCCAAGGAGGTGTTGAACGCCCTCGTCGCGTCACTGGACCGGCAGACCACCACCCACGACTACGACCTGAGCCGGATCACGATCCAAGCCTGGGGCGAGGCCCTGCGTAGACCCGAGCTGCGTGAGCGCTCGGTTCACTTCTACGCCGAGGTACGTGCACATCTGACGACCCTTGCCAAGCGATGGCAATCCAATGGCCGTCGGCTGCCGAAGGCACGGGCCGAGGCAGCAGCCTCGGCGCTCTTCGCGCTCATGCCCGGGCTGATCATCGGCCACCACCTCTCTGAACCACTCGCCGCCGAGCAGCTGCTGGCCGGGATCGACGCGATCGCCGACGTGACACGTAGTGGCTAGTCGTGGTCGGACCAACCGGCGACGACGGGATTGCTGAGATATCCAACCCCCGCCACTCCGACGGTGACGCTGTCGCCGGGGCAGAGGAACTCTTGGGGCGTCCTGCCGACACCGGTGCCTCCCGGCGTGCCGGTGCTGACCACGTCGCCTGGTTGCAGTGTGACGCTTCGAGTGAGGAACTCGAGAAGGGTTGGGATGGAATGGATCATGGTGTCGGTGGTGGTCCGCTGTTTGTACGCACCGTTGACCGTGGTGCTGATCTCCAGCGGGTGCTCGTTGACGTCGGGGACTTCGTCGGCGGTCACGATGTGCGGACCGAGCGGACAGAAGGTGTCCGGACACTTGCTGAGCATGATCTGCATGGGTTCGCGATCCATCACGTCGCGCGCGCTGACATCGTTGATCATGGTGTAGCCGAAGATGAATTCATGGGCGCGTTCGGCGGGCACCCGATGGGCCGGCTTGCCGATGATGACGCAGAGTTCGGCTTCCCAGTCGGTGTGCGTCTCGGGTGCTGGGATGCGGATGGGTTCGTCGGGACCTACGACTGCCGAGCGCAGTTTGGCGAAGAACACCGGTTCGGTTGGGTGCAGTCCGGTCTCGGCGAGATGGTCGGCGTAGTTGCCACCTGTCAACACCAGGGTGGCGCTCGGCGCCAGCGGAGCCAGGAACCGCTTCGGATGTACCAGTACGCCAGGGTGTTCCATTGCTCGGCGCAGGCGGTCCAGCTCGCTGGGGCCGGCGTCGATCAAGGCCCCGAGGTCAGCGTGACCCGTCGCGAGCACGCCGTCACCGACACGCACGCCAATCGCCGGGCGGCCCGCGTCGTCGGCGTAGGCAACGATCTGCATCAGACACCGGCCCTCTCGGCACGAGCGTGGAATACCTGCGATACCAACGCGTCGTCGGCGACGTAACCGTCAGGACGAACGTAGAGCGGCCGCGGCACCTTGGCACACTCGATGACCGAAACCCCTGCGGGATAGTCATTTCGGTGTTCCGCGGGTGTCACGACCGACCAGTTCAGATCGTCGGCAGGGCACAACGCCGGCGGTATCCGGTGTCCGGCGGAGAATTCGTCATCGGATCGTCGATCGGCGTAGCCGACGTCGAGTTGGGACAGCTGTTGCACTAGCCAGTGCTCAGCACCCGACACCTGCGACACTGCCGCGATCGCATCGTTTCGCAGCGCGACCTGATCAGGTCCGGACACCATCGACAAGCCTCCCAGTTGGCCGGTGAACGCGATGAGCCGCTGGGCCACCGGCAGGCGCTCGGCGGCGTAGGTGTCGAGAAGGGCAGGCGCCGCGCCTCCCGTCAGAACGGCATGCAGTTTCCAGGCAAGATTTGCGGCGTCCTGAATCCCGGTGTTCATGCCTTGGGCGCCTGCGGGGCTATGGGTATGGGCGGCATCGCCGGCAAGGAAGACGTTGGACGTCGACATCCGGTCGGCGACGCGTTGCTGCGCGCGGTAGGTGGCCGCCGAGACGACCCGGGTTACCTGCAGACTCGCCAGTGCGCTGCTCCCCCGGTGGGCGATCAGCTCTTCGACGTCGTCGGCCGTCGGCACGGCAGCGTTGGCAGGGACCGAGGCGACCACCCGGACCTGACCGAGGGGCAGCGGAGAAACCAGGAGCATCCCGCGTGCCGAGAAGAAGAACGTCGTGTCGCAGTTGTCGTGCGGCCAACGATCGAACTCGACGTCGGCCACGGCGACCAACTGCTCAGGGCTGTCCCCGGGAAATCCGATGCCCGCCCGTTGCCGAACCGCGCTGTGCACCCCGTCGCACCCAATCACGTAGCGCGCCTGGATCGCTCGAAGTTCTCCACCGGCGGTGGCGACGGTGACGGTGGTGCCGGGGAAGTCGTCGACCATGGCAATCATGCGCACCGACCGGTGCACCACCCCGCCGAGGGCGCGCAACCGCTCCTCCAGCCGGTACTCGGTCTGCTGCTGGCCGACCAGCAACAGATACGGATACGGCGTGTTCAGTGACCCGTAGGGCGCCCGCAACAACACGCGATCCCCGTCCTGGGCTGCGAATCCGCGCCCCTCGATGCCGTCGTCGATCAGCGGTGCCGCCACGCCCAACCGTTGCAAATACTCCAGCGTCCGGGGTTGCACCGCTGCCGCCTTCGAACCAGCTGCCAGAGCGGGTTTGCGGTCGATGACCAAGCACTCAACCCCCAATTGCAACAGGCTCGCAGCCAAGGTCAAGCCAGCTGGACCAGCGCCCACGATGAGTACGTCGGTCCGGTCAGGCAAGAGCATCATCGGGACCCTCCTCAAACAAATAGAAACGTTCGTTGTCGTATAAAACTACGCTCGATTAGGCACTTAACGCAACCGATCGTTTCTCTTTAGCCTGAGATCGTTCGCAACGACTTGCGGTGGTGCCCGTCGGGCCAGTGCAATTCACCGGCAGGTACAGGTTGCCAAGGGCTGGCGTCTCAGTACCACTACCTGCGTTTACGAGAACTCGAATTTGCCTCTGACTTCGAGATGATGGTCCAAGCCGAGCGAGAGGCCGAGCGTGAGCGCAAGGCCGAGTTACGGGAGCAGAAGAAGGCCGAGCAAGAACCGCAGGCCGAGCGCGCCCGGCTCGAAAAGGAATGAGCGCGCGGGTACCAATAGGGGTAACTCACGCCCCGTGCGCTACCGGCGGGCAGTCTGTCAAGGTTTTCTCGTTGCAGCCGAACGTTGCCAAAACTCGTTAGGTTTGCGAATGTTCCCAATCGTGTTCCCAAACCACACAAAAAGGCCCCCAGAGTCTCCTCTGGGGGCCTTTTTCCGCTGCTAGCGGGTAGTAGCGGGGACAGGATTCGAACCTGCGACCTCTGGGTTATGAGCCCAGCGAGCTACCGAGCTGCTCCACCCCGCGACGGGTGAACACAAGGTTACCGAGCACCCGGCACAGCTCCAAATCGTGTGGTCAGCGCATCACGGCGGCCGGATCGTGCAAATTGGGGAGCGCGCGCAGCGCAGCGCGTCCTCGCTGTGGCAGCGCGCGGGCGAAGCGGGCACGGCAAGTTCGACCCGGGACCGGTGGACAGGGACGGCACGCACGGCACCCCTCGCGGAGTGAGGCGTCACGCCGACCGCGCCGATCAACGCAAGCGACTGCCCGCACGATCAGCGAGGCCACCTGCGACGCCCCTGCGCCGTCACACAGCCCTCAGCGGAGGTTCGAGGCACGCCTGTAGGCAAGTACGGCGCGCGGCTTGTAGCGGCCCGAGCAACCGATAACGCACCCGACGAACTTAGCGGCCTACTTGGCCTGCCGGTACTTGGCCATGGCGTCATCCAAATTCTGCAACGCCTGACCATACTCGGCGAAGTTGCCGCTCTGCTGCGCCGACTGCATCGCGTCCAGTGCGGTCTGAACCCCCTGCAAGGCAGCAGCTTTCGCGGCGGTCAGCTGAGTCGGTCCACTGGGGACCGCCACGGGGACGGGTACCTCGGGAGCGCGGCCCTGCTGATTCGAGGGCGGTGTGGCCGGGGGTTGGCCCGGCTGCGGGTTCGCCGCGGGTGGTTGACCACTCGGCAGATCCGTCGGTGCGGGGCCGGTCGCCGTCGCTCCCGCGCCGGCGCC
>NZ_JAVRQA010000463.1:0-20174 GCF_032161845.1 Mycobacterium sp.
CCACGCTCGACGCATGCGAACGCGGACCGCACCCGTAGCCGACCTATACGTTGAACCGGAACTCAACTACGTCACCGTCGGCGCCACGTCACCACGCTAGACATTGTTCCTCTGCCGACCGGACGCCTCTGTCGCCTGCGCTCCCGTCACTTCATCCAATAAGCCGTGCTGCATCAGTGTCCGTGCTCTACGGTCGTCGGATGGGGGTCCGGGACACCGTCATGGCGGGTATTGCCAAGCAGCTCGGTCATCCAATTGGTCTGCGTGGGCGGCTGGTTGGTGCGGCGCTCAATCGGGGCAACCGGCGCTTCGTGAGCGCCGCCGCGCTGGCGCTGCAACCCGATGAAGCATCGGCGCTGGCCGATGTCGGATTTGGTGGCGGCGTGGGGCTGAAATTCCTGCTTGACAGTGTCGGTCCGTCGGGCAGTGTTCATGGTGTCGAGGTGTCGGAGACGATGCTCAGCCAGGCCGCAGGGCGATACCGCCGCGACATCGCAACCGGGCGGCTGTCTTTGCATTCCGGGTCCATCACGCAGCTGCCCTTTGCCGATGGCGCATTGGACGGCGTCATCACCGTCAACACCATCTATTTCGTCGCGGAGCTCGACAGAGCGTTCCGAGAACTTGCCAGGGTGATGAATAGCCGGGGTCGACTCGTCGTCGGACTGGCCGACCCCGATGTGATGGCAAAACTGCCATTCACGGGAC
Organism: Mycobacterium sp.; assembly: GCF_032161845.1. GTDB lineage: Bacteria > Actinomycetota > Actinomycetes > Mycobacteriales > Mycobacteriaceae > Mycobacterium. The sequence goes on from NZ_JAVRQA010000463.1 coordinate 709, forward strand.
ACGGGTTTCATCTCCGTCCGGTGCCGGACGTCATCGACGCGTTACGCAGCACCGGCCTCACAGTCGAACACCGTCAGATCAGTGAAGACGCCAACGCACCGCACCTGCTGATCGCCCACGCCGTCGCATAAACGTCGCGAATGACCTGGGTGACCTCGACCGGCCTACACGTTGAACCGGAACTCCACCACGTCACCGTCGACCATCACGTAGTCCTTGCCTTCGATGCGGACCTTGCCCGCCGACTTCGCCGCGGCCATCGAACCAGCGGCGACCAGGTCGTCGAAGGAGACGATCTCGGCCTTGATGAAGCCCTTCTCGAAGTCGGTGTGGATGACGCCCGCCGCCTTGGGCGCGGTGTCGCCGCGGTGGATGGTCCACGCCCGCGACTCCTTGGGCCCGGCCGTGAGGTACGTCTGTAGCGCCAGGGTGTGGAAGCCCGCGCGCGCCAACGCATCCAGGCCCTTCTCGGTCTGACCGATCGACTCGAGCAACTCCGCGGCCGACTCGTCGTCGAGCTCCTGCAGCTCGGCCTCTATCTTCGCGTCGAGGAAGACCGCGTCGGCAGGCGCCACCAGCTCGCGCAACTCCGCCTTCTTGGCCTCGTCGGTCAACACCGACTCGTCGGCGTTGAACACATAGAGGAACGGCTTGGTCGTCATCAGGTTCAGTTCGCGCAGCAGCGAGGCATCGGCACCCGCCGCGAACAGAGTGGTGCCACCGTCGAGCGTCGTCTGCGCGGCCACCGCCGCTTCGTGAACCGGCTTGCGGTCCTTGTTGTTCCGCGCTTCCTTCTCGAGCCGCGGCACCGCCTTCTCCAGCGTTTGGAGATCGGCGAGGATCAGCTCGGTCTCGATGACTTCGATGTCGGACTTGGGGTCGACCTTGCCGTCGACGTGTACGACGTCGTCGTCGGCGAACACCCTGACCACCTGACAGATGGCGTCGCACTCGCGGATGTTGGCCAGGAACTTGTTGCCGAGCCCGGCCCCCTCCGACGCGCCCTTGACGATGCCCGCGATGTCCACGAACGTCACCGGCGCAGGCACGGTCTTCTCCGAGGAGAAGATCTCGGCCAGCTTGTCGAGCCGCGGATCCGGCAGCGCGACCACACCCTCATTCGGCTCGATGGTGGCGAAGGGGTAGTTGGCGGCGAGCACGTCATTGCGCGTCAACGCATTGAAGAGCGTCGACTTGCCGACGTTGGGTAATCCGACGATTCCGAGGTTGAGGCCCACGGAGAGAACAGTCTAGGGGTCGGCCATGGGCGCGCCAGCGCGCGCTGTCAGCGCTCCGTGCGCCATTGCCGGTACGGTCGACGTGTGTCAGGACTGCGTGGACGGTCGGCGGTGGCCGCCGACCAACGATCGGCGCTGCCTCGCGTCCCCGGAATCCCCTGGTGGGCGGCCGCGATATTGGCAGCCACCGTGACCGCCATCGGCGTCGCCTTCGACGCTGGGAGCGGCGAGAATGCCCTCGGCGGGGTCTTCGCGACGTGCTACGTACTCGGTTGCATTGCCGCGGTCGTTGCGGTTCGTCAATCCGGTGTCTTCACGGCGGTGATCCAGCCCCCGCTCATCCTGTTCGTCGCCGTCCCCTTCGCCTACTTCGTCTTCCACGGCAGCACGTTCACCGGGATCAAGGACACGTTGATCAACTGCGGTTATCCGTTGATCGAACGCTTCCCGTTGATGTTCTTCACCGCTGCGACCGTGCTGTTGATCGGCATGGTCCGCTGGTATCTGGGTGCGGCGGCCAGACGGGCCACCCCGAAGGACGCCGAGCCAGCGTCCGACGCACCGGACGAGGTGGCGTCGACCACCAAGGCAGCCCGCACGAGCACCAAGGCGCGCCGCAGCACGACAGCACGCACCACCGGGGCAACCGCGGCGGCCGCCAGTGCGATGGACGACGAGGCGCCGCGCGCACCGCGCCGGACCTCCAGAACCGCTGCCACCGGCTCCCAGCGGTCGACGGGGGCAGCCGCGGCCACGGGTTCCAGGCGCGCCTCGCGGCACTCGCGCCCGCCGGAGACCGAGATCATCGAACCGGTGCCGCCACGGCCTCGCAGGCGCAACACCCCTCCGGTCGAGCCACCCGCCGAGCCGCGGCGTCGTACCCGCGCAAGTGATCCGGGCGATCGGGAACCGCGGGACCCACGCGAGCGCAGGCCGCTGCCACCATTGGACCGCCGAAGCAGCCAAGAGCGACCGGAGCGGGATCGCTACGACCGACCCCAGCGGCGCGACCGCCCTGACGCCCATGACCGGGCCGAGCGGCCGGAACGTCCCCAGCGGCGGCCGCGCTCAGCCGACTACGAGCCGTATGAGCCGCCGGCCAACCGGACCAATGGAAGCAACGGCACCCATCACCCGATCTCACGGGTGCGTTACCGCGGGGCGGACGACGGTGAGTCGAGGACCGAGCACCGCTCGCGACCACGTCAGCCAAGGCATTCGGCTCCCGATTCGTGGGAGTACGACGTCTAGGCGTTGCGCTTGGGCCGAATCGCGCGAGGCAGGGTGAACACCAGCGTCTCGTTGGCGGTCGTCACGGGCTGTACCGTGCCGAAGCCGTACTCGGCCAGCCGTTCCAGCACGCCGCGCACCAACACCTCGGGCACCGATGCGCCGGACGTCACGCCGACGGTCGTCACGCCGTCGAGCCAGTCGGGATCGATGTCCTCGGCATAGTCCACCAGGTGGGCGGCGTTGGAGCCTGCGCCGAGGGCCACCTCGACCAATCGCACCGAGTTCGACGAGTTGCGCGAGCCCACCACGATCACCAGCTCGCACTCCGGCGCCATCGCCTTGACCGCGACCTGGCGGTTCTGGGTGGCGTAGCAGATGTCGTCGCTCGGCGGATCCTGCAGATTGGGAAAACGCTCGCGCAGCCGCTTGACGGTCTCCATCGTCTCGTCGACGCTCAGCGTGGTCTGCGACAGCCAGATGACCTTGTTCTCGTCGCGCACGGTGACGTTGTCGACCGATGCGGGGCTGTCGACGACCTGGACGTGGTCGGGCGCCTCACCGGCCGTGCCGACGACCTCCTCGTGGCCCTCGTGGCCAACCAGCAGGATGTCGTAGTCGTCACGGGCGAAGCGCTTCGCCTCGTTGTGCACCTTGGTGACCAGCGGGCAGGTGGCGTCGATGGTGAGCAGGTTCCGCTCGGCGGCCTCCACGTGCACCGTCGGCGCCACTCCGTGTGCGGAGAACACCACGATGGCCCCCTCGGGAACCTCGCTGGTCTCCTCGACGAAGACCGCGCCCGCCTTGGCAAGGGATTCGACGACGTGCACGTTGTGCACGATCTCGTGGCGCACGTACACCGGAGCGCCGTGCTTCTCCAGCGCCCGCTCGACGGTTTCGACCGCGCGATCGACGCCTGCGCAGTACCCGCGGGGTTCGGCCAGCAGCACGCGCTTGCCTTCGACCGGCGCGACAACCGACCGGGTCGCACCCGGCATACCCATGTTGATCGTCTCCGGCATGCCTCCAAGGGTACTTACCCGCGGCCTTACAAGACCAGCCGACGCAGCGCCCGTACTCTTGCACGCATGGCTACTGCACCATATGGAGTCCGTCTGCTGGTCGGCGCCGCGGTGACCGCGCTGGAGGAAACTCGCAGGCTGCCGCAGACCGTCATCACCTACCCGATGACCGTCGTCAGCCAGCTCGCGCAACTGATCATGAAGATGCAGCAGGACGTCGCAGACCTGGTGAACCGGGGCGACGAGACGCTGGACCAGCTGTTTCCACCCAAGGACGAGCAACCCGAGTGGGCGACGTTCGACGAGGACGGCGACGACGCGGAGCCCGATGACGACGTCGACGACGAGCCGCGCAACGGCGAACGCCTCACCGAGGGCAGGTTCGCCCTGTTCAGCACCGGCGAACCGGAGACGCGCGACGACAAACCCGAGACCAAGCCGGCCGCGTCCGCACCCGGTGTCGTCGCAGAACTCGACTACGAAGCGCTGACGCTGGCCCAGTTGCGGGCCAGGCTGCCCTCCCTGAAGGTCCCCGACCTCGAGGCGCTGCTGAGCTACGAGGAATCGACCAAGGCGCGCGCTCCGTTCCAGACGCTGCTGGCCAACAGGATCACCCGCGCGACTGCCAAATGACCACGGCCAGCCGCCCCGGTGACCCACCCCGTCGCTTCGCTCGCCCCGCGGACCCACCCCGTCGCTTCGCTCGCCCCGCTGTGACCGAACCCGCGCAGGGCAAGTCCCCCGACAATCCGTGGCCGGTTCGTTCCGTCGCCATGATGGTCAAGGACTGGATCGACAAGCTCGGCACCGTGTGGATCGAGGGCCAGATCGCCCAGCTGAACGTTCGACCGAACTCCAGCACCGCCTACATCACCCTGCGCGATCCGGCCGCCGACATGTCGCTGCAGATCACGTGCCCTCGAGACCTGGTCTACAACGCGCCGGTGAAGCTCGCCGAGGGCACGCAGGTGATCATGCACGGCCGGCCGAACTTCTTCGTGGGCCGCGGGTCGTTCTCGCTGCGGGTCAACCAGATCCGGGCCGTCGGGATCGGTGAACTGCTGGCCCGCATCGACCGCCTTCGCAAGCTGCTGGACGCCGAGGGGCTCTTCGATCCTCGCCTCAAGAGACCGATCCCGTTCCTGCCCAACACCGTTGGCTTGATCACGGGCCGCGCGTCCGCAGCGGAGAAGGACGTCATGTCCGTCGCCGAAGCCCGTTGGCCTGCGGTGCGCTTCGCGTTGCGCAACACCATCGTGCAGGGCCCCAGTGCGGTGGCTCAGATCGTCGACGCCCTAAGGGATCTCGACGGCGACCCCAACGTCGACGTCATCGTGCTGGCCCGCGGCGGCGGCAGCGTCGAGGATCTGCTGCCCTTCTCCGACGAGACGTTGTGCCGTGAGATCGCGAAGTGCACGACGCCGGTGGTCAGTGCCATCGGCCACGAACCCGACAACCCGTTGTGCGATCTGGTCGCCGACCTGCGGGCCGCCACCCCTACCGACGCGGCCAAGCGAGTCGTTCCCGATGCGGCGGCGGAACAGGCCGGGGTGGCTGATCTGCGTGGGCGCAGCGCCAGGGCCCTGCGCAGCTGGGTGCATCGCGAGCAGCGCACGCTGACGCAGCTCCGCAGCCGGCCCGTGCTGGCCCAGCCGTTGGCCGCACTCACCGCGCGAGGCGAGGAGATTCACCGCGCCAGGGCAACCGCCCGCCGAGACGTCACCCGGCTGGTCGATGCCGAAACCAGGAGCGTCGGCCATCTGTCGGCGCGACTTGCCACACTGGGACCGGCAGCCACCCTGGCGCGGGGCTATGCGGTGGTTCAGGTCGTCTCCGATTCGATGACGGTGCTGAGGTCGACGGCGGACGCCCCCGCAGGGACCCGGCTCCGCATCCGCGTCGCCGATGGCGCGGTAACCACGGTCAGCGAGGGGTCAGATGAAGCCCATTAGTCAATTGGGATACGAAGAATCCCGCGACGAGCTGATGGAGGTGGTGCGCCAACTCGAGGAGGGCGGCCTTGACCTCGACGCCTCTCTGCAGCTCTGGGAAAGGGGCGAGGAACTGGCCAAACGCTGCGAACAGCACCTCGAGGGGGCCCGCCTGAAGGTCGAGAAGGCGCTTGCCTCCCGTGACGACGAAGAAGCTTGACTCTGGAACCAGTTGACCCATAGGGGGTCGAAACTGGAACACGTTTCAGTTATCCTCGCTGCATGGGTGACTCAACGCTGACCACTGAACTCGGCCGCGTGCTAGTGACCGGCGGCTCCGGTTTCGTCGGCACCAACCTCGTGACGGAGTTGCTGAAGAGCGGCCACCAGGTCCGCTCCTTCGACCGGGCGCCGTCGCCACTCCCCCCGCACGACCGACTCGAGACCGTCGTGGGCGACATCACCGACGACACCGACGTCGCTCACGCCGTCGAGGGCATCGACACCGTGATTCACACCGCGGCGGTCATCGACTTGATGGGCGGAGGTTCCGCGCCGGCACGCGAGCGCAGCTTCGCCGTCAACGTCGGCGGCACCAAGACCCTCGTCCACGCGGCGCAGGCGGCCGGCGTGAAGCGATTCGTCTACACCGCGTCCAACAGTGTGGTGATGGGCGGCCAGAGCATCACCGGCGGTGACGAGACCCTGCCCTACACAACGCGATTCGCCGACCTCTACACCGAAACCAAGGTGGAGGCCGAGAGGTTCGTGCTTGGTCAAAACGGCAAGGACGGCCTGCTCACCTGCAGCATCCGGCCGAGCGGCATCTGGGGCCGCGGCGACCAGACCATGTTCCGCAAGTTGTTCGAAAGCGTCCTTAAGGGCCACGTCAAGGTGCTGGTCGGCAGCAAGGACGTGAAACTCGACAATTCATACGTGCACAACCTGATTCACGGTTTCATCCTCGCGGGTCAGCATCTCGTGCCAGGCGGCTCAGCCCCTGGCCAGGCATACTTCATCAACGACGGCGAGCCGATCAACATGTTCGAGTTCTCCCGACCGGTGATCGAGGCATGCGGTCACAGCTGGCCGAAGTTCCGGGTGTCGGGACGGCTCGTCCACACGGTGATGTCGGTGTGGCAGTGGCTGCACTTCCGCTTCGGTCTGCCCCAGCCGTTGCTGGAACCCCTTGCGGTGGAACGCGTTTACCTGGACAACTACTTCTCCACCGCCAAGGCCGAGCATGACCTGGGCTACCGTCCGCTGTACACCACCGAAGCCGCCATGGCCCATTGCCTTCCGTACTACACCGACTTGTACGCCCAAATGAAGGGCGCGGCGTCGCCAGTCCCTGCGCCCGCGTAAATATCCGCTGAGAAGATGGCGCAAGCGCTGACAGGGTTGGGCACACCCGAATAGCGTTGCTCCCGCACGGTTCGATTCGAGCGAGGGAGCACGGCATGCCAGGCGGAAAGCCCAACATCCTCGTCATCTGGGGCGATGACATCGGGATCACCAATCTCAGTTGCTACAGCGACGGGATCATGGGCTATCGCACGCCCAATATCGACCGCATCGCCAGCGAGGGCATGCGGTTCACCGACTCCTACGGCGAGCAAAGCTGTACGGCGGGGCGCGCGGCATTCATCAGCGGGCAAAGCGTGTACCGCACCGGCATGAGCAAGGTCGGCGTGCCCGGTGTCGACATCGGCTGGGCGGCCGAGGATCCCACCATCGCCGAGTTGCTAAAGCCACTGGGCTACGCCACCGGCCAGTTCGGCAAGAATCACTTCGGCGATCTGAACAAGTACCTGCCGACCGTGCACGGGTTCGACGAGTTCTACGGCAATCTCTATCACCTCAATGCCGAGGAAGAGCCCGAGCAGGTCGACTACCCGCACAAGGACCAGTTCCCCCGGCTGCACGAGCTGGCGCTGCCCCGCGGCGTGATGGACTGCAAGGCCACCGAAGAGGTGTCGGGAGAGCCCGACGACGAGAAGTTCGGCCCAGTCGGCAAGCAGACGATCGTGGACACCGGCCCGCTGAGCGCGAAGCGGATGGAGACCATCGACGACGACATCGCCGCCCGCACCGTCGACTACATCAAGCGCCAGCACGGGGCGGACACGCCGTTCTTCGTCTGGTGCAACTTCACCCATATGCACCTCTACACGCACGTGAAGGCCGAGAGCAAGGGACAGGCCGGCTTGTGGCAGTCGGAGTACCACGACGCGATGATCGACCACGACAAGAACGTCGGCACGGTGCTCGATGTGCTCGACGAACTCGGTATCGCCGACGACACCATCGTCATCTACTCCACCGACAACGGTCCCCACCGCAACACCTGGCCAGACGCGGGCACGACGCCGTTCCGCAGTGAGAAGAACACCAACTGGGAGGGCGCCTACCGGGTGCCGGAGTTGATCCGTTGGCCAGGAAAGATCAAGGCGGGCAGCGTTTCCAACGACATCATCCAGCACCACGACTGGCTCCCAACGCTGCTCGCCGCGGCCGGCGACCCCGACGTAGCCGACAAGCTGAAGAAGGGCTTCAAGGCAGGGGCCGACGGAGACACCGAGTACAAGGTGCACATCGACGGATTCAATCTGTTGCCATATCTGATGGGCGAAGTCGAGCACAGCCCGAGGCGCGGGTTCTTCTACTTCAACGACGACGCGGAAATGGTCGCGATGCGGTTCGAGAACTGGAAGATCGTGTTCGCCGAGCAGCGCTGCCAAGGCACGCTGCGAATCTGGGCCGAGCCATTCACGGAGCTGCGGGTGCCGAAGCTGTTCAACCTTCGCACCGACCCGTTCGAGTACGCCGACATCACGTCGAACACCTACTACGAGTGGTTCCTGCGGCGTGACTTCTTCGTCCTCTACGCTACCGCGATGGCATCGGCATTCCTCGACACGTTCAAGGAGTTTCCGCCCCGGCACCCACCCGCCAGCTTCAGCATCGATCAGATCGTGAAGAAGCTCGACGCATTCCTTGCGGCGGACTAGATGCTCACTACCTGGAATGCCGGTCCGACGAAGTCGGCGATCGTCGACTTCGTCGCTCGCGTCACGACCGAGGGCCCGGATTACGTTGCCCCAGAAGCACGTATCGCAGTGTTCGACAACGACGGCACCCTGTGGTGCGAGAAGCCGATGTACGTGCAGTTGGACTTTCTGATCCGCCGTTTCGCCCAACAGGCGACCGAAGATCCGTCGCTTGCCGCCAAACAGCCGTACCAGGCCGCCGCAACGGGTGACCTGAAGTGGTTCGGCGATGCCGTCACCAAGCACTATCAGGGTGATGACACCGGTTTCAAAACCATGCTGGCCGCAATACTTTCGGCCCACAGCGACATCACGGTCGATCAACACGCCGACCGCGTCACGGCCTTCTTCGCCGAGGCGAAGCACCCGACCCTTGGCCTGCCCTACACGGCAGTGGGGTACGCACCGATGGTCGATCTCTTGCGCTACCTGGAGGCCAACGGCTTCACCAACTACATCGTTTCCGGGGGCGGTCGGGACTTCATGCGGCCGATCACTTCGGCGATGTACGGCATCCCGCCAGAACGGGTAGTCGGCAGCTCGGTCGGACTCGTCTACCGCGACAACGACGTGCACACCACCGATCAACCGGAGTTCCTCGACGACGGGCCGGTCAAGCCAGTGCGGCTGTGGAGCAGGATCGGTCGGCGCCCGATCTTCGCGGCGGGAAACTCCAACGGCGACATCGAGATGCTGGAGTTCACCCGTGGTCTGCGCCTCTTGGTTCTTCACGACGACGCGGACCGCGAATTCGACTACGTGGCAGGCGCGGAGAAGGCGTTGGCACAGGCTGCGACGGACGGGTGGACCGTCGCCAGCATGAAGTCCGACTGGACGACCGTCTTTGCCTGACAACTCCATTCAGATAGCGCTCACAGTCGCGGACGGCACCGATTCGTGACCGCCAGCGCTATCTCGACGGCCAACGGCGATCTGGTCTGGATCCCGCCGCAGACCGCAGTCCTGGGTTCCGACGCGCACTACGCCGAGGAGGGGCCCACCCACGCGGTCACCGTCGACGGCTTCTGGATGCAGCGTCATCAGGTGACCAACGACGACTTCGCCGCATTCGTCGACGCCACCGGCTACGTCACCGTCGCGGAGCGGCCACTCGACCCCGACGACTACCCGAACGCACCGCCGGAGAACCTGCAACCCGGGTCGATGGTCTTCCACCGCACCCCCGGCCCCGTCGACCTCCGGCAGCTGAACCAGTGGTGGACGTGGACGCCCGGCGCCTGCTGGAACCACCCCCGCGGACCGCGGTCGTCGGTGCGGGGCCGCGAGCGGCATCCCGTCGTGCACGTCGCATTCGACGACGCCGCCGCTTACGCCGACTGGGCGGATCTGGCGCTGCCGACCGAGGCACAGTGGGAGGTCGCGGCCCGTGGTGGACTCGACGGCAAGGTCTACACCTGGGGCGACGAGCCGGAGGTCTCGGGTCAGAAACTCGCCAACTACTGGCATGGCGAGTTCCCGTATCTGCCCGACACCGGCTACGGCACCACCCAGCCGGTCGGAAGCTTCGCGGCCAACGACTACGGCCTCTTCGACATGGCGGGCAACGCCTGGGAGTGGACCACCGACTGGTGGGCCGACACCACGGCAATCGAATCATGCTGTGCGGCAGATAGTTACGATCCCGTCCAGCCACAGTTCAAGATCGGCCGCAGGGTCGTGAAGGGCGGTTCGTTCCTGTGCGCGGACAGCTACTGCCTGCGCTACCGCCCCTCCGCACGCCGCCCACAGATGGTCGACACCGGAATGAGCCACATCGGATTTCGCTGCATCCGGACCGGTGTGACGCCGGCCAGTGCTGGTGAAGACCTCCCGTCTAGGCAATGATGCCTGCAACACGTTCCAGTTCCGATGAGGGAGTTACATGACGGACGCCGTACTCGTGACGGGTGCCTTCGGGCTGGTGGGGTCCTCGACCGTGAAGCGGCTCGCCGCCGACGGACGCCGGGTGGTGGCCACCGACCTCGACATCCCGGCCCATCGAAAGGCCGCCGAGAAACTGCCATCCGGAGTCGAGGTGCAGTACGCCGACCTCACCGACCCCGCCGCAGTCGACGCGCTGGTCACGGGCATCGCCCCGGCAGCCATCATCCATCTGGCCGCGATCATCCCGCCATTCATCTACATGCGTAAGGGGCTCGCGGAGAAGGTCAACGTCGGTGCCACGGCACACCTATTGGCGGCCGCCGCGAAGCAGCCCAGCCCGCCGCGGTTCGTGCAGGCGTCCAGCATTGCGGTGTACGGAGCACGCAACCCGCACACGCATCCCGACCCCCTCACCGCCGACACCCCCGTCAACCCCGCCGACGTCTACGGTGCGCACAAGGCGGCGGCCGAGAAGCTGGTCCGCGCGTCGTCACTGGACTGGGTCATCCTGCGGCTCGGCGGCGTGCTGACCGTGGATCCGGCGGCATACATGAAGTTGGACAACCTGTACTTCGAGGGACTGCTCCCCGTCGACGGCCGGCTTCAGACCGTCGACGTGCGGGACGTGGCCAGGGCGTTTGCGGTCGCCACCACCGCCGACGCGGTCGGCGAGACCCTGCTCATCGGCGGCGACGACACCCACCGACTGATTCAGGGCGACGTGGCTCCCGCGATGGCAGCGGCGATGGGACTGGTCGGCGGTCTGCCCACCGGACTGAAGGGCAACCCGGACAGGGACGGTGACTGGTTCAACACCGACTGGATGGACACCACGCGTGCACAGGAAGTGCTTGGCCACCAACATCATTCGTGGCCAGAAATGCTCATCGAGACCGCCAACAAGGCCGGTATGCGCCGCCACCTGCTCCGCATCGCAGCACCGCTGACGAAGGCCATCTTCACCCGTCGCGCCGCCTACTACGGCCGCACCGAACCCTATGCCGACCCGTGGGGCGCGATCGCCGACAAATGGGCCGATCCTCGACCCGAGGAGAGCACACCGTGAGCACCGCGATCGTCGTCGGCGGAGCGTCGGGCATCGGCTGGGCCTCTGCGCAGGCACTGGCCGCCGACGGGTATCGGGTCGTCATCGCCGACCTGAACCTCGAGGGTGCGCGCAACCGTGCGGCGACACTGGGCGACCCACACCGTGGGGAGTTCGTCGACGTCAGCGACGAAGCTTCGGTGGCAACGCTTTTCGAGCAGACCGGGGCGGTCGACGCGGTGGTCAGCTGCGCGGGATTCTCGAACATCGGTCTGATCGTCGACTTGGCCGTCGACCAGTTCCGGTCGGTCATCGACGTCTGCCTGACGGGTGCGTTCATCGTCGCCAAGTACGCGGGCCGGCATCTCGTCGACGGCGGATCGCTGGTGTCGATCTCGTCGCTGAACGGTCGCCAGCCCGCGATCGGGATGAGCGCCTACTGCTCGGCGAAGGCCGGACTGTCGATGCTGACCCAGGTCGCCGCCCTCGAACTCGCACCGCGCGGCATCCGGGTCAACGCCGTCGCGCCGGGCTTCGTGCACACCCCGCTCACCGAGGGCGCTGCAATGGTCCCCGGCGTCGTCGAGGAGTACGTCGAGAACACGCCGCTGGGCCGGGCAGGCACGCCGGAGGACATCGCCGAGGCCGTGCTGTTCCTGACCAAGGCACAGTGGCTCACCGGCGAGGTGCTCGATCTCAACGGCGGCGCCCACATGAAGCGATACCCCGACATCATCGGCCACGTGATGAAATTGGCAGCGCCGTAGGCTCATTCCCGTGATCATGAAGACGGAGTTCACCCAAACCCAGAAGCAGGCTCTGGCCATCGCGACCATCGTCGCCCTGGCGTTCGGCGCGTACTTTCTTCGCGGCTACTTCATGTTGATCGTCGTGGCGGCCGTCACGACCTATCTGTTCAACCCGCTCTTCGACTGGTTCCTCAGGCGTTTCAGCCGAGGCCTGTCGGTGACGTTCACCCTGCTGGCGGCGATCTTCGCGGTGATCATCCCACTGGGTCTGCTCGTCCTGCTGGCGGTGGTGCAGATCAGCGCGATGATTCGCAGTGTTTCGGCCTGGGTGTCTCGGACCGACCTCAGCTCGCTCGGCGATCAGGCGCTGAAGTGGGTCAACGATGCCGTCGACAAGATTCCCTTCCTCGCCAACGTGAACGTGACGCCAGAACTCCTGCAGGAGCGGATGGCCACCGTCGCGCAGAGTGGAGGCGAGTACGCCCTTGGGTTCCTGCAAGGCGCCGCAGGCGGACTCGCGGGTGGCCTCACCGCGGCAGTGCTGTTCATCTACGTGTTCATCTCACTGCTCTCCAACCGCGAGGGCGTGCAGACGCTCATCCGCAAGCTCAACCCGCTTGGCGAGGAGGTCACCGACCTCTACCTGGAGAAGATGGGCGCGATGGTGCGCGGTGCGGTGTTCGGCCAGTTCGTCATCGCCCTCGCCCAGGGACTGGCGGGTGCGGTGTCGATCTACCTGGCCGGCTTCCACGAAGGTTTCTTCATCTTCGCGATCCTGCTCTCTGCGCTCTCGGTGATCCCACTCGGCGGCGGCATCGTGAGCATCCCGTTCGGCATCGGAATGATCCTGTTCGGCAACGTCTTCGGCGGCATCTTCGTCATCGCCTGGCACCTGATCGTGGTGACGAACATCGACAACGTCTTGCGGCCGATCCTGATCCCTCGGGCCGCCCGGCTGGATTCCGCGCTGATGCTGCTGGCCGTCTTCGCGGGCATCACGATGTTCGGGTTCATGGGAATCATCATCGGGCCGGTGTTGATGATCGTCATCGTCACGACCATCAGCGTCTACCTCGCGGTGTTCAAGGGCGTACCGATCGACGAGCCCGAGGACGATCACCACGACAAGGAGCCGGGGCCGGTCGCACGCCTCATCGAGAAGGCACGTAAGCGACTTTGGGCTCGGCGTGACGAAGCGCGCCGGAAGGCGCAGAGCGCGACTACGCCGCGACCAGTCGCTCCTTGAGGAACGCGACGACCCGCTTGCGCGCCTCGTAGGCCGGGTGGCCGTCGACTTCGCGGACCTCGAGGGTCAGCACCGAGTGGGCCATCTTCCCGAACGCATGCTCGTTGCCCTTCTTCGAGCTGATCTCGATGACCTCGAAGGCATCGCCGAGGCGCGCCTTGAGGGTCTTGAAGCGCGCGCCCGGCGATAGGGGGTCCTCGCTGAAACGCAGCGCCAGCGCGCACAGGCCCTCGTCGGCAACCCGGCGTTCGACGATCTTCAACTCGGCTTCGGAAAGGCCCGGATCTGCCCTCTGCTTCGCCGTCAGCCCGATCGGCAGCGACGGTTGGCTCAGCACGGGGGCCAGCACGCTGTCGTCCACGGCCGCCGCCAGGGCGAAGCCACCGCTCCAGCACTCGCCGATGACGCCGACGCCCTTGCCAGGCGTCCGCTCGTTGAGGTCACGGGCCAACGCGCGCAGGTAGTGGGCGATCGGACGATCGGCGTTGGTCGCGAAGGCCGCGAACTCCTTTGCGACACAGCCGCGCAGCATCACCGGCACCGCACCCGGCCGGACACCCTTGGCTCCCGGGGTGCCGTAGAGCGACGGCGCGGCCACGGTGAACCCGTTGTCCACCAAGTGGTTTCCCAGCGCCAGCACACCGGGATGGAGTCCGGGCATCTCGGGGATCAGCACCACACCAGGGCCCTCGCCCTTGCGGTAGACGTCGTAGGTGAACCCCTCGGCGGTGAACGGCGCGACCGCCCAGCCGGTCAGGTCGGCCTCTGGAGCCGCCCCGGCGGCGACATCCGGCTTGCGTGAGGTCATCGATACTCCTAGCGGATGGGCAGCGGCGACTGCGACTGCGTGGCCGCTGCCAGCGTACGGTACTCGTCCGTACCCGCGGGGCCGGTCACGGCGATCTGCGCCGGACCCGTCGGCCCATTCAACCGAGTCGTCCACACCGGTCGGGAGTCCTCGCCGCCCTCGTAGACGATCCACCGCACGCCGTTCACGTCCTCGGTGCCCGCAGGCGCCAGCTCGGTGTCGATCGACCTGATGAGGCTCTGTTCGTCGGCGTCGCTCTGCGTCAAGCTGATGAACATCCCCGTCGGCGCCAGGAAGCCGGTGCGGGAAATGACGGCCCTGGCGGGCTTGCCTCCCGCGTCGGTCCTGCCACCGTCGATGCTGGCGCGCGAACCCGAGTTGGCATGCCAACCGTCGGGCAGTCGGGGCAACCGGATCGGGATCTTCAGCGTCTCGGCGTCGGCCTTCAGCGCTGCCGGCGTGTCATAGGGTAGGACAGGGCCCTGACCTGGACCGTTCGGCGCGAACGAACACATTCCGAGGACCCCCGCCAGCACGATGCACGCCAGAATTAGCGGTGCCATCGACCAGAACATGTCGCGACCGTCCTGCAGGAGCCGTGACTTCGCCGGCGTCGGTTCCGGAGCCGGCTGGGGTGTGGTCACTCCGCCAGTATCCCAGCTCCCAAACTCCGAACCGCTAATGGGAGAATCTGCAGCCATGACACCATCGCGACGCGAAGCCCCGGATCGCAACCTAGCCCTCGAGTTGGTGCGGGTGACCGAAGCAGGCGCGATGGCCGCCGGGCGCTGGGTGGGCCGCGGCGACAAGGAGGGCGGCGACGGGGCAGCCGTCGACGCCATGCGCGAACTGGTGAACTCGGTGTCGATGCGCGGCGTCGTCGTCATCGGTGAGGGCGAGAAGGACAACGCCCCGATGCTCTACAACGGCGAAGAGGTCGGCAACGGCGACGGGCCGGACTGCGACTTCGCCGTCGACCCGGTCGATGGCACCACCTTGATGAGCAAGGGCATGCCCAACGCGATTTCCGTGCTCGCGGTCGCCGAGCGCGGCGCCATGTTCGACCCGTCGGCGGTGTTCTACATGAACAAGATCGCCGTCGGCCCGGACGCCGTCGACGTCATCGACATCACGGTGCCCATCGGCGAGAACATCAGGCGGGTCGCCAAGGTGCGCAACTCCTCGGTCGCCGACATCACGGTCTGCGTGCTCGATCGGCCACGACACACCCAGCTGATGGCCGACGTCCGGGAGGCCGGCGCCCGCATCCGGTTGATCTCGGACGGCGACGTGGCTGGCGCCATCGCGGCCTGCCGACCCGGTTCGGGCACCGACATGTTGGCCGGCATCGGTGGCACACCGGAGGGCATCATCACCGCGGCGGCCATCCGCTGCATGGGCGGCGCCATCCAGGCCGTGCTGGCTCCCACCGATGACGCCGAGCGGCAGAAGGCCATCGACGCGGGCCACGATCTGGACCGGGTGCTGATGACCGAGGATTTGGTGTCCGGGGAGAACGTCTTCTTCTCCGCGACTGGCGTCACCGACGGGGACCTACTCCAGGGCGTCCGTTACTTCGGCGGCGGCTGTACCACCCAGTCGATCGTCATGCGCTCCAAGTCCGGCACCGTCCGCATGATCGAGGCCTACCACCGACTCTCGAAGCTCAACGAGTACTCCGCGGTCGACTTCACAGGTGACCTGACCGCCGCCTACCCCTTGCCGTAACCCCCTTGCCGTAAACCCCCGCCACACCCGCCACATCACCGACGAACAGGGAGCAGATGTCCGCCGACAGAGTTGTCGAGACCGAATACCGCATCGAGCACGACACGATGGGCGAAGTGCGCGTGCCCGTCGCCGCGCTGTGGCGGGCGCAAACCCAACGGGCCGTCGAAAACTTCCCGATCTCGTTCCGGCCGTTGGAGCGCACCCAGATTCGTGCGCTCGGCCTGCTCAAGGGTGCCTGCGCGCAGGTGAACAAGGACCTCGGCCTGCTGGACCCCGCCAAGGCCGATGCCATCATCGCCGCGGCCGCCGAGATCGCCGACGGCCAGCACGACGACCAGTTCCCCATCGACGTCTTCCAGACCGGGTCGGGCACCAGCTCGAACATGAACGCCAACGAGGTCATCGCGGGTATCGCGGCAGCCAACGGCGTGACCGTGCACCCGAACGACGACGTGAACATGTCGCAGAGCTCCAATGACACCTTCCCAACGGCCACTCACATCGCCGCAACGGAAGCCGCTGTGCGGCACTTGATTCCGTCGCTCGAGGTGCTGCACGAGTCGCTGGCCAACAAGGCCAGGCAGTGGCGCACCGTGGTCAAGTCCGGTCGCACGCACCTGATGGACGCCGTGCCGGTGACGCTCGGCCAAGAGTTCGGCGGCTACGCCCGCCAGGTGGAGGCGGGCATCGAGCGGGTCAAGGCAACGCTCCCCCGCCTCGGCGAACTGGCCATCGGCGGCACCGCCGTCGGTACCGGCCTGAACGCACCCGACGGATTCGGCGCGAAGGTCGTCGACGTATTGGTGGACCAGACCGGGATCGCCGAATTGCGGACGGCCGCTGACTCATTCGAGGCGCAGGCCGCGCGCGACGGTCTGGTCGAGGCGTCCGGTGCGCTGAAGACCATCGCGGTGTCGCTGACCAAGATCGCCAACGACGTGCGCTGGATGGGGTCCGGGCCTCTCACCGGTCTCGGCGAGCTGCAGCTGCCGGATCTGCAGCCGGGTAGCTCGATCATGCCGGGCAAGGTCAATCCCGTTCTGCCCGAGGCTGTTACGCAGGTCGCCGCGCAGGTGATCGGCAACGACGCTGCCGTCACCGTTGGCGGTCTCTCGGGTGCCTTCGAGCTCAACGTCTACATCCCGATGATGGCGCGCAACGTGCTCGAGTCGTTCACGCTGCTGGCAAACGTGTCGAAGTTGTTCGCCGAGAAGTGCATCGACGGCCTCATCGCCAACGAGCAGCACCTGCGTGAGCTGGCGGAGTCGTCGCCGTCGATCGTGACGCCGCTCAACTCGGCGATCGGCTACGAAGAGGCCGCGAAGGTCGCGAAGGAAGCACTCAAGGAGCGCAAGACGATTCGCCAGACGGTCATCGACCGCGGCCTGATCGGCGACAAGCTCTCCGAGGCGGAACTCGACAAGCGCCTTGACGTGTTGAAGATGGCCAAGGTCAAGGACGGCGACTAGCGCGGGGCGGCGTCGAGCGACGGGTTCCGGATCCGCGTCGGCGTCACCGACCTGCTGACGACCTACCGGTACCTCGCCGACACCGGCAAGGTCGAGAGGCTCGCGCAGCTGTTCGCTCCCGACGGCGTTCTCGAGATCGGCGGCGACACCTACGTCGGCGTCGACGGCGTGCTCGGGTTGTTCCGTTCCACCAGTGAACGATTCACCGACCCTGACTTCCTGCCCGCCCGTCACCATCTGAGCTCGATCTACGTCGAGCCGCTACCCGACGGGAGCGCAAAGGCCTATTCGTGCTTTCAATTCATCGGCACGCGTGGGCTGGACCACTGGGGAACCTACCGCGACGTCGCCACGCAAACCGATGATGGCTGGCGCTTCGAACACAGGCGGGTGATCACCGAGGGGTTCGCGCCGGGGTCGCATCTGGCTCCGCCGCCAGCCATGTGATGCCCGGTCATCGCTGAAACCTCTCGGCCACTGTCGGATTGCGTACGGCGAATGCCGCTGTGAGTCGCTGGGCGGGAATTCCGGCTTGGTGACAGACTTCGGCGACGACGTCTGCCGAATCTGCGGTGAAGACTCCGAACACGACTTCATCGGCGGGTACCGCAAGCATGGCCAGGAGTTTGACTGGTGCGCTCTCGCCGACAGTCGCCGCACTGGCTTCGAGTGTGTTTACGGTGTGTTTGAGGACGTCCTCGGCGAGCTCGAGCCGATACCACTCGACGAGATAACGCCCCCGTGCCGCTGGCGGGTCGAGCCGTCCGGCCACCTCGATACTCATCTCCGGCTCACGACAGGGCCACGATCGGCAGCCGAAGCGCACCCGGTGCGCTCGCAGGCACAACGGGCTGACGCGGCGGGACCGGCGCGACCGGCCGATACACGGAACCAAGCTTCGGGCGCGGATCCTGCTCGCCCTTGTTGGGCCAGAACGCAATTGCGCGCTCAGATTGAGCAGTGATGGTCAGCGACGGATTGACGCCCAGGTTGGCGGTGATCGTCGAGCCGTCGATGACGTGGAGACCGGGGTAGCCGTACAACCGCTGATACGGATCGACGACGCCGGTGTCGGCTGAGTCGCCGATGGGGCAGCCACCAATGAAGTGCGCCGTCATCGGCTTGTTGACGATGTCGCCGATGCTGCCGCGTGGATCTCCACCGATCTTCTTGGCGGCGCGGCGGGCGATGTCGTTGGCTACCGGAATCCAATTGGGGTTAGCCTCGCCGCTGCCCTGCCTGCTGGTCATCTTCATGCCGAACATCCCCCGCTTCAGATACGTGGTGAGCGAGTTGTTGAGGTCTTGCATGACGAGAAACACGACCGTCCGCTCCGAGGAGCGGCGGACATTGAAGCCGCGCACGAACGCGATGGGGTGACGGAGGTTGGTCAGTAGCCACTTAACGAGTCGGTGCCTGTCGCCGTCAATCAACGTCGTGCCGAACATCAGTGCAACCGTGTTGCTGCCCTTGCCGTAGCGGAATGCCTCGACGTGGGTGTTCGCGTCCGGGTGAATCGACGACGTCCCGACGATGCCCTCCGCGAAATCGGTACGCGTACGGGACGTCGCCACGGGCATCGCCTCGGAATTGGTCCTCGACAGCTCACCGAGTCGTAGCGAGATGCGCGGCAGTGATCCACTGGAACGCAACCGATGCAACAGGTTCTGCGTTCCCAGCGCGGCGGCGGAGAACACCACCTGGTCGGCGGTGAACGTCCGGCGCTCCTTTCGGACCCACCTTCCGCTGCGGGCGGTCTCGATCTGGTAGCCGCCGCCGGGGCGCTCCCGCACGTCTATCACCCTTGTCATCGAATGGATTTGTGCGCCAGCCTGTTCGGCGAGATAGAGATAGTTGCGTTCCATGGTGTTCTTGGCGTTGTTGGGACATCCGGTCATGCACTGGGCGCAGAAGATGCAGCCCGCGCGATCAGGACCCACGCCCCCGAAGTAGGGGTCCGATACTGTCTTGCCCGGCTCACCGAAGAACACCCCCACCTCGGTGGGGTGGAAGGTGTGGCCGACCCCCAGATCGTCGGCCACCGCCTTCAGTACCTTGTCGGA